>NZ_JBVJDK010000006.1:0-172123 GCF_055582325.1 Streptomyces sp. NPDC042100
ACGCCCGGTTACATTCCGAACCCGGAAGCTAAGCCTTTCAGCGCCGATGGTACTGCAGGGGGGACCCTGTGGGAGAGTAGGACGCCGCCGAACAACCCGCCCTTTTAGCTCAGTCGGTAGAGCGTCTCCATGGTAAGGAGAAGGTCAACGGTTCGATTCCGTTAAAGGGCTCAGAGAAAAGGCCCCCGCCTGATGGCGGGGGCCTTTTTGTGTTTCCGGGGGATGAGAGGAGGGGGGGAGGGGAAGGCTGTTGACCTTCCCCTCCCCCCTCCTCTTCTCCGCTTCAGCGGTTGTGCGGTTCCGGGATGCGGAGGGCCAGGATGGCCATGTCGTCCGAGGCCGGCTCCTGGGCGAAGCGCTCGACCGCGCGCAGGACGCGGGAGGCGACCGCGCCGGCCGTCAGGCCCGTACACGACCTCAGGACCTCCGTGAGGCCGTCGTCGCCCAGCATCCTGGTGCCCTCGCGGCGTTCGGTGACGCCGTCCGTGACGCACAGGAGGACGTCGCCCGGGTCCAGGGTGACCGTCTGCTCGTACAGCTCCAGGTCGTCCATGACGCCGAGGAGGGGCTGCGGGTCCGCCGCGGGGCGGACCGTGCCGTCCTGGCTCAGACGGAGCGGGAGCGGGTGGCCGGCGCAGACGACCTTCAGGACCGCCGAGCCGTCCTCCTGCGGGCGCATCTCGCCGTACAGCAGGGTCAGGAAGCGGCTGCGGGCGCCCTCGTCGAGGATCGCCGCGTTCAGGCGCTCCAAGACGGCCGGGCCGCCGAAGCCCTCGCGGGCCAGCAGGCGCAGGGCGTGCCGGGCCAGGCCCGTGACGGCGGCGGCCTCCGGGCCCGTACCGCAGACGTCGCCGATGGCGAAGCCGTACGCGCCGTCGCGGATCGGGAAGAGGTCGTAGAAGTCTCCGCCGACCTCGTTGCCCTCGCCGGCCGCGCGGTAGATGACGTCGACCTCGACACCCGGGACGACGGGGAGGCCGGGCGGCAGCAGGCTGCGCTGGAGGGAGCGGCTGATGGCCGTGCGCTCCGAGTACAGGCGGGCGTTGTCCAGGGCCAGGGCGGCGCGCCGGGAGAGGTCCTCGGCGAGCTCCAGGATCTCCTGGCGGAAGTGGTCGTCCGAGGGCTTGCCGAGGGTCAGCATGCCGATGACGCGGTTGCGGGCGACGAGGGGCAGGACCACCGTCTCGCCGCCGACGGCCGTGGCGGTCGCCAGGGCCGTACCGATGCCGGAGGACATCGGGCCGCCGGGGGCGTCGAGTTCGCGCATCGAGGCGTTGAGGGCCGCACGGTGCGCGGCGTCGCCCGGGGCCGTCCACACGCGGGCGCCGGGCGTGGTCACCGGGTCCGGCGGGGAGATCGACACCAGCAGGGCCTTCAGGCCGTCGATCAGGTCCTCGTCCTCGTGCAGGACGTAGGAGAGGTACGGGTCGGAGGCCTGGTCGGCGATCGTGTAGACGGCGCACCAGGTGGCCAGGGTCGGGACCGTCATCTGGGCCATCAGGGCCAGCGTCTGGTCGCGGTCGAGGGTGCCGGCCAGCAGGTCGGAGGCCTCGACGAGGAAGCTGAGGGAGCCGCGGCGCAGGCGTTCGAGCTCGCCGAGGCGGGCGGACTCGACGGCGAGCGCGATCCGGTCGGCGGCAAACTGGAGGCGCAGGGCCTCCTCGTTGGAGTAGCGGTTGGCACCTTCCGCAGCGACGCCGAGGGAGCCGGTGAGGCGGCCCTCCACCTTGAGCGGGACCGTGACGACCGAGCGCATCCCGGTGCCTTCGAGGAGGGGTACGGCGCCGGGGACGGCGGCCAGGTCCTCGTGGACGGCGGGCATCCGGGCGGAGCCGTAGCGGCTGGCGCCGGTCTCGACGGGGACACGGGCGAAGCGCTGGCGGGCGGAGGGCAGGCCCGTGGTGGCCCGTACCTCCAGTTCGGTCTCGTCGTCGGTGGCGAGGAGGAGGAAGGCGGAGTCGCCGTCGAGCATGTCGCGGGCGCGCTCGACCGTGCGCTGGAGGAGGCCGTCGAGGTCGTCGGGGGCCGGGGAGCCGATGAAGACCTCGAAGGGGTCGGCGGCGGTGCGGCTCTCGGGGCCGGCGTCGGAGGCGGCGGGGCGCTGCGGGGTCTGGAGGACGGCGCGCTCGTACTCGCGGACGAGCAGGCAGACCGTGGACGGCTCGCCCTGGGCGTCGCGGACGCGCAGGTGGGAGGCGTAGACGGGGATGACGCGGCCGTCGGCGCAGCGGATGCCGTAGCTGCCCTCCCAGCGGGACAGGCGCAGGGCCTCGGCGAGGCCGGTGCCGATGCCGGGGGTGTGGGGCCAGGCGGCGAGGTCGCCGAGGGGTTTGCCGGTGACCTGCTCGGAGCCGTAGCCGAAGAGCTCCTCGGCGTCCTCGTTCCAGGCGGCGATGGCGCCGCCGCGGTCGATCTGGACGACGGCGACGCGGACGCGGCTCTCGGTGACGGGGAGGAGGGGGTCCGGCAGGACGGGGCCCGCGGAGCGGGTGCCGACGGGCCGCTCGGGCAGGTCGAGGTGGAACCAGACGTGCTTGCGGGTGGGGCTGTACTCGACGCCCCAGCGGGTGGCGAGGGCGGCGCAGAGCAGCAGGCCCCGGCCGTTCTCGCGGTCGGGGCCGGTCATGGCGCGGCCCTGCTGGACCGGGATCTCGCGCTCGGGGTAGCGGTCGGCGACCTCGATGCGGACGCCGTCGTCGGCGCGCAGGCAGAGGACGTCGGCGGCGGTGCCGGCGTGGATGACGGCGTTGGTGACGAGTTCGCTGGTGAGGACGACGGCGTCGTCGACGACCTCGGCGTACCCCCAGCCCTGGAGGGTGTCCCGGACGAAGGCCCGGGCGGTGGCCACGGACCGTCCGACGGGATCGAAACTGGCAGCCGCCCGCGCGGTGATCACTGAACTCCTCGTACGCGTCTCGACACCCGGCTCCGCCATGGTCGGTCTGCCCCTCCCGCCGCCTGTGCTCTTTCCGGCCGTCCGCACCGCACCCCGCCGCCGGGCGGACCGGGGCGGGTGGACAGCCGGATGCCAGGTTACTTACCTTCGCTGTCCCAGCGGATGCCGGTCATCGCTGTTTCCGTCCCCCGGGGGTGGGGACGTTGTGCGAAGCTGCCGAACTGTTATGGCCTGGTTCGGACACGGTGAAACACTGGGCAGGCTGGTAGCGAGAGACCGAGTGCATGGTCGACCCCTTCGGGAGGGACACGGTGGAGTCTGGCACGACGACGCGGCGCGGTGGCGGTTCGCGGGCGTGGGGGGCCTCCGGTGGCGGGCGGTCCCGGGGCGGCGGCACGGTGCAGGTGGACGCGGCGGCGCTGCAGCGGCTGCTCGGGGCGCTGGCGTCGATGCGCGACGGGAACTTCCGCAAGCGGCTGCCGGTCTCCGGCGACGGGGTGATGGCGGAGATCTCCGCCGTCTTCAACGAGCTCGCGGACCGGCAGACGCATCTGACGGGGGAGCTTTCGCGGGTGCGCCGGGTGGTGGGCCGTGAGGGCAAGCTGTCGGAGCGGCTGGAGACCGGGGCCGGCGAGGGGGCGTGGGCGGCGGCCGTGGAGGCCGCGAACGCGCTGGTGGACGAGTTGGCGCGGCCTGTCTCCGAGGTCGGGCGGGTGCTCTCGTCGGTGGCCGAGGGTGATCTGGGGCAGCGGATGGAGCTGCGCTCGGAGGGGGCGGACGGGACGACGCGGCCGTTGCGCGGCGAGTTCCTGAAGGTCGCCCGTACCGTGAACAACCTGGTCGACCAGCTGTCGGTGTTCGCCGACGAGGTGACCCGGGTCGCCCTGGAGGTGGGCACCGAGGGCAAGCTGGGCGGGCAGGCGCAGGTCCGGGGGATGTCGGGTTCGTGGAAGGACCTCACGGACTCGGTCAACACGATGGCGAACCGGCTGACGGCGCAGGTGCGGGACATCGCGCTGGTGACGACGGCGGTCGCGAACGGCGATCTGTCGCAGAAGGTCACGGCGAACGTGGCCGGCGAGATGCTGGAGCTGAAGAACACCGTCAACCGGATGGTGGACCAGCTCTCCTCGTTCTCGTCCGAGGTGACCCGGGTGGCGCGTGAGGTGGGCACCGAGGGGGAGCTGGGCGGCCAGGCGGAGGTGGCCGGGGTCGCCGGGGTGTGGAAGGACCTCACGGATTCCGTCAACACGATGGCGGGAAATCTCACCAATCAGGTGAGGGGTATCGCCGAGGTCACCACGGCGGTGGCCAACGGCGACCTGTCGCAGAAGGTGCGCGTGTCGGCGCGGGGCGAGATCGCGCAGCTCGCGGACACGATCAACCAGATGACGGAGACGCTGCGGACCTTCGCGGACGAGGTGACCCGGGTCTCCGGCGAGGTCGGCGCGCAGGGTCTGCTCGGCGGGCAGGCGCAGGTGCCGGGCGCGGCGGGCACGTGGAAGGACCTGACGGACTCGGTCAACACGGTCTTCCGGAACATCACCACGCAGGTGCGGGACATCGCGCAGGTGACGACGGCGGTGGCCAACGGCGACCTGTCGCAGAAGGTCACGGTGGACGTGGCCGGGGAGATGCTGGAGCTGAAGAACACCGTCAACACGATGGTGGACCAGCTGTCGGCGTTCGGCTCCGAGGTGACCCGGGTGGCGCGGGAGGTCGGCGTCGAGGGTCTGCTGGGCGGTCAGGCCGAGGTGCCGGGTGCGGCCGGTACGTGGAAGGACCTCACCGATTCGGTGAACACGGCCTTCCGGAACCTGACCGGCCAGGTGCGGGACATCGCGCAGGTGACGACGGCGGTGGCCAACGGCGACCTGTCGCAGAAGGTCACGGTGGACGTGGCCGGGGAGATGCTGGAGCTGAAGAACACCGTCAACACGATGGTGTCGCAGCTGTCGTCCTTCGCCGACCAGGTGACGCGGATGGCGAGGGACGTGGGCACGGAGGGCCGGCTGGGCGGTCAGGCCCGGGTGGACGGCGTGTCCGGGCGCTGGCGGGAGCTCACCGACTCGGTGAACTTCATGGCCGGCAACCTGACCTCGCAGGTGCGGCAGATCGCGCAGGTGACGACGGCGGTGGCGCGGGGCGACCTGTCGCAGAAGATCGACGTGGACGCGCGCGGGGAGATCCTGGAGCTGAAGAACACCATCAACACGATGGTCGACCAGCTCTCGGCCTTCGCGGACCAGGTGACCCGGGTGGCCCGCGAGGTGGGTACGGACGGGCGGCTGGGCGGTCAGGCGCAGGTGCCGGGCGTCGCCGGCGTGTGGCGGGACCTGACCGACTCGGTGAACGGCATGGCCGGGAACCTGACGGCGCAGGTCCGCAACATCGCGCAGGTCGCGACGGCGGTGGCCCGCGGCGACCTGTCGCAGAAGATCGACGTGGACGCGCGGGGCGAGATCCTGGAGCTGAAGAACACCCTCAACACGATGGTGGACCAGCTGTCCAGCTTCGCGGACCAGGTGACGAGGGTGGCCCGCGAGGTGGGCACCGAGGGCATCCTGGGCGGTCAGGCCGAGGTGCAGGGGGTCTCCGGCACCTGGAAGGACCTGACCCAGTCGGTGAACTTCATGGCGAACAACCTGACCTTCCAGGTCCGGAACATCGCCGAGGTCACCACGGCGGTCGCGCGCGGCGACCTGTCGAAGAAGATCACCGTGGACGCCAAGGGCGAGATCCTGGAGCTGGTGACGACCGTCAACACGATGGTGGACCAGCTGTCGAACTTCGCCGACGAGGTGACCCGGGTGGCGCGCGAGGTGGGCACCGAGGGCATCCTCGGCGGGCAGGCGCGGGTGCGCGGGGTGACGGGCATCTGGAAGGACCTGAGCGACAACGTCAACCTGATGGCCAACAACCTCACCAGCCAGGTGCGGAACATCTCCCGGGTCTCGGCGGCCGTCGCCAACGGCGACCTGACCAAGAAGGTCACCGTGGACGCGCGCGGCGAGGTCGCCGAGCTCGCCGACACCGTCAACACGATGGTGACGACGCTGTCCTCGTTCGCCGACGAGGTGACCCGCGTGGCCCGGGAGGTGGGCACCGAGGGCGAACTGGGCGGCCAGGCGCGGGTGCCCGGGGTGTCGGGCACCTGGAAGGACCTGACCGAGTCGGTGAACTCGATGGCCGACAACCTGACCGGTCAGGTGCGCCAGATCGCCGCCGTCACCACGGCCATCGCCAAGGGCGACCTCACCAAGAAGATCGACATCGACGCGCGCGGCGAGATCCAGCAGCTGAAGAGCACCATCAACACGATGGTCGACCAGCTGTCGAACTTCGCCGAGGAGGTCACGCGCGTGGCCCGCGAGGTGGGTACGGACGGGCAGCTCGGCGGTCAGGCCCGGGTGCGGGACGTGGAGGGCACCTGGTCGGACCTCACCCAGTCGGTGAACGAGATGGCCGGGAACCTGACCCGTCAGGTGCGGGCGATCGCGGCGGTCGCCACGGCGGTGACGCGCGGCGACCTCAACGTGAAGATCGACGGCGTGGACGCGGCCGGTGAGATCCAGGCGCTCCAGGACAACATCAACACGATGATCTCCAACCTGCGCGACACCACCCTCGCCAACGACGAGCAGGACTGGCTCAAGGGCAACCTGGCCCGGATCTCCGGTCTGATGCAGGGCCGGCGGGACCTGGACGACGTGGCCTCGCTCATCATGAGCGAGCTGACGCCGGTGGTCTCGGCCCAGCACGGCGCCTTCTTCGTGGCGATGCCGACGGGCTCCGCGCACAACGACGCCGAGCCGCTGGGCGAGGGGGAGGGCTCGTACGAGCTGCGGATGCGCGGCAGTTACGGCTACTCCGCCGGGTCGATGCCGACCTCGTTCCGGCCCGGGGAGACGCTGATCGGGACGGCGGCGGAGGAGAAGCGGACCATCCAGGTCAATGTGCCGCCGGGCTATCTGAAGATCTCGTCCGGGCTCGGCGAGGCGGCTCCGGCGCACGTCATCGTGCTGCCGGTGCTGTTCGAGGGGCGGGTGCTGGGCGTGATCGAGCTGGCGTCGTTCCAGCCGTTCACGCAGATCCAGCGGGACTTCCTCAACCAGATCGCCGAGCTGATCGCGACCACGGTCAACACGATCAGCGTCAACACCCGTACCGAGGTGCTGCTCCAGCAGTCGCAGGAGCTCACCGAGCAGCTGCGGGAGCGGTCGGCGGAGCTGGAGCACCGGCAGAAGGAGCTGCAGAACTCCAACGCGGAGCTGGAGGACAAGGCGGAGCTGCTGGCCCGTCAGAACCGGGACATCGAGGTGAAGAACACCGAGATCGAGGAGGCCCGGCAGGTCCTGGAGGAGCGGGCCGAGCAGCTCGCGGTGTCGATGCGCTACAAGTCCGAGTTCCTGGCGAACATGTCGCACGAGCTGCGCACGCCGCTCAACTCGCTGCTGATCCTGGCGAAGCTGCTCGCCGACAACGCGGACACCAATCTGACGCCGAAGCAGGTGGAGTTCGCCGAGACGATCCACGGGGCGGGTTCCGACCTGCTCCAGCTGATCAACGACATCCTGGACCTGTCGAAGGTCGAGGCGGGCAAGATGGACGTCTCGCCGACCCGGATCGCGCTGGTGCAGCTCGTCGACTACGTGGAGGCGACCTTCCGGCCGCTGACCGCGGAGAAGGGGCTGGACTTCTCGGTGCGGGTGTCGCCCGAGCTGCCGGCCACCCTGCACACCGACGAGCAGCGGCTGCTCCAGGTGCTGCGCAACCTGCTGTCCAACGCGGTGAAGTTCACCGACACGGGCGCGGTGGAGCTGGTGATCCGGCCGGCGGGCGCGGACGTGCCGCAGTCGATCCGGGAGCAGCTCCTGGAGGCGGGGACGCTGCGCGACCCGGACGCGGACCTGATCGCGTTCTCGGTGACGGACACCGGCATCGGCATCGCCCCGGGCAAGATGCGGGTGATCTTCGAGGCGTTCAAGCAGGCGGACGGCACGACCAGCCGCAAGTACGGGGGTACGGGGCTGGGGCTTTCGATCAGCCGGGAGATCGCGCGGCTGCTGGGCGGCGAGATCCACGCGGCGAGCGAGCCGGGCCGAGGCTCGACGTTCACGCTGTATCTGCCGCTGAGCCCCGGCGAGACGGCGCACCCCGGGCACGGGCAGGAGCCGCCGGAGGCCGCCGGGGCGCACACGCCGGTGGGCGACTTCGGCGACGGGCTCGTGCACTTCGCGCCGGCGCCGCCGGCCGAGGCGAGGTCCGGGGCGCTGTTCCGGCACCGGCGCAAGGCGGTCGAGCAGCCGCGGGCGGCCCTTCCCGGGCAGCCGGAGCGGACCGGCGCGGCCGAGCCGGAGGAGCGGCCGGAGCCGGCTCCGCGCCGTACCTTCGGCTTCGCCGGGGAGAAGGTGCTCATCGTCGACGACGACATCCGCAACGTCTTCGCCCTCACCAGCGTCCTGGAGCAGCACGGGCTCGCGGTGCTGTACGCGGAGAACGGGCGCGAGGGCATCGAGGTGCTGGAGCAGCACGAGGACGTGTCGGTCGTGCTGATGGACATCATGATGCCGGAGATGGACGGGTACGCGACGACGACCGCGATCCGGCGGATGCCGCAGTTCGCGGGGCTGCCGATCATCGCGCTGACGGCGAAGGCGATGAAGGGGGACAAGGAGAAGGCACTGGAGTCGGGCGCCTCGGCCTATGTGACCAAGCCCGTCGACCCGGACTTCCTGCTGACCGAGATGGAGAAGTGGATGCGGGACGGGGAGGGCTGAGCGGGGCCGGTGGCACCGGTCGGCCGGCGGGCCGGTGCCATCCGGGTGTGAGAGGCCCGGGGACGGGGAACCTTCTGGTCTCCCACCGCGTTCGACGTACGGGCACGGGGCCGTGCTCAGTGACAATGCGGTGACAGGGTGTGGCGACGGGCGGGGTGCGGCTACGATGACCGGCACAAGGACGGACGGCGCATGGGAGTCGTCTTCTGGGGCGGCGCCCGGTGCTTCCCCCGGCTCGCGGAGCCGGAGCGAGACAGTGCCGGGGCGAGGAGGACGGGGCATGGTGCAGAAGGCCAAGATCCTCCTGGTCGATGACCGGCCGGAGAATCTGCTGGCGCTGGAGGCCATTCTCTCGGCGCTCGATCAGACGCTGGTGCGGGCATCGTCCGGGGAGGAAGCGCTCAAGGCGCTGCTGACCGACGATTTCGCGGTCATCCTGCTGGACGTCCAGATGCCCGGCATGGACGGGTTCGAGACGGCGGCGCACATCAAGCGGCGCGAGCGGACCCGGGACATCCCGATCATCTTCCTCACCGCGATCAACCACGGCCCGCACCACACCTTCCGGGGATACGCGGCGGGCGCGGTCGACTACATCTCGAAGCCGTTCGACCCGTGGGTGCTGCGGGCCAAGGTCTCCGTCTTCGTCGAGCTGTACATGAAGAACTGCCAGCTCCGGGAGCAGGCGGCGCTGCTGCGGCTCCAGCTGGAGGGCGGCGGACACAACGGGCACGCCAAGGAGTCCGCGGGGCTGCTCGCCGAGCTCTCCGCCCGGCTGGCGGCGGTCGAGGAGCAGGCCGAGGCGCTGTCCAAGCAGCTCGACGACGACTCCGCCGACGCGGCGGCCGTCGCCACCGCGGCCCATCTGGAGCGCAAGCTCACCGGGCTCCGCCGTGCCCTCGACGCCCTGGAACCGGGCACGGGCGGCGCGCCCACGCTGCCCGCGCAGAGCTGACCCGGCGTCACTCCGCTTCGCCCGCGCGCCGGCGCGGAACGTCACCCGTAGGGCGTCGGCCGTGAGCGGGCGTCAGTTTCGCGCCCCGTAGCGGCGACACGAACGGGTGAGCTGTTTCCCCGGCCGCGTACACCGGTAACCTCAGCATCATGGCCTCACGTACGTCCGGCAAGGGTTCCCAGGGCACGGCGGGCACCGCGAAGCCGCGCGCCGGCCGTACGACCGGCACCGCGAAGAAGGCGGTGCCCGCGAAGGCGCCCGCCAAGCCTGCCGCGAAGAAGGCGCCCGCCAAGAAGGCGGCGCCCGCCAAGCGCGCGCCCGCGCGCAAGACCGCCGCGAAGAAGGCCGCGCCGCGCCCCGCGCCGTCCCCGACCGGGGGCCTCTACCGGCTCGTGCGCGGGCTCTGGCTGGGTCTCGCGCACGGTGTCGGCGCGATGTTCCGGGGGATAGGGCGCGGAGCCAAGGGCCTCGACCCGGCGCACCGCAAGGACGGCATGGCGCTGCTGCTGCTCGGCGTCGCCCTGATCGTCGCCGCCGGGACCTGGTCCAATCTGCGCGGTCCCGTCGGCGACCTGGTCGAGATGCTGGTCACCGGCGCCTTCGGGCGGCTCGACCTGCTGGTCCCGCTGCTGGTCGGCGCGATCGGCGTCCGGCTGATCCTCCACCCGGAGAAGCCCGAGGCCAACGGGCGGATCGCGATCGGGCTGTCGGCGCTGGTCGTCGGCGTGCTCGGGCAGGTGCACATCGCCTGCGGCTCGCCCGGCCGCGAGGACGGAACCAAGGCCATGCAGGACGCGGGCGGGCTCATCGGCTGGGCCGCCTCCAAGCCGCTCGTCTTCATGATGGGCGAGGTCCTCGCGGTGCCCCTGCTGGTGCTGCTCACGCTCTTCGGGCTGCTCGTCGTCACCGCCACCCCGGTCAACGCGATCCCGCAGCGGCTGCGCGCCCTCGGCGCCCGGCTGGGGATCGTCGAGCCGGAGTACGAGCCGGAGCACGACGACCTCCGTGACGCGCGCGACGCGTACGGCGACGACTGGCGCGAGGCCGGGCCCGGTCCCGCGCGCCCGGCGCGCCGGCGTGCGCCCGGCGCGGGGCCGGGCTACGACGCGGACGGGGCCGACCGGGCGGAGTCCGCGGCCCTGGAGCGGCGCGGCCGGCGCCGTACGCCGTCCTCGTCGGCCTTCGACACCGGCGGGCTCGACCCGGTCGACGTCGCCGCCGCGGCGGCCGCCGCCCTGGACGGGGCCGTCCTCAACGGGATGCCGCCGTCGCCGCTGGTCGCCGATCTGACCCGGGACCTGACCGCCGAGCGGGCCGCCGCCGTCGCGGCCGCCGCGGCCGAGGCCGCAGAGGCGCCCGGGGCTCCCGCGAAGCCGGTGCCGACCGCGCGCGGTGCCAAGGCGGCCGGGGAGCGGGCGTCCGGGGGAGTGCCGGACCTGACGAAGCCGGCGCCCGAGCCGACCGACCTGCCCGCGCGCGCCGAGCAGCTCCAGCTCTCCGGCGACATCACGTACTCCCTGCCCTCCATGGACCTGCTGGAGCGCGGCGGGCCCGGCAAGACCCGCAGCGCCGCCAACGACCTGATCGTGGAGTCGCTGACCAACGTCTTCGCCGAGTTCAAGGTGGACGCGGCCGTCACCGGCTTCACCCGGGGCCCGACGGTCACCCGCTACGAGGTGGAGCTGGGCCCGGCGGTCAAGGTCGAGAAGATCACCGCGCTGACCAAGAACATCGCGTACGCCGTGGCCAGCCCCGACGTGCGGATCATCTCGCCGATCCCGGGCAAGTCCGCCGTCGGCATCGAGATCCCGAACACCGACCGTGAGATGGTCAACCTCGGCGACGTGCTGCGGCTGGCCGAGGCGGCGGAGGACGACCACCCGATGCTGGTGGCGCTCGGCAAGGACGTCGAGGGCGGCTACGTGATGGCCAACCTGGCGAAGATGCCGCACATCCTGGTCGCCGGAGCCACCGGCTCCGGCAAGTCCTCGTGCATCAACTGCCTGATCACCTCGGTGATGATAAGAGCGACCCCGGAGGACGTCCGGATGGTGCTCGTCGACCCCAAGCGGGTCGAGCTCACCGCCTACGAGGGCATCCCGCACCTGATCACGCCGATCATCACCAACCCGAAGCGGGCCGCCGAGGCCCTCCAGTGGGTCGTGCGCGAGATGGACCTGCGCTACGACGACCTGGCCGCCTTCGGCTTCCGGCACATCGACGACTTCAACCAGGCGATCCGCGACGGCAAGGTCCAGCTCCCGCCGGGCAGTGAGCGCGAGCTCAAGCCGTACCCGTACCTCCTGGTGATCGTCGACGAGCTCGCCGACCTGATGATGGTGGCCCCCCGGGACGTCGAGGACGCCATCGTCCGCATCACCCAGCTGGCCCGCGCGGCCGGCATCCACCTGGTGCTCGCCACCCAGCGGCCCTCCGTGGACGTCGTCACCGGTCTGATCAAGGCGAACGTGCCCTCCCGGCTCGCCTTCGCCACCTCCTCGCTCGCCGACAGCCGGGTCATCCTCGACCAGCCGGGCGCCGAGAAGCTGATCGGAAAGGGCGACGGCCTGTTCCTGCCGATGGGTGCGAACAAGCCGACCCGTATGCAGGGCGCCTTCGTCACCGAGGCCGAGGTCGCCCTTGTCGTCCAGCACTGCAAGGACCAGATGGCGCCCGTCTTCCGGGACGACGTCACCGTCGGCGCCAAGCAGAAGAAGGAGATCGACGAGGAGATCGGCGACGACCTGGACCTGCTGTGCCAGGCCGCCGAGCTGGTCGTCTCGACCCAGTTCGGCTCCACCTCGATGCTCCAGCGCAAGCTGCGGGTCGGCTTCGCGAAGGCCGGGCGGCTGATGGACCTGATGGAGTCGCGCAACATCGTCGGACCGAGCGAGGGATCCAAGGCCCGGGACGTGCTTGTCAAACCGGATGAGCTGGACGGGGTGCTGGCCGTGATCCGCGGGGAGTCCGACGGCTGAGCGGGGGAGTCCGACGGCCGGCGGGAGTGGCCGGAAGACGCCGTGACGAGACCGGGCCGAGACTCACTCGTAAGGGAACGAGGGCAACCGTTTCCCTTGGGCATACGTCAAGTTGGAGGGAGGGACAGGACGATGTCCCAGCCTCATGGCGTACAAACGACGCCCGCCCGGTTGCCCCACCCTTTCGTACCACCCATAGACTGAACGTCCAGCAGGTGGCTACACGCTCGAAAGGCGCTCTCGTGTCCATCGGCAACTCCCCCGAATCCCCCGAGGACGACCGGAACTTCCCGGCAGATGACCGGGATTCGATCGGTCGCGCCCTCCAGCAGGCCCGTGTCGCCGCCGGTCTCACCGTCGAAGAGGTCAGCGCCTCCACCCGAGTGCGCGTGCCGATCGTGCACGCGATCGAGGAGGACGACTTCTCGCGCTGCGGCGGCGACGTCTACGCCCGCGGGCACATCCGCACCCTCGCGCGCGCCGTCCGGCTCGATCCGGCCCCCCTGATCGAGCGGTACGACGCCGAGCACGGCGGCCGGCCCGCCCCGACCCCCGCGGCGCCGCTCTTCGAGGCGGAGCGCATCCGCCCCGAGCCGCGCCGCCCCAACTGGACCGCCGCCATGGTCGCGGCGATCGTGGCCGTCGTCGGCTTCGTCGGCTTCACGATGTTCAACGGGAACGACGTGCGCGGCAACGGCGCGGTCGCCGAGGGCCCCGCCCCGGCGCCCAAGGCCACCGCCAGCGCCAAGCCCAAGCCGGTGAAGCCCGCCCCCAAGCCCGCGCCCTCCGAGAGCGCCATCGCGGCGGTCCCGCAGGACAAGGTCACCGTGAAGCTCACCGCGACCGACGACAAGAGCTGGATCTCGGCCAAGGCGCACGACGGCAAGCTGCTCTTCGACGGACTGCTCCTCCCGGGCGAGTCCAAGACCTTCCAGGACGACGAGCGCGTGGACCTGATCCTCGGCAACGCCGGGCCGATCGAGCTCTACGTCAACGGCAAGAAGGTCCAGGACACCTTCGAGTCCGGCCAGGTCGAGCGCTTGTCGTACACCAAGGGAGACCCCGAGGCCGGCTGATCCCGGTGACGTGAGTGACGAGGGTGAACCCTGCGCGGCGGAGGTACGGCCGGGACGAAGTAGTCTTGAGTCCATGCCCGAACGCCGTACCGTCGCCCTTGTCACTCTCGGCTGCGCCCGTAACGAGGTGGACTCGGAGGAGCTCGCAGGCCGCTTGGCAGCGGACGGCTGGGAGCTCGTCGAATCCGCCGAGGACGCAGACGTCGCCGTCGTCAACACCTGCGGCTTCGTCGAAGCCGCCAAGAAGGACTCCGTCGACGCCCTCCTCGAAGCCAATGATCTGAAGGACCACGGCCGCACCCAGGCCGTCGTCGCCGTCGGCTGTATGGCCGAGCGCTACGGCAAGGAACTCGCCGACGCGCTCCCCGAGGCCGACGGCGTGCTCGGCTTCGACGACTACGCCGACATCTCCAACCGCCTCCAGACCATCCTCAGCGGCGGCAGTGTCGAGGCGCACACCCCGCGTGACCGGCGCAGCCTGCTGCCGCTGTCCCCGGTGGAGCGCCAGAAGGCCGCCACGGCGGTCGCCCTGCCCGGCCATGGGTCCGCCGCGGCCGCTGAGGCGCCTGAGGCGCCCGAGGCGCCCGTCGCCCCGGAGAACGTGCCGACCGACCTCCCCGACGGCCTGGCGCCCGCCTCCGGCCCCCGCGCGCCCCTGCGCCGCCGCCTGGACACCAGCCCGGTCGCCTCGGTGAAGCTGGCGTCCGGCTGTGACCGCCGCTGCTCCTTCTGCGCGATCCCGTCCTTCCGCGGCTCCTTCGTCTCGCGCCGCCCCTCGGACGTGCTGAACGAGACCCGCTGGCTCGCCGAGCAGGGCGTCAAGGAGGTCATGCTGGTCTCCGAGAACAACACCTCGTACGGCAAGGACCTCGGCGACATCCGCCTCCTGGAGAGCCTGCTGCCCGAGCTGGCCGCCGTCGACGGCATCGAGCGCGTCCGGGTCAGCTACCTGCAGCCCGCCGAGATGCGCCCCGGCCTGATCGACGTGCTCACCTCGACCGAGAAGGTCGTCCCGTACTTCGACCTGTCCTTCCAGCACAGCGCCCCGGACGTGCTGCGCGCGATGCGCCGCTTCGGCGACACCGACCGCTTCCTGGAGCTCCTGGAGACGATCCGCTCCAAGGCCCCGACCGCCGGCGCCCGCTCCAACTTCATCGTCGGCTTCCCCGGCGAGACCGAGGCGGACTTCGCCGAGCTGGAACGCTTCGTCACCCACGCCCGCCTCGACGCCATCGGCGTCTTCGGCTACTCCGACGAGGACGGCACCGAGGCCGCCACGTACGAGCACAAGCTCGACCAGGACGTCGTCGACGCGCGCCTCGCGCACCTCTCCCGGCTCGCCGAGGAGCTCACCGCCCAGCGCGCGGAGGAGCGGATCGGAGAGACCCTGGAGGTGCTGGTCGAGTCCTTCGACGAGGAGGCCGACGGCTGGATCGGCCGCGCCGCGCACCAGGCGCCCGAGACCGACGGCCAGGTGCTGCTCCCGGCGGACTCCGCCGAGGGCCTCGGCCTGGCCCCGGGCCGCATGGTCACGGCCAAGGTCGTGGACACCGAGGGCGTCGACCTGGTCGCCGAGTGCTGCGACGTCCTGGGCGAGGCGCAGGGTCCCGGTGCCGAGGAGGCGGACAGATGACCGGAGTGCCGGCATCCGCGACGGGCGGGTCCGGTACGCCGGCGCCCCGCGGCAAGCTGGGCACCGCGGCCGTCAAGCAGGCCGGCCTCTGGAACATCGCGAACATCCTCACCATGGTCCGGCTCGTGCTCGTGCCCGGCTTCGTGGTGCTGCTCTTCCAGGACGGCGGGCACGACCCGGCCTGGCGCGCCTGGGCGTGGGCGGCGTTCGCCGTCGCCATGATCACCGACGTCTTCGACGGGCACCTGGCGCGCACGTACAACCTGGTCACCGACTTCGGGAAGATCGCCGACCCGATCGCCGACAAGGCGATCATGGCGGCCGGCCTGATCTCCCTCTCGTACCTCGGGGACCTGCCGTGGTGGGTCACGGGTGTGATCCTCGCCCGTGAGCTGGGGATCACCCTGATGCGGTTCTGGGTGATCCGGCACGGGGTCATCCCGGCCAGCCGGGGCGGCAAGATGAAGACCCTCGCGCAGGGCACGGCGGTCGGCATGTACGTGCTGATGCTCACCGGTCCACTCGCCACCCTGCGCTTCTGGGTGATGGCGGTGGCCGTCGTGCTGACGGTCGTCACCGGCCTCGACTACGTCCGGCAGGCCGTCACGCTGCGCCGCCGGGGACTGGCCGCCGAGCGCGCCGCGGCGGCCGCGGAGGCGGACGGACGATGAACGAAGCCGCCCGGGTGCTGGAGCTGCTCGCGGAACGAGGCCAGACGCTGGCCGCCGCGGAGTCCCTCACGGGCGGTCTGGTGGCCGCGGAGCTGACCGGGGTCCCCGGGGCCTCGAAGAACTTCCTCGGCTCCGTCACGGCCTACGCGACGCCGCTCAAGGAGCGGCTGCTCGGGGTCGACGGCACCCTTCTGGCGGAGCGAGGCGCGGTCGATCCCGAGGTCGCGCTGCAGATGGCGGCGGGTGTGCGGACCCGTCTGGGGGCCGACTGGGGCATCGCGACCACGGGGGTCGCGGGGCCCGATCCGCAGGACGGACAGCCCGTGGGGACGGTCTACGTGGCCGTCGCCGGGCCCTCGGGGGAGCGCTGCGGGGCGGGCAAGGTGGCCTCGTTGCGATTGAACGGCGATCGCGCGGAAATCCGTAGAGAGAGCGTGCGGAGCGTGCTCGAATTGCTCCGAGAGCTGCTCGGCGGAGAACACCCGGAAAATGCGCGGGCACAGGATACGGAACAGAACGGGGGAGATTGATGTTTGCAGCCATGAGTGAACACGACATCGCTCCCCGCACGGCCGCGGCGCGAGGCGGTACGGTGGGGCGTGAAGGATGCGGCTACGCGGTCCGAGGAGGGAGCCACCGATGATTCTGCTCCGTCGCCTGTTGGGTGACGTGCTGCGTCGGCAGCGCCAGCGCCAGGGCCGTACTCTGCGCGAAGTCTCCTCGTCCGCCCGAGTCTCACTCGGCTATCTATCCGAGGTGGAGCGGGGGCAGAAGGAGGCGTCCTCCGAGCTGCTCTCCGCGATCTGCGACGCGCTGGACGTACGGATGTCCGAGCTCATGCGTGAAGTCAGCGACGAGCTGTCACTGGCCGAACTGGCCGCGTCGGCAGCGGCGAGCGAACCGGTGCCGGCGCCGGTCCGCCCGATGCTCAACTCGGTTTCGGTGACGTCGGTGTCCACCGAGCGGGTGACCATCAAGGCGCCCGCCGAGGCTGTGGACGTCGTCGCGGCCTGAGGCCGACGCATCTCGATCGAGCGCTACCGAGCCCCGGTCGGCACCCCCTCGCGGGGTGCCGACCGGGGCTCGCTCTCGTTCCGCGAGGCCGCCCTCCTCCCCGCCCGCCCCGCTGCCCGGCGTACCCCGCTCCCCCCGCGTTCGGAGCCCCGGGCGCGGTGTGCGGTGAGGTGTTTGAGATGCCGGATCGGGGCGAGACGTGCAGGGTGGGGGAATATACGACTGTTGGGAGAAAAGGCATGTCCGTGGTCAAGAGCCCGCTGTCCGAGACCGATCTCAAGACGGTCGGAGGCGCCCTGCAAGGGGCGCTGGTCGATCTGGTCGATCTCGCCCTGGTGGCCAAGCAGGTGCACTGGAACGTGGTCGGCCCCCGGTTCCGCTCGGTCCACCTGCAGCTCGACGAGGTCGTCACCACCGCCCGCACGCACTCCGACACCGTGGCGGAGCGCGCCTCCGCGATAGGAGTGAACCCGGACGGGCGGGCGACGACGGTGGCGTCCGGCAGCGCGATCGGCTCCGTCCCGGACGGCTGGATCAAGGACGAGGACGCCGTGCGGATCCTCGTGGACGCGCTCGGCGCCGTGGTGGCGCGGATGCGCGAGCGCATCGACGCGACGGGTGATCCGGACCCGGTGAGCCAGGACATCCTGATCGCGGTCACGGCCGACCTCGAGAAGCACAGCTGGATGTACCAGGCGGAGAGTGCCTGACGATGGCGGAGCGCCGGACGGCGGCGGGAGCGACCGCGATACGCGTGGTGTGCGCCCGGTCTGCCCCTTGTGCGCCCTCCCGCAGGGTGATCCTGCCGGACTAGCGTCGACCGGAGGAGGCGGCCATGGTACGGCGACGGGTTCCGCTGGTGACGCTCACGCTGGTCGCGGTCGGGCTGGTGGCCGGTGGGCTCTGGTGGTGGGCGGTGATGCGCCTGCTGCTGGTGCCGGGGGAGGCGGGACCGGTCGAGGGGGCGGTGGCCGCGGGCGGCTGGGGGCTGAGCCTGTTGCCGGTGCACGTGGCCGCCTCTTCGCGACGACGGGCTGCCGCCTCGGGGCGTCCGGGTGGTCAGGGAGGTCCCGGAGGTCAGGCAGGTCTCGGGGCGGTGCCGGAGCTGCCGGTCACCACGGCATGGCGACGCCGCCGTTGGGGCGGAGGATCTGGCCCGTCGTGAACGAGGAGGCGTCGCTCGCCAGGTGCAGCACCGCGTGTGCGATCTCCTCGGACTCGCCGACGCGGCCGAGCGGCGAGACGCGGACCATCATCGCCTCGGCCTGCTCCTGCGCGGCCGGCTCGTGGCGGTCGGTCATCGGGGTGCGGATCCAGCCCGGCGCGACCGCGTTCACCCGGATGCCGTGCCGGCCCACCTCGGCGGCGAGCGTCTTCGTCAGCTGCACCACGGCCGCCTTGGCGACGCTGTAGCAGAGCAGCCCCGGGCTCGCGGTGTCCATCGCCCCGGAGGCCATGGTCACGATGGAGCCCGGGACGCCGTGCTCGATCATGGCGCCCGCCGCCTCCTGGCAGGCGTGCAGCACGCCCTTGAAGTTGACCGCGAGGACCCGGTCCAGGTCCTCCTCGCGGGTCTCCAGGACCGTACTCGTGTGCATGATCCCGGCGACCGCCGCCATCACGTGCAGCGGGCCCGCGGCGCGCACCGCGGCGGCGAGGGCCGTGCGGTCGGTGACGTCCAGGGCGTGGACGTGCGCGGTGCCGCCGCGCCGGCCGATCCGGGCCGCGGTCTCCTTGAGGCCGTCCGCGTCGCGGTCCGCGCAGTGGACGGCGGCGCCCGCCTCGGCGAGCAGCTCGGCGGTGGCGCGGCCGATGCCGCTCGCCGCTCCGGTGACGAAGGCCGTGCGGCCGGTGAGGTCGTACGCGGTGAGGGCCATGACCCGGACGGTACGACCGGATCTGACGGGTCGTCAATTGGCGGGGGCGGTCGGATCCGGCGGGGACGTCAGGTCGGACCGGCGGGGACGCGGCCTGGGGTGAGCCGGGGGACGTGGCCTGGGCCGGGGCGCGGCCTGGGGCGGATGCGGGTCAGGCCGCTCCCGGGCCCGGGCCCCGTTGGCAGCCGGGGCACCAGTACGTCACCCGGTCGTCGAGCTCCGCCTTGCGGACCGGGCGGCCGCAGCGGGGACAGGCGCGGCCCTCGCGGCCGTAGACGTACAGCCGCTCGCCGGAGCGCCCGGTCGTGGTGGTGCGGCGGTCGGGGCGGGCCTTGTTCGCCTCCAGGAGACGGTGGGCGGTGACCGCCAGCCGCTCGGGGACGCCCGGCGGCAGCTCGCCGACCGGCAGCCAGGGGGTGACGGCGGCGAGGAAGGCCAGCTCCGACTTGTACACGTTGCCGATCCCGGCGAGGTTCCGCTGGTCGAGCAGCGCCTCGCCCAGCGGGCGCGCCGGGTCCCCGGCCAGGCGGCGGGCGGCCTCCTCGGCGTCCCAGTCGGGGCCCAGCAGGTCCGGGCCGAGATGGCCCACCACCCGCCGCTCCTCGGCGGTCCTGAGCAGTTCCAGGACCGGAAGCCGGTAGCCGTACGCGGTGAACTCCGCGTTCCCCAGGATCGCCCGGAGCTGGTGCTCCGCGCCGCCGCGCGGGCGCTCCCCGGTGGCGAAGACCCGCCACGCCCCGTCCATCCGCAGATGCGAGTGGAGCGTCAGCCCGCCCTCGATCCGGGCCAGCAGGTGCTTGCCGCGCGGCGTGACGTCGAGCACCCGCCGCCCGGTGAGATCGGCGGTCGCGAACCGGGGCACACGCAGGTCGGAGCGGGTCAGCACCCGCCCCGCGAGCGCCTCGTCCAGCCGGCGGGCGACGGACCAGACGGTGTCTCCTTCGGGCATGGGGCCATGATGCCCTCGGGGAGCACCGCCCGGGTCAGGCGCGCAGGCGGAGGCCCCTGGGGGTGGCGTGGAAGCCCGCGGCCTCCAAGGCGCGGGACAGGGGGGAGGTCAGGGCGGCCGCCCCGTTGATCCGCTCCACCGTCACCGTGCCGAGCGAGCCCGCCGTCGCCGCCGCGGCCAGGGACTCCGCCGCCGCCCGCAGGACCGGGGAGTCCGGGTCCGTCGGCCAGGACAGCAGCGTCTTGCCGCCCCGCTCCATGTAGAGCGCGAGCTCGCCGTCGACCAGCACGACCATCGCCCCCGCCTTGCGGCCCGGCTTGTGGCCGGCGCCCGTCGGCGGCTCCGGCCAGGAGAGGGCGGCCCCGTACGCGTTCGCCGGGTCGGCCGCCGCCAGGACCACCGCGCGGGGGCCCGCGCCCTCTTCGACGCCCCGGTCCCGCGCGGTGGCCGCCGCGCGCAGCCGGTCCACGGCGCCGTCCATCGCGAACTGGGCCGCGCCGAGCCCCTCGACCACATAGCCGCGGCGGGCCTGGCCGCTGTCCTCGAACGCGGACAGGATCCGGTACGTCGCCGAGAAGCCGCCCTCCACGCCCTCGGCCGCCACCGCGCCCCGGGTCACCACCCCGTGCCGGTCCAGGAGCGTGCGGGCCAGGGCGTGCGCCCGGTGCGTCGGCTCCGGCTCCGGCGGCGGCAGCAGCGACCACCGGCCGCTCACCGTCGGCGGACCCGTGCGGGAGGCCGGGCGGGAGGCCGCGCCCAGCGTCCCGTACCGCCCGCGCGGGACCGTGCGCCGGGCCCGGTGGGCCGTGGCGCCGGCCGTGCGGCCCGAGCCGAGCAGGGCCCGCAGCGGGGCCAGTGTGTCGTTGGTCAGCCGCCCCGACCAGGCCAGGTCCCACAGGGCGTCGGCGAGCTGCGGGTCCGTCGCGTCCGGGTGGGTGGTCGCCCGCACCTGGTCGGCGATCTGCCGGAAGAACAGCCCGTACCCCCCGGAGAGGGCCGTCAGGAGGGACTCGTGGAGGGCCGTCTGCTCCAGCGGGTGCGGCGGGGGCAGCAGCAACGGGGCCGCGTCCGCCAGATACAGCGAGATCCAGCCGTCCTTGCCGGGCAGCGCCCCCGCGCCCGCCCAGACCACCTCGCCGGTCGTCGTGAGCTCGTCGAGCAGGGCCGGGGAGTAGTCCCGCACCCGGGACGGCAGGATCAGCTTCTCCAGGGCCGAGGCCGGCACCGGGGCGCCCTGGAGCTGCTCGACCGCGCGGGCCAGGCCGTCGATCCCGCGCAGGCTGCTGCTCCCCAGGTGCTGCCACTGGGGCAGGAACGTGGCGAGGGCGGCCGGGGCGACCGGCTCCAGCTCGTGCCGCAGGGCCGCGAGGGAGCGGCGCCGCAGCCGGCGCAGCACGGCCGCGTCGCACCACTCCTGGCCGATGCCCGAGGGGTGGAACTCGCCCTGCACGACCCGGCCGGCCGCCGCCAGCCGCTGGAGGGCGCCGTCGGTGACCGCCGTGCCCAGGCCGAAGCGGGCGGCGGCGGACGAGGAGGTGAAGGGGCCGTGGGTCCGGGCGTGCCGTGCCAGCAGGTCGCCCAGCGGGTCCTTCACCGGCTCCGTGAACGCCTCGGGCACTCCGACCGGCAGCGCCGTGCCGAGCGCGTCCCGCAGCCGGCCCGCGTCCTCGATCGCGGCCCAGTGCTCGGCGCCCGCGATCCGCACCCGGATGGCCCGGCGGGCCCGGCCCAGCTCCGGCGCCCAGTCGGGGGCGGCGCCCCGCGCGGCCAGCTCCGCGTCGGTGAGCGGCCCCAGCACCCGGAGCAGGTCGGCCACCCCCTCCGCGTCCTTGATCCGCCGGTCCTCCGTCAGCCACTGGAGCTCGCGCTCCAGCTCGGTGAGCACGTCCGGGTCGAGCAGCTCGCGCAGCTCCGCCTGCCCGAGGAGCTCGGCGAGCAGCCGGGAGTCCAGCGACAGGGCCGCCGCGCGGCGCTCGGCGAGCGGCGAGTCGCCCTCGTACAGGAACTGGGCGACGTAGCCGAAGAGCAGGGAGCGGGCGAACGGGGACGGCTCGGGGGTGGTGACCTCGACCAGGCGCACCCGGCGGGCCTCGATGTCCCCCATGAGCTCGGTCAGGCCCGGGACGTCGAACACGTCCTGGAGGCACTCGCGCACCGCCTCCAGGACGATCGGGAAGGAGCCGAACTCGCTCGCCACCTCCAGCAGCTGCGCCGCCCGCTGGCGCTGCTGCCACAGCGGGGTGCGCTTGCCCGGATTGCGCTTGGGCAGCAGCAGGGCCCGCGCGGCGCACTCGCGGAAGCGGGAGGCGAACAGCGCCGAGCCGCCCACCTGGTCGGTGACGATCTGGCCGATCTCGCCCTTGTCGAAGACGGCGTCGGCGGCGCCGACGGGTGCCTGCTCGCCGTCGAAGGCGGTGTCGGCGAAGCGGCTCGGGTCCACCGGGCCGCCCGCGCCGGCGGAGCCGCCCGGGCCGCCGGGGCCGTCGCCCGGGGGCCCGTCGAGGAGGTCGAGGCCCATCAGGTCGGCGTCCGGCAGGCGCAGCACGATGCCGTCGTCGGCGTGCATCACCTGCGCGTCCATCCCGTACCGCTCGGCGAGCCGGGCGCCCAGCGCCAGCGCCCACGGGGCGTGCACCTGCGCCCCGAAGGGCGAGTGGATCACGATCCGCCAGTCGCCCAGCTCGTCCCGGAAGCGCTCCACCAGGATCGTGCGGTCGTCCGGCACGTGCCCGCAGGCCTCGCGCTGCTCGGCGAGGTACGCCAGCACGTTGTCCGCGGCCCAGGCGTCCAGACCGGCGGCCACCAGCCGCAGCCGGGCGTCGTCCGGCCGCAGCGAGCCCACCTCGCGCAGGAAGGCGCCCACCGCGCGGCCCAGCTCCAGCGGCCGGCCGAGCTGGTCGCCCTTCCAGAACGGCAGCCGGCCCGGCACGCCCGGCGCGGGCGAGACCAGCACCCGGTCGCGGGTGATGTCCTCGATCCGCCAGGACGTCGTGCCCAGCGTGAAGACGTCGCCGACCCGTGACTCGTACACCATCTCCTCGTCGAGCTCGCCGACCCGCCCGCCGCCCTTCTTCGGGTCGGCGCCCGCCAGGAACACCCCGAACAGGCCCCGGTCGGGGATCGTGCCGCCCGAGGTGACCGCGAGCCGCTGGGCGCCCGGGCGGCCCGTGACCGTGCCCGCCACCCGGTCCCACACCACGCGCGGGCGCAGCTCCGCGAAGGCGTCCGAGGGATAGCGGCCGGCCAGCATGTCCAGGACCGCCGTGAACGCCGACTCCGGCAGCGAGGCGAACGGCGCCGCCCGCCGGACCAGCGCCAGCAGGTCGTCCGCCTGCCAGGTGTCCAGCGCGACCGTCGCCACCAGCTGCTGGGCCAGCACGTCCAGGGGGTTGGCCGGGACCCGCAGGGACTCGATGGAGCCGCTGCGCATCCGCTCGGTCACCACGGCCGACTGGACGAGGTCGCCCCGGTACTTCGGGAAGACCACGCCCGTGGACACCGCCCCCACCTGGTGCCCCGCGCGGCCGACGCGCTGGAGCCCGGAGGCGACCGAGGGGGGCGACTCGACCTGGACCACCAGGTCCACCGCGCCCATGTCGATGCCCAGCTCCAGGCTGGACGTGGCCACCACGGCGGGCAGCCGGCCCGCCTTCAGGTCCTCCTCCACCAGGGCCCGCTGCTCCTTGGAGACCGAGCCGTGGTGCGCGCGGGCCAGCAGCGGCGGGGCACCCTGGGCCGCCCCCGACTGGGCCATGATCTCGGCGGGCGGCTTCCCGTCGGGCAGGGCCTCGCCGGTGGCCCGCTCGTACGCGATCTCGTTCAGCCGGTTGCACAGGCGCTCGGCGAGGCGGCGGGAGTTGGCGAAGACGATCGTCGAGCGGTGGGCCTGCACGAGGTCGGCGATCCGCTCTTCCACATGCGGCCAGATCGACGGCCGGTCGCCGCCCTGAGCCCCGCCCGGGGCGTCCGACGCGGGGGAGCCGCCCAGCTCGCCCATGTCCTCCACGGGCACGACCACGGAGAGGTCGAACTCCTTGCCGGACGGCGGCTGGACGATCTCCGCCTTCCGCCGCGGCGAGAGGTAGCGCGCCACCTCCTCCACCGGCCGGACCGTCGCCGACAGGCCGATCCGGCGGGCCGGCCGGGGCAGCAGCTCGTCCAGCCGCTCCAGGGAGAGCGCCAGATGCGCGCCGCGCTTGGTCCCGGCGACCGCGTGGACCTCGTCCAGGATGACGGTCTCGACGCCCGCCAGGGCGTCCCGGGTGGCCGAGGTCAGCATCAGGAACAGCGACTCGGGGGTGGTGATCAGGATGTCCGGCGGCCGGGTCGCCAGCGCCCGCCGCTCGGCGGGCGGGGTGTCGCCGGAGCGGATGCCCACCCGCACGTCCGGCTCGGGCAGCCCGAGCCGGACCGACTCCTGGCGGATGCCGGTCAGCGGCGAGCGCAGATTGCGCTCGACGTCGACCGCGAGCGCCTTCAGCGGCGACACGTAGAGCACCCGGCAGCGCTTCTTGGCGTCGGCCGGCGGGGGCGTGGCGGCCAGCCGGTCGAGCGAGGCGAGGAAGGCGGCGAGCGTCTTGCCCGAGCCCGTCGGCGCGACCACGAGCACGTCCGAGCCCGCGCCGATGGCCCGCCAGGCGCCCTCCTGCGCCGCCGTGGGCGCCGTGAAGGCCCCGGTGAACCAGCCGCGGGTCGCGGGGGAGAACGAGTCGAGCGCGGACCTGACCATGCCCCCCATCGTGCACCCCGGCACTGACAACCGCCCGGACCTGGGGAAACCGGCTCGTGGCGGCGGAGCGGGGTGGCGGAGAATGGGGGCATGGCGAACGGCGACGCGGGGCACGGACGCGCGGCCCGGGAGCACGCGGCGGCGGGCGAGCCGGTCGGACGCGGCGAGCGGGCGCGGTACTGGCGCCCGGCGGGGCTCTCCGTGGACCTGCTGCACGCCCACTACGTCCGCAAGGAGTTCGCCCGGCACACCCACGAGAGCTTCGTCTTCGCCGCCATCACCGACGGGGTCGAGGCCTTCCACTACCGCGGCGACCTGGTCCGGGCCGGTCCCGGGCAGATCGCCCTGGTCAACCCGGACACCCCGCACACCGGGCACGCCGGGGTGCCCGAGGGCTGGACGTACCGCACGATCTATCCGGACGCCGAACTGGTCGCCGCCATCGCCGCCGACACCCTCGCCGTGCGGGGAGCCGTCGGCTTCGTGGAGCCGGTCGTCGACGACCCGTACGCGGCCCAGCTCGTCATCGGGGTGCACCGGGCCGCCGAGGAGGGCAACGCGCTGGCCGCCGACAGCATGCTGCGGCTGGTGACCGCGCGGATGCTGCGCAGCCACGGCGGGCGGGTCCGGCCGCTGGCCCCGCGCGCGGCCGGGGCCCGGGACGCGGCCCGCGCGCGGGCCGTCCTGGAGGAGCGGATGGCCGAGCCGCCGACCCTGGAACGGCTCGCCGCCGAGCTCGGCACCAGCCCCTTCGCGCTGCTCAGGGCCTTCCGCGCCGCCTACGGGATGCCACCGCACACCTGGCTCACCGACGCCCGGGTCCGGCGGGCCCGGCGGCTGCTCGACGCGGGCACGCCCCCGGCGCAGGCCGCCGTCGCCGTCGGCTTCACGGACCAGCCGCACCTCAACCGGCACTTCACCCGGAGCGTGGGCGTGCCCCCGGGGGCCTACCAGCGCGCCCGGCGCTGGTCCCTGTCGTAGCGGGTGGGCGCGTGGGACGGCGGGGTACGCGGGACGGCGGGGTACGCGGGACGGCGGGGTACGCGGCGCGGAGGCGTGCGCAAGAACGTACAAGACCCCGTCCGCCGTCCTCCCGTACCGTCCCCGACGTGGCAGAACAGACAGCACCCCCGCACATACGCGACACATCGGCAGTCCCCGGGAAGAGCGACGCGGCCGTCGTCCGTGACGCCCTCGGGGTGGGCGTCGCCGTCGGGCTCTCCGGCTTCGCCTTCGGCGTCACCTCGGCGGGCTCGGGCCTCAGCCTGCTCCAGACCTGCGCGCTCAGCCTGCTGGTGTTCACCGGAGCCTCCCAGTTCGCCCTGGTGGGCGCGCTCGCGGCGGGCGGGAACCCGTTCACGGCCGCCGCCGGGGCGTTCTTCCTCGGCACCCGCAACGCCTTCTACGGCCTCCGGCTCAGCCAGTTGCTCGCCTTCCGGCGGATCGTCCGGCCCTTCGCGGCGCAGTGGGTGATCGACGAGACCACGGCCGTCGCCCTCGCCCAGCCGGACCGGCGGACCGCGCGGCTCGGCTTCACCGTCACCGGCCTCGCCCTGTACGTGCTGTGGAACGCCACCACCCTGCTCGGCGCGCTCGGCGCCGAGGCCATCGGCGACACCGGTGCCTGGGGGCTGGACGCGGCCGGGCCCGCCGTCTTCCTGGCGCTGCTCGCGCCCATGCTGACCTCGGCCACCGAGCGGGCCACCGCCGCCCTCGCCGTGCTCCTCGGCCTCGGCCTGCTGCCGGTCCTGCCGGCCGGCGTCCCGGTGCTGGCCGCCGCGCTCGCCGCGCCCGCCGTGCTCTGGTTCCGGGGCCGCCGCGACCGCGCGGGGGAGGGCCGATGAACGTCTGGCTCGCCATCGGCCTGACCGCCGCCGGGTGCTACCTGGTCAAACTGCTCGGCCTGCTGGTGCCGGCCGACACCCTGGAACGCCCGCTGGTCCAGCGCCTCGCGGCCCTCGTGCCCGTCGCGCTGCTGGCCGCCCTCACCGCCCAGCAGACCTTCAGCAGCCAGGGCGCCCTCGCCCTCGACGCGCGCGCCGCGGGCCTCGGGGCGGCGGGTCTCGCCCTGCTGCTGCGCGCCCCCTTCCTGGTGGTCGTCGGCGCGGCGGTGCTCGTCACGGCGGGGGTACGGGCGCTGGGCGGCTGACACCGCGCCCCGCGCGGGGCCGTGTCAGATCGCGCGGCCGTGCGCGCGCAGCGTCCGCAGCGCCTCCACGGTCACGACCGGCCGCCACTCCAGGGCCGAGCCGGGCGCCCACCGCCGCCAGCCGATCGGCCAGCCGCCGTCCTCGTCCTGGCTCGCCGCGAGATGGTCCAGGGAGCGGGACATCTCCTCGTCCGTGAACCAGCGGCGGGCCAGCGAGTCGGGCACGCGCGCGTAGTCGTACGGGAAGTGGTGCTCGCCCGGCGCGTAGCCGTCCGCGACGGGGAAGTCCTCCGGCCGGTCCGGGTCGAGCACCGCGAGCCGCTGTTCCCGGACCAGCCGCCCGAGCCGGTCGCCGGCCGCCTGGGCCCGGGAGCGGTCCGGGACCCCGTCGAGGAAGGCGACCGCCGCCTGGACCTCGTACGGATGGGACTTCTCCAGCGATTCGACGGCCGCCCAGCAGAACTCGGTGGCCCGGAACAGCCAGGCGTGCCAGACCTGGTTGCGGTGGAGCAGCCCGACGACGGGGCCGGTGGAGAGCAGCGCGCCCGGCGGCCGGTCGACGACGGGCACGAACGGGGCCGCCGGATAGCCGCGCTGCGAGGGATGGATCGCGGGCAGCGCGCCCTCGGGTGTCGACACCTCGGTCAGATAGCGGCAGATGCGCTCGATCCGCAGCCCGCCGCAGCGGCCGATCGAGTCGAGCACCCGCAGGGCGTGCGCGGTGTGCAGCGGCTGGCTGACCGGACCGCGCAGGTCCGGTTCGAGGGCGTGTCCGTAGCCGCCGTCCTCGTTGAGGTACGCGCCGAGGGCGGTCTCCACCGGGTCGGCGCCGCCGCGCAGGAAGTGGTAGGCGAACCGGCGCTGTTCGAGCACGCGGGCGGTCAGCCAGACGAAGTGCTCGGCCCGGGCGAGCGGGGACGCGTTCTCTGGGGGTTTTCCGGCCATGTTCCGACCGTAGGGCGCACAGCCCGTCTGACAAGGGCTTAGGGCCGGGCTGCACCCTTGAGAGCGCGATACTGGTCTCATGCGGTTGACGATTTTCTGGGAGCGGATGGCCGACCACTTCGGGGCCGGGTACGCGGAGAGCTTCGCCAAGGACCATGTGATGGCCGAGCTCGGCGGGCGTACGGTGCGCGAGGCGCTGGACGCGGGCTGGGAGGCCAAGGACGTGTGGCGGGCGGTCTGCGCGGCCGTCGGCGTACCCGCCGAGAAACGGTGAGGTGACGGCCCCTGGCCGGAATGTCCGGACGGTGCGCGAGACTGGCGGGGTGGCCACCGACGACGCGAACGACACCCCACCTCCCGACGCCGCCGCGAGCGCGGCCGGCGGCGCGACCGCGACCGCTTCGGAGCCCGCTCCGGACGACGGGGTCCCCGCCGCGCGAATGCCGCGCTGGCTGCCCCGGGCCCTGGTGCTCGCGCTCGCCCTCTACGCCTGCTTCCAGCTCGGCAGCTGGGCCTTCCACCAGCTCGTCGGGCTGCTCGTCAACATCCTGCTCGCCTTCTTCCTGGCGCTGGCCATCGAGCCGGCGGTGGGACGCATGGCCGCGCGCGGGATGCGCCGGGGCCTCGCCACCTTCATCGTCTTCGTCGCCGTCCTGGTCGCGAGCGTCGGCTTCGTCGTCCTGCTGGGCTCGATGCTGGCCGGCCAGATCGTCGACATGGTCGAGAACTTCCCCAAGTACCTCGACTCGCTGATCAACTGGACCAACCAGCACTTCCACACCGACCTGTCCCGGGTCGAGGTGCAGGACAGCGTGCTGCGCTCCGACTGGCTGCAGAAGTACGTCCAGAACAGCGCCTCCGGCGTGCTGGACGTCTCCACCACCCTGCTCGGCGGTCTCTTCAAGCTTCTGACGATCTTCCTGTTCTCGTTCTACTTCGCCGCAGACGGGCCCCGGCTGCGGCGGGCGCTGTGCTCCGTCCTGCCGCCGGCCCGCCAGACCGAGGTGCTGCGGGCGTGGGAGATCGCCGTGGACAAGACGGGCGGCTACCTCTACTCGCGCGGGCTGATGGCGCTGATCTCCGGTGTGGCGCACTTCGTGCTCTTCGAGATCCTGGGCGTGCCGTACGCGCCGGCGCTCGCGGTCTGGGTCGGCCTGGTCTCGCAGTTCATCCCGACCATCGGCACGTACCTGGCGGGCGCGCTCCCGATGCTGATCGCGTTCACCGTCGACCCCTGGTACGCGCTGTGGGTGCTGGTCTTCGTCGTGGTCTACCAGCAGTTCGAGAACTACATGCTCCAGCCGAAGCTGACCTCCAAGACGGTGGACATCCACCCGGCGGTCGCCTTCGGATCGGTCATCGCGGGCACCGCGCTGCTCGGCGCGGTCGGCGCGCTGATCGCCATCCCCGCCGTGGCCACCCTGCAGGCCTTCCTCGGGGCGTACGTGAAGCGGTACGACGTGACCGACGACCCCCGGGTGCACGGGCACCGGCGCTACGGCGAGGCCGTGGTCGCCCGGCTCCAGAAGGCCCTGCACCACAAGAAGGACCAGGCCGGCGCGGGCCGGGAGGCCGGTTCGGGACCGGGGCGGGGATAGGCCCCGCGGCACCGGCGTGGTGCGCTTGACACGAAAATCGAACATCCATTCTCATGAGAGGCAGAGCCGAGGAACCACGGGCTTTTCGCCGAGTTATCCACAGGCTGGAAGAGGCGCCGGGGCCCATTGTCAGTGGCAGGGGTTAGCGTCTTTCACATGAAGCGATCGACTCAAGCAAACCGGGTGGAACCCATGGCAGGAACCGACCGCGAGAAGGCGCTCGACGCCGCGCTCGCACAGATCGAACGGCAATTCGGCAAGGGTGCCGTGATGCGCATGGGCGAGCGCTCGAAGGAGCCGATCGAGGTCATCCCGACCGGATCGACGGCCCTGGACGTCGCGCTCGGCGTCGGCGGCCTGCCGCGCGGCCGTGTCGTGGAGATCTACGGCCCGGAGTCCTCCGGCAAGACGACCCTGACCCTGCACGCCGTGGCCAACGCGCAGCGGGCCGGCGGCCAGGTCGCCTTCGTGGACGCCGAGCACGCGCTCGACCCCGAGTACGCCCGCAAGCTGGGCGTCGACATCGACAACCTCATCCTGTCCCAGCCGGACAACGGCGAGCAGGCCCTTGAGATCGTCGACATGCTGGTCCGCTCCGGCGCCCTCGACCTGATCGTCATCGACTCCGTCGCCGCGCTCGTCCCGCGCGCGGAGATCGAGGGCGAGATGGGCGACTCGCACGTCGGCCTCCAGGCGCGGCTGATGAGCCAGGCGCTCCGGAAGATCACCAGCGCGCTCAACCAGTCCAAGACCACCGCGATCTTCATCAACCAGCTCCGCGAGAAGATCGGCGTGATGTTCGGTTCGCCGGAGACCACGACCGGTGGCCGCGCGCTGAAGTTCTACGCCTCCGTGCGGCTCGACATCCGCCGCATCGAGACCCTCAAGGACGGCACGGACGCGGTGGGCAACCGCACCCGCGTCAAGGTCGTCAAGAACAAGGTCGCGCCCCCCTTCAAGCAGGCCGAGTTCGACATCCTCTACGGCCAGGGCATCAGCCGCGAGGGCGGTCTGATCGACATGGGCGTCGAGCACGGCTTCGTGCGCAAGGCCGGTGCCTGGTACACGTACGAGGGCGACCAGCTCGGCCAGGGCAAGGAGAACGCCCGTAACTTCCTGAAGGACAACCCCGACCTCGCCGACGAGATCGAGAAGAAGATCAAGGAGAAGCTGGGCGTCGGCGTCCGGCCCGAGGAGCCCTCGGCCGCGACCGCCGCGGACGCCGCGAGCGCCTCGGGCGAGCCGGCCGCCGACGGCGGCTCCGTCCCGGCACCGGCCAAGGCCGCCAAGGTGACCAAGGCCACCGCGGCCAAGAGCTGAACCGGTGACGGGCCGCACCGAATGGCCGGACGACAGCCCCGACTCGTCGAGGGCCGAGAAGGAGCTGTCGTCCCAGGATCCGGCTGAGCGGGCGCGGGCGATCTGCCTGCGCCTGCTCACCGGGACCCCCCGCACCCGCAAGCAGCTCGCCGACGCCCTGCGCAAGCGGGAGATCCCCGACGAGGTCGCCGAGGAGGTCCTGTCCCGCTTCGAGGACGTCGGGCTCATCGACGACGCCGCCTTCGCCGGGGCCTGGGTCGAGTCCCGGCACCACGGCCGGGGGCTCGCCCGCCGGGCGCTCGCCCGCGAGCTGCGGACCAAGGGTGTCGACGCCGCGCTCATCCAGGAGGCCGTCGAGCGCCTGGACTCCGACCAGGAGGAGACCCGGGCACGCGAGCTCGTCGACCGCAAGCTGCGCGCCACCCGCGGCCTGGAGCGCGACCGGCGGCTGCGCCGCCTCGCCGGGATGCTCGCCCGCAAGGGATACCCGGAGGGCATGGCCCTGCGGGTGGTCCGCCAGGCCCTGGCGGAGGAGGGCGAGGACACGGACGGCTTGGACGAGCCGTTCTAGCCGGGCCGGCCCCGGCCGACGCGACCCGCCCGGACCCGCTCCGACCCGCCCCCGAGGTAACCGGGCCCGGCCTCAGGCCGGCCCCCTCAGGCCCGGCCGCAGTCCCCGCCCCCGTCCGTCGCCCTACCGGCCGGTGCCTCTCGCCGGGAGGAGGACCGGGAGGCCCGCCGACTTCCAGGCCTGGAAGCCGCCGATGACGTCCGTGGCGCGGTGCAGGCCCAGTTGGTGCAGGGACGCGGCGGCCAGGGACGAGGCGTAGCCCTCGTTGCAGAAGACCACCACGCGCAGGTCATGGCTGTTCGCCTGGGGCGCGCGATGGCTGCCCAGGGGGTCCAGGCGCCATTCCAGCTCGTTGCGCTCCACGACCAGGGCGCCCGGGATCAGGCCGTCCCTCTCGCGCAGCGCCGCGTAGCGGGTGTCGACCAGCAGGGCGTCACCCGCCTCGTACGCCTCGTACGCGGTGCGCGCGTCGACGCGGTCCAGGCCCGCCCGGACCCGCTCAAGGAGCTCGTCGATGCCGACCCGTTCGTTCGCCGGCCCGCTCACTGCCAGTCCTCCGGGCGCTCGACCTGCTCCAGGCGGAGCACCGGGCCCGAGCGGCTGAAGCGCCGGATCAGCGGGAGCGGCGGATAGTAGGCGTGCACCGAGACCGCGTGCTCCGACGCCGACTCGTTGAGCACCTCGTGCACATGGTGGCGGCCGAAGGCGCGGCCTTGGCCCGCCGAGAGCTCCCGGCGGCGGTCCACCCCGTCCGCCAGCTCCAGGTTCTTCCAGCCGCCGGCCGGCAGCCGTACGGCCAGGGAGTTCTCCTTCAGGGCCCCGCGCGCGGTGGCGAAGGCGCCCAGCGACTCGGCGTGGTCGTGCCAGCCGGTGCCCGTGCCGGGCGGCCAGCCGATCAGCCAGGCCTCGCTCCCGCCGGGCCCGTCCAGCCGCACCCAGGTGCGGCCCTCCGGGTCGAGCGGCAGGGAGGCGATCAGCGCGGTGTCGGCGGCCGTGCGCCGGACGAAGTCCAGGAGCTCGGCCGAGGTCGGGGAGCCGGCCCGGGAGCCGGGAACGGGCAGGGGGGCGTGCTGTGTCTGGGACACGGAAGACCGTCCTGAGGGTTCGCGAAAGCGCGCACGACCGGGCCGGCGCGCGAAGAAGCGGAAGAGGGATGCGAATTCAGCAGGACGGACGACACATGCAGCCCGCGTAGCGGACCAGGTCCATATGGACCCTCCGCCACAGGCGCACATCGGTGTCGGTCACGTTCCGGAGTACACCATGCGCGCCTGCGAGGGTCAATTGACGTCCGCAGTCCGGTCACTGTCCGTGGACGTCTCCTGGACATCCGGGCTTCCGCCGCGCAGCGCGTCCGCCGCGGCGTGCAGTTCCTCGGGGCGGACCCCGGCGAACGCGGCGGCCAGGTGCCCGTCCGGGCGGACCAGCAGCACGGCGTGGGCCGGGGCGCCGGGGTAGCCCTCCGTCACCAGCAGCTCGGCGGGGGCCGGCAGGGCGTCCACCGCCTCGGCCAGCCTCGGCATCACACCCGCGCTCATCCAGTGCCGCCGGTCCCACACCCCGGTGCCCGGGGCGACCAGGACGACCAGCGACCGCCCCTGGCCGAGCCGGTCCCGCAGCCGCACGGTGGTGCCGTCGGGGGCCGTCACCCGGACGTCCTCCGCCGGGGCCCCGTCTGGTGTGCCGACCGGGATGCGCCCCTCCGAGAGCGGCGGGGCCAACGGGGAGTGCGGGTAGGCGGGCGGCGCGCCCAGCGGGCCGCGCCCCAGGTGCCCCTCGGTGAGCAGCGCGTCGTGCCCGCGCCCGCTCCCCGGCAGGTAGGCGCGCAGGCCCCCGCCGCCGCGCAGCGCCGGCAACGACTGGTCGGCGGCCCGCAGCCGGGCGGCGACGGCCGCGCGCCGCTCGCTCTGGTAGCTGTCGAGGAGCACGGGCGAGGTGTCCCGGTGGTGCCAGGCGCGGGCGAGCTTCCAGGACAGGTTGTCGACGTCCCGCAGCCCCTCGTCCAGGCCCTGGGTGCCGACCGCGCCCAGCAGGTGCGCCGCGTCCCCGGCGAGGAAGACCCGGTCCACCCGCCAGCGCCGGGCGAGCCGGTGGTGCACGGTGTACACGCCGGTGTCGATCAGGTCGTACGGCGGGGTGGTGCCCTCGCACCAGCCGGCCAGGGTGTCGCGGATCCGGGTCACCAGCGCGTCGGGGGTGACCAGGTCGCCGCGCGGCGGCAGCAGCCAGTCGATCCGCCAGACCCCGTCGGGCAGCGGCCGGGCCGTGATCTCGTCGCCCGCGCCCCGCCACGGCGGCTGACGGTGCGACAGGGCCTCGCCGGCCCAGGGGAGTTCGGTGCGCAGCGCGGCCACCGCGTGCCGCTCCACGGCCGTGCGCCCGGGGAAGCGGACCCCGAGGAGCTTGCGCACGGTGGAGCGGGCGCCGTCGCAGCCGACCAGGTGGCTGCCGCGCCACCAGGTGCCGTCGGTCCCGCGGGTGTGCGCGCCGACCCCGTGCCCGTCCTGCTCGATGGTGTCGACCCGTGAGTCGGGTACGAGGGTGATCAGCGGGTGCCGCGCGATCGCGTCGCGCAGTCCCCGGGCGAGGGCGTGCTGGGGGATGTGCAGGGGCGCGGGCGGGCCCTCGGCCCCGTCGGCCGCGCCGGCGTCGCCGGAGAGCCCGAGGTCGAGCGGGACGTGCCGGGTCTGCTGCTTGCGCCGGAGGGAGCGCCAGCCGACCCAGCGGACCCCTTCGTCACGCAGGGTGGTGCAGCCGAGCCGCTCCACCAGGGCGGCCGTGTCGGCGCGCAGCACGACGGTGCGGGCGGGGCGTGGCTCCTCCTTGCCGGGGCCCTCGTCGAGGACGACGCTGGGCACGTCCTGGGCGGCCAGGGCGAGGGAGAGCGCGAGGCCGACGGGCCCCGCGCCCACGATGATCACCGGGTCCACGGCGCGGCTCCTGAAGGCCGTACGGTCATGCGGGTAGCACAGCGAGAGGTGGCGCGGGCCCGGAGCTTGATCACAGAACGTATGCAACCCACTGCGGGTGCGTGCGTCAAGTGACAGGGGCAGCGGCGGTCGCCACTGCCCCCGGATGATGTCACATGCCGTCAGTTCTTCGTGATGGCAGGGCCGTCGGCGGGGCCCCCGGTGTCGCCCGTGGTGGTGCCGGTGCCGAGCGGGGCCGGCCCGGTGGCCGCGCCGGGGGCCGTGGCGGGTGTGCCGCCTCCGCCGGTCCTGGCGCGGCTGCCGCGCCGCTCGATCCAGGTGGCGAGCGCGGAGAGGGCCAGGCAGAGCGCGATGTAGATGACGCCGAAGACCACGATCACGGAGACGTACGGGTACTTGCCGTCGACCAGGGTGTTGGAGGCGATCAGCTGGGCCGAGTACAGCAGCTCGGGGTAGAGGATCATGTAGCCGAGCGAGGTGTCCTTGAGCGTCACCACGAGCTGGCTGATGATCGTCGGCAGCATGGCCCGGACCGCCTGCGGCAGCAGGACGGTGGTCATCACCTGGGTCTTGCTCATGCCGAGCGCGTACGCGGCCTCGCGCTGCCCGCGCGGCACCGCGTTCACGCCGGCCCGCAGCACCTCGGCCTGGACGCAGCCGTTGTAGATGGACAGGCCGAGCGCCAGCGCCCACATCGAGTAGTCGGTGAGGAAGGCGACCCAGACCGCGTAGATCGTGATCAGCAGCGGCAGCGAGCGGAAGACCTCGATGAAGCCGGTGGCCGCCCAGCGGACCGGCTTGTGGTCGGAGAGCCGGGCGACGGCGAGCAGCACGCCGAGGACGAGGGAGCCGACGGCCGCGAGACCGAAGGCCTTCAGGGTGGCGAGCAGCGCGTCGGCGATGTTCTGCCGGATGCCCGCGTAGTTGAAGATGTCCCACATCCCGGGGGCGAGGTGCCCCTTCTCGTTCAGCCGGACCACGCTCACGGCGAGCAGGGCCAGGATGAGGAGGGTGCCGAGGACGGCGTAGATCCGGTTGCGGACGCGGGCCTTGGGGCCGGGGGCGTCGAAGAGAACGCTGGCGCTCATCGGGCGACCTCCATGGTGCGCTCAAGGAGTCGGAAGAGACCGCTGATGGCGAAGGTGACGACGAGGTAGGCGATGGCGACCCAGACGAAGACCGGGGCGATCGCGTAGCCCTGCTCGCTCATGAGCGTCTGCCAGCCGAAGAGCTCGGTGACGCTGAAGGCGCCGGCGATGGCGGAGTTCTTGGTCAGCGCGATGAAGATCGAGCTCAGCGGGGGCAGCACGGTCCGGGTGGCCTGCGGCAGCACGATCAGCCGCAGCGTCTGCGAGAAGCTCATGCCCAGCGAGCGGGCGGCCTCGGCCTGGCCCAGCGGCACCGTGGAGATGCCGGAGCGGACGGCCTCGCAGACGAAGGTGGAGGTGTAGAAGCCCAGCGCGAGCGAGGCGAGCACGAAGGGGCTCATGCCCGGGAAGAGGATCTCCGGGACGACGAAGAAGAAGACCAGGAAGAGCAGGGTCAGCGGGGTGTTGCGCAGCAGGGTCACCCAGACGGTGCCGAAGAAGCGCAGCGGGGGGACGGGGGAGACCCGGAAGCCCGCGATGACGATGCCGAGGACCAGGGCGATGACCGAGCTGACGGCGGTGATCGACACGGTTCCTATGAATCCGTCGCGGAACTCCGGGAAATGGTCGAGCAGTACGTTCATGAGGACTCCGCGTCGGCAGTCAGCGGCGGGCGGGCGGTGGGCGGCGGGGCGGCGGCTGTGCGGGCAGGGGGCGCGGCGCCCCGCAGCGCCTGGCGGCGTACGGGGCGCTCACGCGCGGGCCGGATCGGCGTGGACCGGAGCGGTCCGCACCGGTACGGACCGATATAGACCAGTACGGATCGATGCAGACCGGTATGGACCGGTCCGTACCGCTCCGGAGTCGGTCAGTAGCGCACGACCGCCGGCGGCTCGGTGTAGGCGGAGCCGGAGAGGCCCAGGGTGGCCTCGTAGATCTTCTTGTAGGTGCCGTCCTTCTCGAACTTCTCCAGGACGTCGTTGACCTTGTCGCGCAGGACCTTGTCGTCCTTGTTCATGCCGATGCCGTAGGGCTCCTCGGTGAACGGCTTGCCGACGACCTTGAGCTTGCCGGCGTTGGCGGCGGCGTAGCCCTTGAGGATCGAGTCGTCGGTGGTGACGGCGTCGACCTGGTTGGTGAGCAGCTGCTGGACGCAGTCGGAGTACTTGCCGAGCTCGATGGTCTCCGCGCCGTACTGCGGCTTCTTGATCTCCTGGAGCGGGGTGGAGCCCGTGATCGAGCAGACCTTCTTGCCCTTGACCGACTCGGGGCCGGTGATCGAGGTCTCGTCCTTGCGGACCAGGAGGTCGGCGCCGGCCTTGTAGTACGGGCCCGCGAAGCCGACCTGCGCCTTGCGCTTGTCGTTGATGGTGTAGGTGCCGACGTAGTAGTCGACCTGGCCCGTGGAGATGGCGGTCTCGCGGAGCTTGGAGTTGACGGTCTTCCACTCGATCTTGTCGGGGGAGAAGCCGAGCTCGGCCGCGATCATCTTCGCGATCTCGATGTCGAAGCCGGAGCGCTCCTTGGTGGCCTGGTCCTCGAAGCCCAGGTACGGCTGGTCGGCCTTGGAGCCGATGATGAGCTTGCCGCGCTCCTTGGCCTTCTTGAAGGTCGGGGAGTTCAGGTCCACCCCGCTCGCGACGGCGTACGTGGGCAGCTTGGGCGCGGCGGAGTCGCCGGGCTTCGTGGCGGGCTTGTCGCCGGCCGAGCCCTCCTTGCCGCCGCAGGCGGTCGCGGTCAGGGCGAGTACGGCGACGGCCACGGCCGCGGTCTTGCGGAGCTTCATCGTGAACATCCCTCAGGTCGTGGGTAGTTGATCGTCAGTGTGCGGCGCGTCGCCGGATGGTGCGGCCGGGGGAGGGCCGGCCGGACGGCGTCAGTGGTGCAGGATCTTCGACAGGAAGTCCTTGGCCCGGTCGCTGCGCGGGTTGCTGAAGAACTCGTCCGGGGTGGCCTGTTCGACGATCTTCCCGTCGGCCATGAAGACCACGCGGTTGGCGGCCGAGCGCGCGAAGCCCATCTCGTGGGTGACGACCACCATCGTCATGCCGTCCCTGGCCAGCTGCTGCATGACCTCAAGGACCTCGTTGATCATCTCCGGGTCGAGCGCCGAGGTCGGCTCGTCGAACAGGATGACCTTCGGGTCCATGGCCAGGGCGCGGGCGATGGCCACGCGCTGCTGCTGCCCGCCGGAGAGCTGCGCCGGGTACTTGTCGGCCTGGGTGCCGACGCCGACCCGGTCCAGGAGCGCGCGGGCCTTGGTCTCGGCGGCCTTCTTCTCCGTCTTGCGGACCTTGACCTGACCCAGCATCACGTTCTCGAGCACCGTCTTGTGCGCGAAGAGGTTGAACGACTGGAAGACCATGCCGACGTCGGCCCGCAGCCGCGCCAGCTCCCGGCCCTCCTGGGGCAGCGGCTTCCCGTCGATGGTGATGGCGCCGGAGTCGATCGTCTCCAGCCGGTTGATGGTGCGGCACAGCGTGGACTTGCCGGACCCGGAGGGCCCGATGACCACCACGACCTCGCCGCGGGCGATGGTCAGGTCGATGTCCTGGAGGACGTGCAGAGCGCCGAAGTGCTTGTTCACGTCGGACAGTACGACCAGGTCGTCCGCGGCCGGTGCGGCGTCCTGGGAACCCTTGGTCACTGACTCTCCGCTCATCGGCTTCTGGCTCCGTCCTGCTCGGTTGGGGAGGACACTAGAGACCGGGTGTGACGTGCGTCATCAGATCTGAGCGAAGTTTGAGGATAACGATCCGGTCGCACCCGGGCACTCTGTGTGAAGGGGGCAGTCGGCGCCGTACCGGGTGGATAACGGAAACGCCGGGGGAACGGGGGGCCACTTGACTGTGGCCGTCGCCATCGGCGTTCATGCCCTGATAGACACGTAGGCATCGTGACGCCCGCGCGGCCACCGCGCGGAGGGACCACACGGAGGAGGAGGGCCATGAGACTGCTGCTCGTCGAGGACGACGACCACGTCGCCGCCGCGCTCTCCGCGATCCTCGCCCGGCACGGCTTCCACGTCACCCACGCCCGCAACGGCGAGGAGGCGCTCCAGGCCGTGCTGCCCGCCGCGCACGGCGAGCGTCCCTCGTACGGGGTGATCCTGCTCGACCTCGGCCTGCCCGACCAGGACGGCTACCAGGTCTGCGGCCGGATCCGGAAGCTCACCGCCACCCCCGTGATCATGGTGACCGCGCGCGCCGACGTCCGCTCCCGGATACACGGGCTCAACCTCGGCGCCGACGACTACGTGGTCAAGCCCTACGACACCGGCGAGCTGCTCGCCCGTATCCACGCGGTCAGCCGGCGCACCACCGGCGGCGAGGACGGCACCGGCACCGCCGAGGACGGCACCCTGCGCCTGGGCCAGGTCACCATCGAGCTGCCCACCCGCCGGGTCAGTGTCGACGGCGAGGCCGTCGCGCTCACCCGCAAGGAGTTCGACCTGCTGGCCCTGCTCGCCCAGCGGCCCGGCGTGGTCTTCCGCCGCGAGCAGATCATCAGCGAGGTCTGGCGCACCAGTTGGGAGGGGACCGGCCGCACCCTGGAGGTGCACGTCGCCTCGCTGCGCTCCAAGCTGCGGATGCCCGCCCTGATCGAGACCGTGCGGGGCGTCGGCTACCGCCTGGTCGCGCCCGCCGCCTGATCCCGGACCCGCCGGCACGTGCGCACCCGACTCCTCCCGCTCCTCATCGTCCTGATGGCCGGCGTCCTGCTGGCCCTCGGCTTCCCGCTCGCCGCCGGGCTCGCCGCCTCCGAGCAGCAGCGGGTGGTGGTGGACCGGCTGGACGACTCCGCGCGGTTCGCCGCGCTCGCGCAGTTCGTCGACGAGTCGGTCATCGGCCCCGACGAACGGCGGACCACCCTCAGCGGCGAACTCGCCAGCTACCACGACGTCTACGGCATCCGCGCCGGCATCTTCTACCGCAACAACCGTGCCATGGCCGCCGCCCCCGAGGACTGGGTCGTACCGTACGAGGGGGAGAGCAGACGCGCGTTCAACGAGGCGCTGCTCGGTCGCCGCAGCCACGACCCGCCGCAGGTCTGGCCCTGGCAGAGCGACGCCCGGCTCACCATCGCCTCCCCGGTCGTACGGGACGGTGACGTCGTCGCCGTCGTCGTCACCGACTCGCCCACCGGGCAGCTCCGCAGCCGCATCCTGCACGGCTGGCTGCTGATCTTCGCCGGCGAGTCCGCCGCCATGCTGCTCGCCGTCGGCGCCGCCTTCCGGCTCACCGGCTGGGTGCTGCGGCCCGTCCGGATCCTGGACGCCGTCACCCACGACATCGCCACCGGCCGGATGGCCTCACGCGTCGCCGCCGCCGGCGGACCGCCCGAACTGCGCCGCCTGGCCCGCTCGTTCAACGAGATGGCCGACAACGTCGAGGACGTCCTGGAACAGCAGCGGGCCTTCGTCGCCGACGCCTCCCACCAGCTGCGCAACCCGCTCGCCGCGCTGCTGCTCCGCATCGAGCTGCTCGCCCTGGAGCTGCCCGAGGACAACGAGGAGATCGCCTCCGTGCGCACCGAGGGCAAGCGGCTCGCGCAGGTCCTCGACGACCTGCTCGGCCTGGCGCTCGCCGAGCACGCCGACGCCGACCTCCGGCTCACCGACATCGGGGCGCTCACCGCCGAGCGGGTCGCCTCCTGGCGCCCGGTCGCCGACGAGAAGGGCGTGGCGCTGCTCGCCGACACCGCCGCCGTCACCGCCTGGGCGGACCCGGTGGCGCTGTCCAGCGCCCTCGACGCGGTGATCGACAACGCCCTGAAGTTCACCCCGGCCGGCGAGGACGTCGCCGTCCGCGTGGCGCTGAGCCCCGGCGGCCGGACCGTCACCGTGGAGGTCGCCGACCACGGGCCGGGCCTCACCGACGAGGAGCTGGAGCGGGTCGGCGACCGCTTCTGGCGCTCCCCCCTGCACCAGAACGTCAAGGGCTCCGGCCTCGGCCTCTCCATCGCCCGGGTGCTGCTCACCGCCGGGGGCGGCGCCGTCGCCTTCGCCCGCCACGAGCCGCACGGGCTCAAGGTGACCGTCGCCGTCCCGCGCGACGAGCCGCGCCGGCAGGCCGGGCGCGGACAGGCGGCGCCGGGGCCCGCCGCGTAGAGCCTTCGGGGCGGGCCGGGCGGCCGGGCGGCGAGGCGGTCAGGGCTTCACGGAGCGGTAGTACCGCCGGGCGCCCTCGTGCAGGGGCAGCGGCTCGGTGTAGATCGCGGTGCGCAGATCGACGAGCTGCGCCGGGTGGACCTGCCCGCCGATCCGGTCCCGGCTGCCGATCACCGTCCGGGTCAGGCCCTCCACCAGGTCCGGATCCGCCGCGTCGGTGGTGACCAGGATGTTCGCCACCGCGAGGGTCTTCACCGGGTTGCCGTCCTGGGCCAGTCCGTAGGCGTCGGCGGGGATCACCGCCGAGCGGTAGTAGCGGGTGGACTCGCCCACGTCGTGCAGGCTGTCCACCAGGGAATCGTCGAGCTGCACCAGCCGGACCGGCGTCCGCTCGGACAGCTTCTGCACGGCCTCGGTGGGCAGGCCGCCGGACCAGAAGAACGCGTCGAGCCGCTTCCGCTCCAGCAGGCCCGGCATGGTGTCGATGCCCGCCGAGACCGGCCGGATGTCGACGTCCGGGGTGACCCCGGCCGCCGCCAGCACCCGGTCGGCGATCAGCCGCACGCCGGAGCCCGGCTGCCCGACCCCGACCCGCAGCCCGCGCAGGTCGGCCACCGACTGCACGGACGAGCCCTTCGGGACGACGAGCTGGACGTAGTCGTCGTAGAGCCGGGCGCAGCCGCGTAGCCGCTCGAAGCCGGGCCTGCGGTCGCGCTGGTACTGGGCCACCGCGTCCGCCGTCGCCACGGTGAAGTCCGCCTCGCCGGACGCGAGCCGCGCGAGGTTCTGCTGGGAGCCCTCGCTGTCGCGGAGCGTGATCGACACGTCCGGCAGATCGCGGTGGAGGGCCTCCTGGAGCAGCTTCCCGTACCGCTGGTACACACCCGAGGGCACGCCGGTGCTGAAGGTGACGTGTCCGCTCGGGGCCTTCGCGCCGAACGGCGCCAGCCACCACACCAGGGCGCCCGCCAGCACCAGCAGCGCCGCCGTGACCTGGAGGACGCGGCGGCGGGCGGTACGGGTGAGAGCGGGGAGCATGGCGCGATCCTGCCAGCTCGCTCCCCGTCCTGACCAGGGCGGACCGGGCCGGACCGGGCCGGATCAGTCCCCGGACACGTCCCTGAATCAGTCCCCGGAGCGGTCCCTGAAGCGGTACCCGGCGGGCGGCGTCAGCGGCGCCGCCTGCTCCCGCAGCCAGTCGAGCAGCGCGGCGACCCTCGTGTCCCGCTCCGGCGGGCGGGGGCTGAGCAGCCCGTAGCCGGTGCCGTCGGCGACGAAGCCGTACGGGGCCGCCAACTGCCCCCGCACCAGGTCGTCGTGGACGAGCGCGTACGGCCCGACGGCGACCCCGACCCCGGCGACGGCGGCCTGGAGCGCCAGGTAGAAGTGCTCGAAGGTCTGCTCGGGAGCGGGAGCGGGAGCGGGAGCCACGGAGAAGCCCGAGCCCGGGGTTCCGGGAGACTCCCGTCCCGTCAGGCGCCGCCAGTCCGCCCAGGCGGCCGGCCGGGTACTGGTGTGCAGCAGGGGCACCGGCTCCCCGGCGGTCAGCCGCGCGGCGAGCCCGGGGTGGCAGACCGGGCCGATCCACTCGTCGAAGAGCGGCACCCGGCTCACCCCCTCGGGCACGGCGAAGTCGTCCCGCCGCACCGCCGCGTCCACCGTGTCCCGGGCGAAGGCCACCGGCCCGCCGCCCGCCGACAGGTGCACGGTCAGCTCCGGGTGCCGGGCGGCCAGGTCCGGCAGGCGCGGGATCAGCCAGCGCATCAGCAGCGTCGGCTCGCAGGACAGCGCGAGCGGTCCGCCGGGCCGCCGGCCCGAGACCTCCAGGGCCGCCGCCTCGACCAGGTCGAGCGCGTCCCGGACCGCCGCGGCGAGGCGGCGGGCCTGCGGGGTGGGGCGCAGGGCGCGCGGGCCCCGCTCGAAGAGGGGCGTGCCGAGGGCCCGCTCCAGATTCCGCACCTGGCGGCTGACCGCCCCGTGGGTGACGTGCAGCTCCCGTGCCGCCCGGGTCATGCTCGCGTGGCGCACGGTCGCCTCGAAGGGCAGCAGCGTGTTCAGCGGGGGCAGGTCGGGCCGGCTCATGTGTGAAACCTACTCACAGGTGAGGTGAGAAGGAATCGCTTGTCCAGGGCATTCGCTCGGGCCAGTGTTGATCGTGTCACGGAACCCGAGCCGAGGGGCAATGCCACCCGATGGAGCCGTCCACCCTCGTCGTCCTCGCCGACGACCTCACCAGCGCCGCCGACGGCGCCGTCCCCTTCCGGCGGGCGGGCCACCCGGCCCTGGTCCTCTTCGCGCCGCCCGCGCCCGGCGCCGGGACCCCGGACCCCGGCGTCACCGCCGTCGACCTGGGCACCCGGCTGCTCGCCGAGCCCGAGGCGGTCGCCCGGACGCGAGCGGCGGCCGTCGCGTACGCGGGCGCCGACCTGCTGCTCAAGACGGTCGACTCGACGCTGCGCGGCCATGTCGCCGCCGAACTCCGCGCCGCCCTCGCCGGCTCGGGCCGCCGCGCGGCCGTCCTCGCCCCCGCCTTCCCCGCCGAGGGGCGCACGACGGTCGGCGGCGTCCAGTACGTCCGGGGGGTACGGGTCGACGAGAGCGAGTTCGCCCGCGACCCGGCCCACCCGGTCCGCACCGCCGAGCTCGCCGCGCTGCTGCCCGAGGCCGTCGCCGTCGACGCCGGCCGGCTCGGACTCCTCGCCGGGGACGGGGTGTTCACGTGCTCGGCGGCCACGGACGCGGAGCTCGACGCGCTCGTCGCCGCCGTGCCCCGGCCCGAGGAGGTGCTGTGGGTCGGCTCCCCGGGCCTCGCCGCCGCGCTGGCCCGCCGCCACGGCCGCGCTCCTTCCCGTACCGCCGCCCTCCCCGCGGCGCCGCCCGTCCACCGCCCGCTGGCCGTCGTCGGCAGCGCCAACCCCGCCAGCCGGCGCCAGCTCGCCGCGCTGTACGAGCGCGCGGGCGCGGCCGGAGCGGTCGCCGAGGACCCGGCCGAGGCGCTCGCCGCCCTGCGCGGCGCGACGGCGCCCCTGCTCGCGCTGCACACCCCCGACGCGCGGGGCGCCGATCCGGCCGAGCTGATCCGCCGTCTCGCCGCCTCGGCGGCCGGGGCGGTCGCCGAGGGCCTGGCCGACGGACTCGTGCTCACCGGCGGCGAGACCGCCGCCGCCGTCCTCGGCGTCCTCGGCGCCACCGGCGTCGAGCTGCGGGACGAACCCGAACCGGGCATCGCCCGCGGCACCCTGTACGGACCCGCCGCCCCCCGCCTCCCCGTCCTCGTCAAGGCGGGCGGCTTCGGCGACGACGGCGCCCTCGTCCGCCTCTGCGCGCTGCTGGCCGGGGGAGGCGAGGAGCGGTGAGCCGCCCCGGCCCCCGCCCGATCGCCCTCACCATGGGCGACCCGCACGGCATCGGGCCCGAGATCACCGTCAGGGCCTTCGCCGACCCCGGGCGCCCCGCCCCGGTCGTCGTCATCGGCGACCCCGCCGTCCTCGCCCGCGCCTGCCGCGTCACCGGCGTCCCGCTGACCGTCCACCCGGTCGCGAGCGCCGCCGAGGCCGCCGCCCTCGACCCGGGCCCTGGCGGCCCCGGCGGCTTCGGCGGTCCCGGCGACTGCGCAGGATCCGGTGGCCCTGGCGGCCTCGGTGGCCTCGGTGGCCCTGGCGGCCTCGGCAGCCCTGGCAGCCCTGGCAGCCCTGGTGGCCTCGGTGGCCCCGGTGGCCCTGGCGGCCTCGGCGGCCCCGCCGACCGCGCGAGGTCCGGTGGTCCCGGAGGCCCCAGTGCCCCCGGCAACCCCAGTGCCCCCGACCGCCCCATCGCCCCCGACCGCCCCGCCGCCCCCCGCCTCCTCCCCGTGCTCCCCGTCCTCCCCGACGGCCCCGCCCTCCCGGACGAGCCCGCTCTCGGCACCGTGGACGCCCGCGCGGGCGCCGCCTCCTTCGCGTACGTGCGCCGGGCGATCGAGCTCGCGCTCGCCGGAGAGGTGCGCGCGATCACGACCGCGCCGATCAACAAGGAGGCCCTCGGCCTCGCCGGACTGCCCTACCCCGGCCACACCGAGATCCTGGCCGAGCTCTCCGGGACCGAGCGGTACGCCATGATGCTGGCCAACGACGAGCTGCGGACCGTCCTCGTCACCGTCCACCAGTCGCTGCGCGACGCCATCGACGCCCTCACGCCCGCGCGCGAGCTGGACATCATCCGGCTCGCCCGCCAGGCCCTCGGGCCCGGCGCCCGGATCGCCGTGGCGGGACTCAACCCGCACGCCGGGGAGAACGGCCTCTTCGGCCGCGAGGACCTCGACGTCATCGCGCCCGCCGTGCGCGCCGCCCGCGCCGAGGGCATCGACGCCAGCGGGCCGCACCCCGCGGACACCGTGTTCATGCGGGCCCGCGCGGGGGAGTTCGACGTCGTCGTGGCGCAGTACCACGACCAGGGCCTGATCCCGGTGAAGTACCTGGGCCTGGAGCACGGCGTGAACATCACCCTCGGCCTGCCGTTCGTCCGCACCAGCGTCGACCACGGCACCGCGTTCGACCTGGCGGGCACCGGGACCGCCGACCCCACCAGCCTGCTCACCGCCCTGCGCCACGCCGCCGCACTGGCCGACCGCGCGGACGCCCTCGCCGGGGCCCGTGCCGAGGCCCGCGCGGACGCCCCGGCCGATCCCGCCGCCCATTCCTGAGGGGGACCCCATGGACTTCATCTTCATGCTCACCCGCGCCGACCGGACCGTCACCGACTGCCTCCACGTCCTGGACTCCGTCCGCGACCTCGGCATCACCCACATCGGCTTCAAGGACGTCGGCGTGGACCCGGCCACCCTGGCCCGCCTGCACGAGCAGATCAGGGAGCTCGGCGCCACCAGCCACCTGGAGGTCGTCGCCACCGGCCGCGCCCAGGCCCTCGACTCCGTACGAGCGGCCGCCGACCTCGGCGTCGACTGGCTGATGGGCGGGGTCTGGATCGAGGAGACCCTCGCCCTGCTCGACGGCGGCCCCGTCCGCTACCTGCCCTTCGCGGGCGAGCCCCAGGGCCATCCCACCCGGCTGGCCGGTTCCCCCGCCCGTATCGCCGCCGACTGCCGCCGCGCCGAGGCCGCGGGCTGCGCCGGGGTCGACCTGCTCGCCCACCGGGCCACCGAGGCCGACCCGCTCGACCTGGTCCGCGCCGCCCGCGCGGCCACGAAGGGCCGGCTCGTCGTGGCCGGCTCGCTGTCCACCCCGGCCCAGGTGCACGCGCTCGCCGAGGCGGGCGCCGACGCCTTCACGGTCGGTTCCGCGGCCTTCGCGGGCGCCGTCCGCCCGGCCGCCGGAGGGCTTGCCGCGCAGCTCACGGCCCTGGTCGAGGCGAGCGGCGGCCCGAGGTAGCCGGACAGTCCCGGGGCCCCCTTACCCTTGTGAGGTGACCAGCAGCAAAGACGGGACCGGAGCAGTGGCCGAGGCGGGCGTGACGCGCACCTACGAAGTACGCACCTACGGGTGCCAGATGAACGTCCACGACTCCGAGCGGCTCTCCGGCCTCCTGGAGGAGGCGGGTTACGTCAAGGCCCCGGCGGACGCCGACGGCGACGCCGACGTCGTGGTCTTCAACACCTGCGCGGTCCGCGAGAACGCCGACAACAAGCTCTACGGCAACCTCGGCCGGCTCGCCCCGCGCAAGGCCGGGCGTCCCGGCATGCAGATCGCCGTCGGCGGCTGCCTGGCGCAGAAGGACCGCGACACCATCGTCAAGAAGGCCCCCTGGGTCGACGTGGTCTTCGGCACGCACAACATCGGCAAGCTGCCCGTCCTCCTGGAGCGCGCCCGCGTCCAGGAGGAGGCGCAGGTCGAGATCGCCGAGTCGCTGGAGGCCTTCCCCTCCACGCTGCCGACTCGTCGCGAGTCCGCGTACGCCGCCTGGGTCTCGATCTCCGTCGGCTGCAACAACACGTGCACCTTCTGCATCGTCCCCGCGCTGCGTGGCAAGGAGGAGGACCGCCGCCCCGGCGACATCCTCGCCGAGATCGAGGCGCTGGTCGCCGAGGGCGTCTCCGAGATCACCCTGCTCGGCCAGAACGTGAACGCGTACGGCTCCGACCTGGGAGACCGCGAGGCCTTCAGCAAGCTGCTGCGGGCCTGCGGCGACATCGAGGGCCTGGAGCGGGTCCGCTTCACCTCGCCGCACCCCCGCGACTTCACCGACGACGTCATCGCCGCCATGGCCGAGACCCCGAACGTGATGCCGCAGCTGCACATGCCGATGCAGTCCGGCTCCGACACGGTCCTGAAGGCGATGCGCCGCTCGTACCGCCAGGAGCGCTTCCTCGGGATCATCGAGAAGGTGCGCGCCGCGATCCCGCACGCCGCCATCTCCACCGACATCATCGTGGGCTTCCCCGGCGAGACCGAGGAGGACTTCGAGCAGACCATGCACGCCGTCCGCGAGGCCCGCTTCGCGAACGCCTTCACCTTCCAGTACTCCAAGCGCCCCGGCACCCCCGCGGCCACCATGGAGGGGCAGATCCCCAAGGAGGTCGTCCAGGACCGCTACATGCGCCTGGTCGCCCTCCAGGAGGAGATCTCCTGGGAGGAGAACAAGAAGCAGGTCGGCCGCACCCTGGAGGTCATGGTCGCGGAGGGCGAGGGCCGCAAGGACGGCGAGACCCACCGGCTCTCCGGCCGCGCCCCCGACAACCGGCTCGTCCACTTCACCAAGCCGGACGAGGACGTGCGCCCGGGCGACGTGGTGACCGTCGAGATCACCTACGCCGCCCCGCACCACCTCCTCGCCGAAGGTCCGACCACCGGCGTCCGGCGCACCCGCGCGGGCGACGCCTGGGAGAAGCGCAACGCCGAGGCCGCCGCCAAGCCGGCCGGCGTGCTGCTGGGGCTGCCGAAGATCGGCGTCCCGGAGCCGCTGCCCGTCGCCGACGCGCCGGCCTGCGGAAGCCACTGAGGACCGGGCCGCCAGGCGACCGGGCCACGAGCAGAGGGGGCACCATGGGACGGTGGGCCGTCATCGCCCAGTTCGGCCGCAACGAGGGGTACGTCACCGAGGTGGTGTCCCGGGTGACCGGCACCCGGGACGACGCCCGGCAGGCGCTCGTCGAGGCCGCGCGGTGGTACCGCAGGCCGCGCCGGGAGAAGCGCCGCGAGGTGTTCCGCCTGCCGGACGGCGAGAGCCACCTGCTGGTGCTCCAGGGCGCCGTGACCCGCCTGGAGATCACCCTGACCGTCGCGGAGCTGCTGTACGACTCCGCCGACGGGCCGGACGCGCCCGAGGGCCAGGACGCGGCCGCCTGGGTCGCCGGGACCGCGGACGGTCCGGGGCGGTCTCCCGAGGACGGGCGCCCCGCACAGTAGGCTGCGGATCATGCTTGTCGCCGCCGCCGTGTGCCCCTGCCCCCCGCTGCTCGTGCCCGCCGTCGCGGCCGGTGCGGCGGCCGAGCTCGACGACGCGCGGACGGCCTGCTCCGACGCGCTCTCGGTGCTCGCCGCCGCCCGCCCCGACCGGCTCGTCGTCGTCGGCCCCGCGGGGGAGGGCGCCCGGGGCGTCCACCCCGGCGGGGCGGCCGGGTCCTTCGCCGGCTTCGGCGTCGACCTGACCGTACGGCTCGGCTCCGGGCCCGGCGGCGAGCGCCCGCTGCCCGCCTCGCTGGCGGTCGCCGGCTGGCTCCTGGAGCACACCGGCTGGGCCGACGCGCCCGTCGAGGGGCTCGGCGTCGCGGAGGACGCGGAGCCCGCGCGGTGCGCCGCCACGGGCCGGGAGCTGGGCGCCTCGGCCGAGCGCGTCGCCCTGCTCGTGATGGGTGACGGCAGCGCCTGCCGCACCGTGAAGGCGCCCGGCTACCACGACGAGCGCGCCGAGGGCTTCGACGCCGGGGCCGCCCACGCGCTCGGCACGGCCGACCCGGCCGCCCTGCTCGCCCTGGACCCGGACCTGGCCCGCGCGCTCAAGGTCTCCGGCCGGGCCCCCTGGCAGGTGCTCGCGGGCGCCGCCGAGGGCGCGGGCCTGGAGGGCCGGCTGTTCTACGAGGACGCCCCCTACGGCGTCGGCTACGCGGTCGCCGCCTGGAGCTGAGCCCGCGCGGGCACCCCCCCCTGACGTACGACGGCGGACGGCCGCGGAGCGTGCTGCTCCGCGGCCGTCCGCCGTGCTCGTACGAAGGCCGTCCGCCGTGCTCGTACGAAGGCCGTGTCCGTACGAAGGGACCGGGGTCCGCGTCAGGCGGCCGGCGGCGGGGTCGTGCCGCCCTGACCGCCGTCCGGCCCGTCCTTGTGGGCGAGCTTCTCGATGGCCTCCTTGGCCTTCCCGGTGCCCGTCTCGATCTTGTCGCTGTACTTGCCCTTGGTCTTCTCGTCGACCATCTTCGCGGCCTTGTCCAGGCCCTGCTCCACCTTGTCCCCGTGCTGCTGCGCGAGGTCCGTGACCTTGTCCTTCGCCGGGGCGAGCTTGGCCTTCAGTGAATCCAGGAGACCCATGGGGTCACCCTCCCTCCGACGGACCCCCGAGGGCCCGTGTCCGTGCCGGTCGTGCCGGTCCGTACTGGTCCGTGTTTACTTCCGGGCGCCTTCGCCGGCCCCGTTGTCCGCGGCCGCCTCGGCCGACTGCTGCTTCGGGATCTCGACGGCCTCGGCCTTCGCCTCGGCCGCCTCCGGCGCGGCGGGCCCGGCGGCCTCGTCGCCGCCGTCCGCCGCCTCCGCCTGCGGCTCCTCGGTCACGGCCGCCGGCCCGGCGGTGTCCGTGACCTCCGTGACCTCGGCGTCCTTGGTGCCCTTGCGTCGAAACATCGCGAAAACGCCCATATCTGCTCCCTAGCCTACTCAGGGTCGGAATCCCGCAACAGCAACGAAGCCCGGTGGGGCCCGTCACGTCGCTCGTTCGGGGACGCGCCCCGGGGTTTGCGAGACTGGTGCGGTGAGAAGCGCACCTCCCGCCCCGCGGGTCATCGCCGTCGTCGGTCCCACAGCGGCCGGCAAGTCCGATCTGGGCGTCTACCTCGCCCAGCAGCTGGGCGGCGAGGTCGTCAACGCCGACTCGATGCAGCTCTACCGGGGGATGGACATCGGCACCGCCAAACTGACGCTGGAGGAGCGCGACGGCGTCCCGCACCACCTCCTCGACATCTGGGACGTGACCGAGGCCGCCAGCGTCGCCGAGTACCAGCGGCTGGCCCGCGCGGAGATCGACCGGCTGCTCGCCGAGGGCCGCGTCCCGATCCTCGTCGGCGGCTCCGGCCTCTACGTGCGCGGCGCCCTCGACGTGATGGAGTTCCCCGGCACCGACCCGGAGGTCCGGGCCCGCCTGGAAGCCGAACTGGAGGAGCGCGGCTCCGGCGTGCTGCACGCCCGGCTCGCCGCCGCCGACCCGGAGGCCGCCCACGCCATCCTGGCCGGAAACGGACGCCGCATCGTGCGCGCCCTGGAGGTCATCGAGATCACCGGAAAGCCCTTCACGGCCAACCTGCCCGGCCACGAGTCCGTCTACGACACCGTGCAGATCGGCGTGGACGTCGGCCGCCCCGAACTCGACGAGCGGATCACCACGCGCGTGGACCGCATGTGGGAAGCCGGGCTGGTCGACGAGGTGCGGGCGCTGGAGGCGCTGGGCCTGCGCGAGGGCCGTACGGCCGCCCGCGCGCTCGGCTACCAGCAGGTGCTCGCGGCGCTCGCGGGGGAGTGCACCGAGGACGAGGCGCGCGCGGACACCGTGCGCACCACCAAGCGCTTCGCCCGCCGCCAGGACTCCTGGTTCCGGCGCGATCCGCGCGTCCACTGGCTGAGCGGCGCCCTCGCGGACCGGGGAGAACTCCCGGGTCGGGCGCTGACGTTGGTCGAACGAGCGGTTACAGCCTGATCACGTGATGGCATCGGGACGTCATGCCCGTCATTCCGGGGGGTGAGGCCGTGCCATCATCGAGCATCGATCGACCAAGTGGAGTCCGAGTTGGGAGGGCGCGTGGCGATGGAGGCCGGCCCTCGCGACACGGAAGAGCAGGCCGCCGTCCGGGGGGAAACCCCCGGTGGGGCGGCCGGTCTGACCCCGGACGGGCCCGACCAGGCCGAAGGCAGCGCCGTACAGGTGGACGCGGCGGAGGTCGAGGTGGAACTGCGCCCGCAGCGCCGCCTGAGGATCTGGCAGCTCGCCCCGATCGTCGGACTCGCCGCCGTCGGCTCGCTCATGTTCGCCTTCCCGCTCGCCTTCGGCTCGGGCGACGGCGGCGCCGTCGTCGCCATGCTCGGACTGCTCATCAGCTCCTGCGCGGCCGGCTGGGGCATGATGGCCGCCCGCCGGGTCGGCTACACCTGGCCGGGCCTGCCCGCCCGAGGCTCCGGCGAGCGGCCGAACTGGCGCGCCCTCGCGCTGTACGTCTCGCTGAGCGCCCTCCTGGTCGCCCTGGCCGTCTGGCGCGTCGCCCGCCTCCGCTGATTCCGGTCCCCTGATCCCGGTCCTCTGATCCCGATCACCTGGCCCCGGTCCCCTGATCCCGATCACCTGGCCCGGTCTCCGCCGATCCCCCCGCCTCCTGGCCCCGGTCTCCGCCGATCCCCCGGCCTCCTGGCCCTGGCCTCCGCCGAGACCGGCCTCCTGGTCCCGCCCCCTGGACCGTCCCGGCCGCTGTCGGCGGCGACCCGTACAGTTGATCCCGTGACCAGCGCGCAGACCTCGCCCCTCGCCTTCCTCAAGGGCCACGGCACCGAGAACGACTTCGTGATCGTCCCCGACGCGGACAACGCCGTGGACCTGCCGCCCGCCCTCGTCGCCCGGCTGTGCGACCGGCGGGCCGGGATCGGCGGCGACGGCGTGCTGCACGTGGTGCGCAGCGCCGCCCACCCCGACGCGCGGCACCTGGCCGACGAGGCCGAGTGGTTCATGGACTACCGCAACGCGGACGGCTCCGTCGCCGAGATGTGTGGCAACGGCGTCCGGGTCTTCGCCCGCTACCTGGAGCACGCCGGGCTCGTCACCGCCGGCGAGGTCGCCGTCGCCACCCGCGGCGGCGTCAAGCGCGTCCACCTCGACAAGGACGGCTCCGTCACCGTCCGCATGGGCCGCGCCGTGCTCCCCGAGGACGGCGTCACCGTCACCGTCGGCGAGCGCAGCTGGCCCGCCCGCAACGTCGACATGGGCAACCCCCACGCGGTCGCCTTCGTCGACTCCCTCGACCACGCGGGGACCCTGTACGACGAGCCGCCGTACGAGCCCGCCGCCGTCTACCCGCACGGCGTCAACATCGAGTTCGTCGCCGACCGGGGCCCCCGCCACGTCGCCATGCGCGTCCACGAGCGCGGCGCCGCCGAGACCCGCTCCTGCGGCACCGGCGCCTGCGCCGTGGCCGTCGCCGCCGCCCGCCGCGACGGCGCCGACCCCGCCCGCACCGGCACCCCCGTCACGTACACCGTGGACGTCCTCGGCGGCACCCTCGTGATCACCGAGCACCCCGACGGCGAGATCGAGATGACCGGGCCCGCCGTGATCGTCGCCGAGGGCACCGTGGACCCGGCGTGGCTCGCGCCCCGAATCGAAACCGGCACCGACTGATTCGTCCCTCGAATGGGTGATCCGGTTCACGCTCGGCGAGAGCGGGACTGCGCCACGTGGTGGGGTCGGTAGCATCAAGCACCGGCCCGCCGGGCACACCCCGCCCCGGCCCTCCGCCGGTCCATGCCGCCGGAGGTGCCCATGAGCGCAGAGGCCACCAACCCCGTGAGCGAGGCCACCGGGCCCGACGCTCCCGGCCGCAGACGCGGCCGCCCGAGGATCGACCTGCGCCGGCTCGGCCGCGCCGCGCTCCTCGGCGCGACCGCCGGACCCGCCGTGCGCGACCGGCTGCCGGACGCCATCGGGCACGTCGCCGAGGCGCACCGCGCCCACCACCCCGAAGCCGACCTGGCCGTGCTGCGCCGGGCGTACGTCCTCGCCGAGTCCTCGCACCGGGGCCAGTTCCGCAAGAGCGGCGAGCCGTACATCACCCACCCGCTCGCGGTCACCCTGATCCTCGCCGAACTCGGCGCCGAGACCACCACCCTGACCGCCGCCCTCCTCCACGACACCGTCGAGGACACCGAGGTGACCCTCGATCAGGTGCGCCGCGAGTTCGGCGACGAGGTCGCCTACCTCGTGGACGGCGTCACCAAGCTGGAGAAGGTCGACTACGGGGCGGCGGCCGAGCCCGAGACCTTCCGCAAGATGCTCGTCTCCACCGGCAACGACGTCCGGGTCATGTCCATCAAGCTCGCCGACCGTCTGCACAACATGCGCACCCTCGGCGTGATGCGCCCCGAGAAACAGGTCCGCATCGCCAAGGTCACCCGGGACGTCCTCATCCCGCTCGCCGAACGCCTCGGCGTCCAGGCCCTCAAGAGCGAGCTGGAGGACCTGGTCTTCGCCATCCTCCACCCCGAGGAGTACGAGGCCACCCGCGCCCTGATCGCCGGGAACAGCGGCGCCGACGACACCCTCGGCGCCATCGCCGAACAGGTCTCCGGGCTGCTGCGCGAGGCCGGTGTCGGCGCCGAAGTGCTCGTCCGGCCGCGCCACTTCGTCTCCGTCCACCGGGTCCGCCTCAAGCGCGGCGAACTGCGCGGCAGCGACTTCGGCCGGCTCCTCGTCCTCGTCTCCGAGGACGCCGACTGCTACGCGGTCCTCGGTGAGCTGCACACCTGCTTCACCCCGGTGGTCTCCGAGTTCAAGGACTTCATCGCGGCCCCCAAGTTCAACCTCTACCAGTCGCTGCACACCGCCGTCGCCGCGCCCGACGGCGCCGTCGCCGAAGTCCTCATCCGCACCCACCGGATGCACAAGGTCGCCGAGGCGGGCGTGGTCGCCCTCGGCAACCCGTACAGCGGCCAGGACGCCACCGCCGAACAGCCCGGCGAGGACGGCGAGCGCGTCGACCCCACCCGCCCCGGCTGGCTCTCCCGGCTCCTCGACTGGCAGCAGTCCGCCCCCGACGCCGACACCTTCTGGACCTCGCTGCGCGCCGACCTCGCCCAGGACCAGGAGATCACCGTCTACCGCGCCGACGGCGGCGCGCCCGGCGCCATCAGCCTGCCGCCGGGCGCCACCTGCGTCGACGCCGCCTACGCCCAGTACGGCGAGGCCGCCCACAGCTGCCTCGGCGCGCGGGTCAACGGCAGGCTCGCGCCCCTGAGCACCGTCCTCGCCGACGGCGACACCGTCCAGCCGCTGCTCGCCCAGGACACCGCCTCCGGGCCCTCCCCGCAGTGGCTCGACCACGCCCGCACCCCCGCCGCCCGGATCGCCATCACCGGCTGGCTCCAGGCCCACCCCGAGGCCGCCAAGATCCCCGCCGCCGCCCCCCGCCCCGCCGCCGGTGTCACCGCCGACCGGCGCTCCGGCGCCCGGCTGCGCGCCGAGCTGCCCGGCACCGAGACCCCCGCCGTCCGGCCCGCCGGCTGCTGCACCCCCGTACCGCCCGACGAGATCACCGGCTTCGTCGTGCGCGGCGGCGCCGTCACCGTCCACCGCACCGGCTGCGCCTCCGCCGACGCCATGCGGCGGCTCGGCCGCAGCCCCGTCACCGTCGACTGGGGCGACACCGACGCCTGCCGGGTCACCCTGGTCGCCGAGTCCTTCGGCCGCCCCCGGCTGCTCGCCGACCTCACCGAGGCCATCGCCACGGAGGGCGCCGCCGTCGTCGCCGCCACCGTCGAACCCCCCAGCGAGCAGCGGGTCCGGCACACCTACACTCTCCAACTCCCGGACGCCGCCGGGCTGCCCGCCCTCATGCGGGCCATGCGGGACGTCCCCGGCGTCTACGACGTCAGCCGCGCCCGGCACCCCGCGTCACCGCGGCCCTGACCCCTTCGGGTGGCGGGCGCGCGCGCCGCCCGAAGGAGCGGCCCGCGTCCTGGTAGCGGTAGCCCATGCCGCTCCCCACCCGTACCCGCCGCCATCCCTCGCCCCGCGCGCGCGTGCTGCGCTCCGCCGTCCTCGTCGCCCTCTCCGCCGGGCTCGTCGCCGCCGCGCTGCCCCCGGCCGCGCCGCTCGGCATCGGGGACCCGCTCTTCCCGACGCTCGGCAACCCCGGCTACGACGTCCTGTCGTACGACATCTCCCTCACCTACCCCGGCCGCAACACCGAGCCCCTCGCGGGCCTCACCCGCGTCCAGGCCCTCGCCACCGACGACCTGGACCGGATCAACCTCGACTTCACCCACGGCACCGTCTCCGCCGTCACCGTCGAGGGCGAGCCCGCCGCCTACGAGACCGTCGGCGAGGACCTGGTGATCACCCCCGCGCGCCCGGTCGCGCGCGGGGAGGCCGTCGAGATCGACGTCACGCACACCAGCGACCCGCGCGGGCCCGCCGACAGCGGCGGCTGGGTCCGCACCGGCGACGGCCTCGCCATGGCCAACCAGGCCGACGCCGCCCACCGGGTCTTCCCGTCCAACGACCACCCCTCCGACAAGGCCTTCTTCACCTTCCGGATCACCGCCCCCAGCGGGCTGACCGCCGTCGCCAACGGGCTCCCCGAGAGCCGCGTGGACAACGGCGCCACCACCACCTGGACGTACCGCACCGCCCACCCCATGGCCACCGAGCTCGCCCAGGTCTCCATCGGCGACTCCACCGTCGTGCACCGCGAGGGCCCGCACGGCCTCAGGCTCCGGGACGTCGTGCGCACCGCCGACCGCGAGCTCCTGGAGCCCTGGCTGCGGCGCACCCCCGGCCACCTGGAGTGGCTGGAGAGCCGGCTCGGCACGTACCCCTTCGAGACCTACGGGGTGCTGATCGCCGACGCCGACACCGGCTTCGAGCTGGAGACCCAGACCCTCTCCCTCTTCGAGCGCGGCCTCTTCACCGAGCCCGGCTACCCCGAGTGGTACGTCGACTCGATCATGGTCCACGAGCTCTCCCACCAGTGGTTCGGCGACAGCGTCTCGCCCCGCGTCTGGTCCGACCTCTGGCTCAACGAGGGCCATGCCACCTGGTACGAGGCGCTGTACGCCGAGGGGAAGGGCGGGCCCACCCTGGAGCGGCGCATGAAGGCCGCCTACGGGGCCTCCGACCAGTGGCGCGCGGACGGCGGCCCGCCCGCCGCGCCCAAGCCGCCGGAGCCCGGCGAGAAGATCAGCCTCTTCCGCCCCGTCGTCTACGACGGAGCCGCCCTCGCCCTGTACGCGCTGCGCCACGAGATCGGCACCGACGCCTTCCAGCGGCTGGAGCGCGCCTGGGTGGACGGGAACCGGGACGGCACGCCCGGCACCGCCGACTTCACCGCGCTCGCCGAGCGGATCTCGGGCCGCGACCTGAAGCGCTTCTTCGCCGACTGGCTGTACGCCGAGAAGACCCCGCCGATGCCGGGCCACCCGGACTGGAAGAGCCGGGCGCCCCGGGCCTGAAACCGGGATGACGGGCCCGGTGCGGTCATGTCACCATCTTCTGGTCGGCGGCGCGGCCGGGCCCCGGGAATTCTTCCCGGACGTCACGCGTTGTGACTGCCGTGACGGATTTTTCCGTGACCACTTCCTCTTCGACGTAAGGATCCAATGACCTCCTCTTCATCTTCTTCCCAGGACGAGCAGCGCTTCGCGGAGACCAGCCGCACCGAGAGCCTTCGGGCCGATGCCCTGATGGAAGAGGACGTCGCCTGGAGCCACGAGATCGACGGGGAGCGGGACGGCGACCAGTTCGACCGCTCCGAGCGCGCGGCCCTGCGCCGCGTGGCCGGCCTCTCCACCGAGCTCGAGGACGTCACCGAGGTCGAGTACCGCCAGCTGCGCCTGGAGCGCGTCGTGCTGGTCGGTGTGTGGACCTCGGGGACGGTGCAGGACGCGGAGAACTCCCTGGCGGAGCTCGCCGCGCTCGCCGAGACGGCCGGTGCCCTGGTGCTCGACGGCGTCATCCAGCGCCGCGACAAGCCGGACCCGGCCACCTTCATCGGCTCCGGCAAGGCCCGGGAACTGCGGGACATCGTGCTGGAGACCGGTGCCGACACCGTCGTCTGCGACGGTGAGCTCAGCCCCGGCCAGCTGATCGCCCTCGAAGACGTCGTCAAGGTGAAGGTGGTCGACCGGACCGCCCTCATCCTCGACATCTTCGCCCAGCACGCCAAGTCCCGGGAGGGCAAGGCGCAGGTCGCGCTCGCGCAGATGCAGTACATGCTGCCGAGGCTGCGCGGCTGGGGTCAGTCGCTCTCCCGTCAGATGGGTGGCGGCGGCGGTGGCGGCATGGCCACCCGAGGCCCCGGTGAGACCAAGATCGAGACGGACCGGCGCCGGATCCGCGAGAAGATGGCGAAGATGCGCCGGGAGATCGCGGAGATGAAGACCGGCCGCGACATCAAGCGCCAGGAGCGCCGGCGGAACAAGATCCCGTCGGTCGCCATCGCCGGTTACACCAACGCGGGCAAGTCCTCGCTGCTCAACCGCCTCACGGGCGCGGGCGTCCTGGTGGAGAACGCGCTGTTCGCCACCCTCGACCCGACCGTGCGCCGGGCCGAGACGCCCACCGGCCGGGTCTACACCCTGGCCGACACGGTGGGCTTCGTCCGGCACCTGCCCCACCACCTGGTCGAGGCCTTCCGCTCCACCATGGAGGAGGTCGGCGACTCCGACCTCATCCTGCACGTGGTGGACGGCTCGCACCCGGCGCCGGAGGAGCAGCTGGCGGCGGTCCGCGAGGTCTTCCGCGACGTCGGCGCGGTGAACGTGCCGGAGATCGTCGTCATCAACAAGGCGGACGCGGCCGACCCGCTCGTCCTCCAGCGCCTGCTCCGGGTGGAGAAGCACTCCATCGCCGTCTCCGCCCGCTCGGGCGAGGGCATGGAGGAGCTGCTGGCGCTCCTGGAGTCCGAGCTGCCGCGCCCGCAGGTCGAGATCGAGGTCCTGGTGCCGTACACCGAGGGCGGTCTGGTCTCGCGGGTGCACGCCGAGGGCGAGGTCCTCTCCGAGGAGCACACCGCGGAGGGCACCCTGCTCAAGGCGCGGGTGCACGAGGAGCTGGCGGCGCTGCTCGCGCCGTACGTCCCGGCCGCGCACTGACGCGGGCGCCGACGGGCGCCTCGGACCGGCGAAAGCGCCGGCCGTCTCCCCTCCGGGAGGCGGCCGGCGCTTTCGCGTGGGTGGGTCCGGGTCAGCGGGCGAACTTCTTGCTGACCATCTCGTGGGCCGCCTTGGCGCCCTTGCCGAGCTGCGGTCCGGCCAGCCAGCCGTTGCCGCCGGCCGGGCCGATCGAGGTGTTCGACACCAGCGCCGTGGTGCCGTTGGGCAGCACCCGGAACCAGCCGCCGCCGGAGGAGCCGCCGGTCATGGTGCAGCCGATGCGGTACATCGTCGGCGTGGCCGGGGCCGTGGTGAGGCGGGTGCCGCGGTCCAGGCACTTGTGCATGATCATGCCGTTGTACGGGGGCGCCGCCGGGTAGCCCCAGGCGCCGAGGGTGCCGGCCTGCGCGGCGGACGGCGCGGAGAAGTCGACCGGCAGGGCCACGCCCACGGTCTCCTCCAGCGACTTGCGGCCCCGCTCCGGCTGGACGTGCAGCACGGCGTAGTCGTACGGCCAGGCCTGGTTGGTGCCGCCGCTCTTGATCCACTCGCCCGAGGTCACGGCCCAGTCGGCCCAGTACTGCCCGTACGGGTAGATCTCCTGCGGCTGCGCGTTGCGCAGCGCCGCCGGGGACTTGCCGAGGTCGTTGAAGGCCGGCACGAAGGTGATGTTGCGGTACCAGCCGCCCTTCTTGCCCGCGTGCACGCAGTGGCCGGCCGTCCACACCAGGTTGGACTTGCCCGGGTGGCGCGGGTCCTTGACGATCGTGCCGGAGCAGACCATCGAGCCCTGCGGCGAGTCGAAGAAGATCTTGCCGACCGGGGCCGCGTTGCGGTGGTACGGGGTCTTCTCGCGCTGGGCCGTCACCGGACGCGGCACCGGGTCGCTGCCGGAGCTGCCCGCCTGCGCGGTGATCGTCGGGTCGGGGCTCTTGGCGGACTGCATCCGGGCCGGGTCCCAGAGGCCGTCGATCACCGGGTTGACGAAGTCCTGGGCCTCGCGGAGCCAGGTGTCCTGGTCCCAGTTCTTCCAGTCGCCGTTCTTCCACTTGTCGAGGTCGACGCCGTGCTTCTTCAGCTTGCCGGCGATGTCGTCGACGAGGTCCGCGCCGGAGCCGTCCGAGGCGGGCGCGCTGGAGGCCGAGGGCGTGTCGGCGGGCTTGTCGGCCGCCGGGGTCTCCGTCGGGCCGCAGGCCGTGGCGGTCAGCGCGAGCGCCGCCGCCAGGGCCGTGAGGCCGGGCAGGAGTCGTATGGAACGCATGAAGTGTCTGTCCCCCTGGGTTGTTCGCGCGTCCGGCCGCCGGGCCGCTCGCGGACCGTGGTCCGGAACCGGCCGCCGGGGCGGGATCGCCCGCCCGGGATTGCCATGGACGCGTCACTAGCGGTGCACAGTATGCCCGGCGCGGAGGGCGGGACCCGACGGGGTCCCGCCCTCCGGACCGCCGGGTCAGCGGTTCGCGTACTTCGCGCTGACGCCCGCGTAGACCGCCTTGGCCTCGGCACCGAGGCGCGGCCCGGCCAGCCAGCCCGCCGTCACCGGGCCGATCGAGGTGTTCGACACCAGCGCGGGCTTGCCGTCCCGGCCGGTGGCCACCCAGCCGCCGCCGGAGGAGCCGCCGGTCATGGAGCAGCCGATCCGGTACATCGTCGGCTGGTCCGTCTTCACCGAGAGCCGGCCCGGCTTGTCCTGGCACCGGAACATCCGCTGCCCGTCATAGGGCGGGCCCGCCGGGAAACCGGTCGCCGTCATCTTCGCGATCTTCGGCACCGCCGGGGCGTTGAACTCCACCGGGAGCGCCGAACCGACCGTCTCCTCCAGCGACTTGCCCGTCCCGCCCTTCTCCGGCGTCACGTGCAGCACGGCGAAGTCGTACGGGGCGCCCTGGCCGCCGGTCTGCCCGCCCTGCGCGATCCACTGGTCGGAGGTCTTCGCCCAGTCGCTCCACCACACGCCGTACGGCGCGATCTCCTCGCGCGGCGCCTTCTCCAGCTCGGCGGTCGGCTTCCCGGCGTCGTTGTACGAGGGCACGAAGGCGATGTTGCGGTACCAGCCGCCCTTCTTGCCCGCGTGCACGCAGTGGCCCGCCGTCCAGACCATGTTGGACTTGCCCGGGTGCGCCGGGTCCTGGACCACCGTGGCCGAGCAGACCATCGAGCCCTCGGGCCCGTCGAAGAAGACCTTCCCGGAGGCGGGCGAGGACGAGTGGTACGGCGCCGGCACCGAGGCCGCCCGCACCGGGACCGGCGTCGGGTCGGTGACGCCCTTGTCGCCGGAGAGGTCCTCCTCCTTCACCGGCTTGTCGGGCCGCTCGGCGTCCCGCATCCGGTCCGGGTCCCAGAGGTCCTCGATGATCGGGTTGACGAAGTCCTTGGCCTCACGCAGCCACTTGTCCTTGTCCCAGTTCTTCCACTCGCCGTTCCGCCACCGGTCCACGTCGATCCCGTGGTCCTTCAGGCGCTGCTTCAGGTCGTCCGGGATCGTGAGCTTCCCGTCCGGGCTCGGCGTCGCGGTGGCGCTGGGCTTGTCACCCCCCGCGTTGTCCTCCGTCGGACCGCAGGCCGTCGCCGTCAGCGTCAGCGCCGCGACGGCGGATGCCGCAACCAGCAGCGGACGAATCGATCGCATCTCGTGATCCCCCTGGGACTACGTCAACTTGTGCATCAGTGAACCGTCCCGGCACGGACGGCCGCGCCGGGTGAAGCCCCCACTATGCCGGTGCCGGAGGGGACGGCACGACGCAGGTCCGCGGTTCCGCCCGCCAACGGCCTTTGCCCGGGCGTGATCCGGGACACGCCAAGGTTCTCGGCCTCCGCCCGTGATCCCCGGCAGGCCCCGTCGTTGGTACGGACGGGGGACACAACGACGTTGTCCGGGACACCTCTTCGGGTGGCACCGCAACGTACCGATGTGCAACGCGAACGTGACAGCGGGAGGACAGCGAGCCGTGGCCGTGACCGAACCAGCTCCGGCCGTGACGCCGGCCGAGCGGACCTGCGACGCCCACCGGGACGCGGCCGGGGACGCGCACCGTCCCGGCCCCCGGGACGCGCCCCCCGGCGAGCCGCGTCCGGCCGGTGAAGGGGCCGCCCAGGGCATCCTGCGCCGCCAGGCCCAGCGGGAGTCGGCTGCCCGCACCTACGCGCGCTCGCTGCCGATCGTCCCCGTACGGGCCCGGGGCATCACCATCGAGGGCGCCGACGGACGCCGCTACCTGGACTGCCTCTCCGGCGCCGGGACCCTGGCGCTCGGCCACAACCACCCCGTCGTCCTCGAAGCCATCCGCAAGGTCCTCGACTCCGGCGCCCCGCTGCACGTCCTGGACCTCGCCACACCCGTCAAGGACGCCTTCACCACCGAGCTCTTCGCCACCCTGCCGGCCGGACTCGCCGACGACGCCCGCGTCCAGTTCTGCGGCCCGGCCGGCACCGACGCCGTCGAAGCCGCCCTCAAGCTCGTCCGCACCGCCACCGGCCGCGGCGGCGTCCTCGCCTTCAGCGGCGCCTACCACGGCATGACCGCCGGCGCCCTCGACGTCTCCGGCGGCGCCACCGACGTCCGCGTGGCCCGGCTGCCCTACCCGCAGGACTACCGCTGCCCCTTCGGCATCGGCGGCGAACGCGGCGCCGAACTGGCCGCCCGCTGGACCGAGACCGCCCTCGACGACCCCAAGAGCGGCGTCCCCACCCCCGCCGGGATGATCCTCGAACCCGTCCAGGGCGAAGGCGGCGTCATCCCCGCCCCCGACAGCTGGCTGCGCCGGATGCGGGAGCTCACCGCAGCCCGGGGCATCCCGCTGATCGCCGACGAGGTGCAGACCGGCGTCGGCCGCACCGGCACCTTCTGGGCCGTCGAGCACAGCGGCGTCGTCCCCGACGTGATGGTCCTCTCCAAGGCCATCGGCGGCTCCCTCCCGCTCGCCGTCGTCGTCTACCGCTCCGAGCTCGACGCCTGGGAGCCCGGCGCCCACGCCGGCACCTTCCGAGGCAACCAGCTCGCCATGGCCGCGGGCGCCGCCACCCTCGCGTACGTCCGGGAGAACGGGCTCGCCGCCCGCGCCGGCGTCCTCGGCGCCCGGCTGCTCGGGCAGCTCCAGGGCCTCGCCGCCGCCCACCCCTGCGTCGGCGACGTCCGGGGCCGGGGCCTGATGATCGGCGTCGAGCTGGTCGACCCCGAGGCCCCGGACACCGACACCGCCCCGCCGCCGGACCCCGTCCTCGCCACCGCCGTCCAGCGCCAGTGCCTGGACCGCGGCCTCATCGTCGAACTCGGCGGCCGGCACAACGCCGTCGTCCGGCTGCTGCCCCCGCTCACCCTCACCGACGAGCAGGCGGCCGCCGTCCTCGACCGCTTCGCCGACGCCCTCGCCGCCGCCGAACGTGCCCACCGGGCCCGCCCCACGGGGCCGCCCCGCTGACACCGGGCCCCCGCCGCGTCCGGGCCGCGCCCCGCCCCCGGACCCGCCCGGACCGCACCCGCCCGGCCGCATTCCCCGGCCCGCCTCCCAAGGAAGCCCCCGTGAATCCCACTCCCGCCCACGAATCCGCCGGCGCCGCCTGCGCCCCGCTCACCGCCGAGCCCACCGTGCCCCGCCAGTACCCGGGCCCGGCCACCGGGGCCCACACCGGGGCACTGACGGCGGCGGTCATCGCCGCCCCCACCGGCCCGGCCCGGCCCACCACCCCCGCCGGCGGCCCGGACCCCCTGGACGACCCCGACCCCCACCGCGCCGCCGACCAGGCCGCCGTCGAGAACCTGCTCCGCTGCTGGGTACGCGAGAAGGACCTCAAGGGGCCCGGGTCCGGCGCCGGCACCGGCGCGGGGAGCGGACCCGGCGTCGGCGGCGGACCCGGCACCGTCGGCACCCTCCGCATCCCCCTCGTCTCCTCCGGCACCGTCCTCGTCGTCCCCGTCCGCTACTGGTCGCCCACCGGCTGGCACCGCTTCGGTGCCCCCGCCCTCGAAGGGCTCCCCGCCACCGCGCCGACCGTCGACGCCGTCACCCTCGCCGCCCTGCTCAGCCGCGAGACCGGCCGCCCCGAAGGCACCGAACTCGTCGGCCGCGTCGCCGACTCCGCCCGCCGCACCGCCGAGTTCATCGCTCTCCGGCGCCGCGAACCGCTCCCCGGACCCGGCGCCGACCTCTTCCTCACCGCCGAGCAGTCCCTCCTCCTCGGCCACCCTCTGCACCCCACCCCCAAGAGCCGCGAGGGCCTCTCCGACAGCGAGTCCCGCCGCTACTCGCCCGAGACCCACGGTTCCTTCCGGCTCCACTGGATGGCCGTCGACCCCCGCGTCCTCGCCACCGACTCCGCCTGGACCGAACAGGGCCGACCCGTCGCCGCCCCCCAGCTCACCGCCGCCCTCGCCGAGGGCCTCGACCTCCCCGACGGCACCGCCGCCCTGCCCCTGCACCCCTGGCAGGCCCGCGAGCTGAGGCACCGCCCCGCCGTCGCCGCCCTCCTCGACGCGGGCCTGCTCCACGACCTCGGCCCGCACGGCGCCCCCTGGCACCCCACCTCCTCGGTCCGCACCGTGCACCGCCCCGGCGCCCGCGCCATGCTCAAGCTCTCCCTCGGCGTACGGATCACCAACTCCCGCCGCGAGAACCTGCGCAAGGAGCTCCACCGGGGCGTCGAGGTGCACCGGCTGCTGCGCACCGGACTCGTCGACGAGTGGCAGGCCGCCCACCCCGGCTTCGACATCGTCCGCGACCCCGCCTGGCTCGCCGTCGACACCCCCGGGGGCGAGCCCGTCCCCGGGCTCGACGTGATGATCCGGCACAACCCCTTCGCCGCCGGCGACGACGCCGTCTGCCTCGCCGCCCTCACCTCTCCCCGGCCCGGCCCCGGCTCGCCCCGGATGAGCTCGCGGCTCGCCGAGGTCGTCGTCCGGCTCGCCGCCCGCACCGGCCGCCCCACCACGGCCGTCGCCACCGAATGGTTCCTGCGCTACCTCGACCTGGTCGTCCGCCCCGTCCTCTGGCTCGACGGCCACGCCGGTGTCGCCCTGGAGGCCCACCAGCAGAACACCCTGGTCCTGCTCGACCCCGAGGGCTGGCCCGCCGGCGGCCGCTACCGCGACAACCAGGGCTACTACTTCCGCGAGTCCCGCCGCGACGAGCTGGAGAGCCGCCTGCCCGGCATCGGCGCGACCAGCGACACCTTCGTCTCCGACCAGGTCACCGACGAGCGCTTCGCCTACTACCTCGGCATCAACAACATCCTCGGCCTCATCGGCGCCTTCGGCGCCCAGCACCTCGCCGACGAGCGCGTCCTGCTCGCCGCCCTGCGCCAGTTCCTCACCGCCTCGACCGGCCTCGGGTCCCCGCTGCCGCACCGCCTCCTGGAGGCCGCGACCCTGCGCTGCAAGGCCAACCTGCTCACCCGCCTGCACGGCCTCGACGAACTGGTCGGCCCCGTCGACACCCAGTCCGTCTACGTCGCCGTCACCAACCCGCTGCGCGCCTGACCCGTCCCGGGCCCGCCGCACCCCTCCGCACCGCCCGGGCCCACCCCAGGCCCCCGCACCCCACGGAAACCACCGACACCGACCCGCCGAGAGGAGAGCACCCCGTGCCTCCCACCGAAGCGCACCCCGGCCCCGGACCCACCGGCGCCGACGACACCCTGGACCTCCAGCTCACCGAGGAGTTCGTCGCGCTCCTCGCCGCCGGCCCGCCGGACCCGCCCGCCGACGCCGACCTGCTGGACTCCGTCGCCGACTGGCGGCCCGCCGCCACCCCCTTCGGCTCCTTCCGGCTCGTCCCCGTACGTCTCGACCGGGACCTGCCGCTCGTCGCCCGCTGGATGAACGACCCCGCCGTCGCCGCCTTCTGGGAGCTCGCCGGAGCCCCGGAGGTCACCGCCGCCCACATCCGCGCCCAGCTCGACGCCGACGGCCGCAGCGTGCCCTGCCTCGGCGTCCTCGACGGCACCCCGATGAGCTACTTCGAGATCTACCGCGCCGACCTCGACCCGCTCGCCCGCCACTATCCCGCGCGCCCCCACGACACCGGGATCCACCTGCTCATCGGCGGCGTCGCCGACCGAGGCCGGGGCCTCGGCACGGGCCTGCTGCGCGCCGTCGCCGACCTCGTCCTCGACCACCGGCCCCGCTGCACCCGGGTCCTCGCCGAGCCCGACCTGCGCAACACCCCCTCCGTCGCCGCCTTCCTCGGCGCCGGCTTCCGCCTGTCCGCGGAGGTCGAGCTTCCGGAGAAGCGCGCCGCGTTAATGGTCCGCGACCGTGCCCACCGCCAGGTCCTGTGACCGGCGCCTGAGCACCACCGCCCGAGCCGCTTCCCCCGTCCCGTACCCACCGCCCGACCCGCAGCGGTGCCCACCCAGAGGAGTCCCCGTGTCGCCGTCCCCTGCACCCCACGACTCCGCCCCGCCCACCCCGCCGGCCCCCAGCGGGCCGCCCGAACTGAACCCGGCCGCCTGGTCCCGCGCCTCGGCCCGGATGCTCGCCAAGGCCCTCGCCGAGTTCGCCTACGAGGAGGTCATCGAACCCCTACCGGCCGGGCCCGGCGGCGAGGACGGCCGGACCCGCCCGTACACCCTCACCCTCGACGACGGCGGCACGCTCGCCTTCACCGCCCGCCGCGGCGCCTACGACGGCTGGCGGATCACACCGGGCTCGATCACCGTGGACGGCGCCCCCGCCGGCGACCCGCTGGAGTTCCTCGTCCGCGCCCGGCGCCTGCTCGACCTCGACGGCGCCACCCTCGGACACCTCATCCGCGAGCTCACCACCACCCTCGCCGCCGACACCCGGCTCGACCACACCGCGCTGCCCGCCGCCCGGCTCGCCGAGCTCGGCTACGCGGAGCTCGAAGGCCACCAGACCGGCCACCCCTGGCTCGTCCTCAACAAGGGCCGCATCGGCTTCTCCGCCGCCGACACCGCCCGCTGGGCCCCCGAGTCCCGCCGCCCCGCCCGGCTGCCCTGGATCGCGGTCAGCAGCCGGATCGCCGCCTACCGCGGCGTCGCCGGCCTCGACACCCCCGAGCTGCTGTACGCGCGCGAGCTCGACCCCGAGGTCCGGGAGGGCTTCCACGCCGCCCTGCGCGCCCGCGGCCTCGACCCGGACGGCTACCTCCTGCTGCCCGTCCACCCCTGGCAGTGGGACGAGGTCCTGCTCCCGCTGTACGCCCCCGCCATCGCCTCCGGGGCCCTCGTACCGCTCACCGAGGACCCCGACCTGCGGCTGCCGCAGCAGTCGGTCCGCACCTTCCTCAACACCAGCCGCCCCGACCGCCACACGGTCAAGCTCCCGCTCTCCGTCCTCAACACCCTCGTCTGGCGCGGCCTGCCCACCGAACGCACCCTCGCCGCCCCCTCCGTCACCTCCTGGGTGCACGGCCTGCGCGACACGGACCCCTTCCTGCGCGAGGAGTGCGGGGTGATCCTGCTCGGCGAGGTCGCCTCCGTCACCGTCGAGCACCCGCTGTACGACCGGCTGCCGGAGGTGCCGTACCAGTACAAGGAGCTCCTCGGCGCGATCTGGCGCGAGCCCCTGCGGCTGCCGCCCGGCGAGCGCGCCCGGACCCTGGCCGCCCTGCTGCACACCGACCCCGACGGGCGCGCCTTCGTCGCCGAGCTCGTCGGCCGCTCCGGGCTCGCCCCGCGCGCCTGGCTCCAGCGCCTCTTCGCCGCCCTGATGCCGCCGCTGCTGCACTTCCTCTACCAGTACGGCACGGTCTTCTCCCCGCACGGCGAGAACGCCATCGTCGTCTTCGACACGGACGACGTGCCCGTACGCCTGGCGATCAAGGACTTCGTCGACGACGTCAACATCAGCGCCCACCCGCTGCCCGAGCACGCCACCATGCCGGACGACGTCCGGGCCGTGCTGCTCACCGAGGAGCCCGACTTCCTCACCCAGTTCATCCATTCGGGGCTCTTCGTCGGCGTCTTCCGCTACCTCGCCCCGCTGTACGAGGAGCAACTGGATCTCCCGGAGGAGGAGTTCTGGACCCTGCTGCGCGCCGAGATCCTGCGCCACCAGGCCCGCTTCCCCGAGCTGAAGGAACGCTTCGAGCTGTTCGACCTCCTGGTCCCGCGGATCGAGCGCCTCTGTCTCAACCGCAACCGGCTCCACCTGGACGGCTACCGCGACCGGCCCGAACGCCCGCACGCGGCCGTCCACGGCACCGTCCCGAACCCGCTCGCGTGAGCACGGGGGAGGGACCGGCTGTCGGTGTCGCCCCGTAGGCTGGAAGGGCTATGACGAAGCCATCCCTCCCCGATCTCCTCCACGCCGCCGTCGCCGCCGTCGGCGGCGTGGAGCGCCCCGGCCAGGTCGCCATGGCCGAGGCCGTGACCGAGGCCATCGACGACGGTTCCCACCTACTCGTCCAGGCCGGCACCGGCACCGGTAAATCCCTCGGCTATCTCGTTCCGGCACTGGCGCAGGGGGAGCGGGTGGTGGTCGCGACGGCGACGCTGGCCCTCCAGCGCCAGCTCGTCGAGCGCGACCTGCCGCGCACGGTCGACGCCCTGCATCCGCAGCTCCGGCGCCGCCCCGAGTTCGCCATGCTCAAGGGCCGGTCGAACTACCTGTGCCTGCACCGGCTGCACGAGGGCGTCCCGCAGGACGAGGAGGAAGGCCTCTTCGACCCCTTCGAGGCGGCCGCCCCCACCAGCAAGCTCGGCCAGGACCTGCTGCGGCTGCGGGACTGGTCGGACGAGACGGAGACCGGCGACCGGGACGATCTGACCCCGGGCGTCTCCGACCGGGCCTGGGCGCAGGTCTCGGTCTCCTCGCGCGAGTGCCTGGGCGCGAGCAAGTGCGCGTACGGGCCGGAGTGCTTCGCCGAGGCGGCCCGCGAGCGCGCCAAGCTCGCCGAGGTCGTCGTCACCAACCACGCGCTGCTCGCCATCGACGCGATCGAGGGCGCCCCGGTCCTCCCGCAGCACGAGGTGCTGATCGTGGACGAGGCCCACGAGCTGGTCTCCCGGGTCACCGGCGTGGCCACCGGCGAGCTCACCCCGGGCCAGGTGAACCGTGCGGTGCGCCGGGCGGCGAAGCTGGTGGACGAGAAGACCGCGGACCAGCTGCAGACGGCCGCCGAGGGCTTCGAGCGGCTGATGGAGCTGGCGCTCCCGGGCCGCCTGGAGGAGATCCCGGAGGACCTGTCGTACGCGCTGATGGCGCTGCGCGACGCCGCCCGCGCGGTGATCACCGCCCTCGGCAACACCCGGGACCGCTCGGTCCAGGACGAGGACGCCGTCCGCAAGCAGGCCATGGCCTCGGTGGAGACGGTGCACGGGGTGGCCGAGCGGATCACCATGGGCTCGGAGTACGACGTCGTCTGGTACGAGCGGCACGACCGCTTCGGCGCCTCGCTGCGGGTCGCCCCGATGAGCGTCTCCGGGCTGCTGCGCGAGAAGCTGTTCGCCGACCGCTCGGTGGTCCTCACCTCCGCCACCCTCAAGCTGGGCGGCGACTTCAACGGGGTGGGGGCCTCGCTCGGGCTGGCCCCCGAGGGCACCACGGGCGACGACCTGCCGGTCTGGAAGGGCATCGACGTCGGCTCGCCCTTCGACTACCCGAAGCAGGGCATCCTCTACGTCGCCAAGCACCTGAACCGGCCCGCCCGGGACGGCGAGCGCGGCGACATGCTGGACGAGCTGACGGAGCTGATGCAGGCGGCCGGCGGACGGACGCTCGGCCTGTTCTCCTCGATGCGGGCCGCCCAGCAGGCGGCGGAGGAGCTGCGGAGCCGGATCCCCGAGCTGCCGATCCTGCTCCAGGGCGAGGACACCCTCGGCGAGCTGATCAAGAACTTCGCCGCCGACCCGAAGACCTGTCTCTTCGGCACGCTCTCGCTCTGGCAGGGCGTGGACGTGCCGGGCCCGAGCTGCCAGCTCGTGGTCATGGACAAGATCCCCTTCCCTCGGCCCGACGACCCGCTGATGAGCGCGCGGCAGAAGGCGGTGGAGGACGCGGGGGGCAACGGCTTCATGGCGGTCGCGGCGACGCACGCGGCGCTGCTGATGGCGCAGGGGGCCGGCCGGCTGGTCCGGGCGACCGGGGACCGGGGTGTCGTGGCGGTGCTCGACCCCAGGCTCGCGACGGCCCGCTACGGCAGCTATCTGAAGGCCTCGCTGCCGGACTTCTGGTACACCACGGACCGCAATCAGGTGCGCAGGTCGCTGGCGGCCATCGACGCGGCGGCCTCGGCGGCGGCGTCGGCGGCGTCGGAGGAGTAGCCCACGTCCTGGGGGCCCTGGAGACACGGCAGGGCCCCGGGACCGGCGCAGTGGGTCCCGGGGCCCGGTTCAGGGCTGACGAGGTGAGGTCACACCCGTCGCAGCACGGCGACGACCTTGCCGAGGATGGTGGCCTCGTCGCCGGGGATCGGCTGGTACGCCGCGTTGTGCGGGAGCAGCCAGACGTGGCCGTCCTCGCGCTTGAAGCGCTTGACCGTGGCCTCGCCGTCGAGCATGGCGGCGACGATGTCACCGTTCTCCGCGACGGGCTGGCGGCGGACCGTGACCCAGTCGCCGTCGCAGATGGCGGCCTCGATCATGGAGTCGCCGACGACCTTGAGGACGAAGAGCTCGCCGTCGCCGACCAGCTGCCGGGGGAGCGGGAAGACGTCCTCGACGGACTCCTCGGCCAGGATGGGGCCACCGGCCGCGATCCGGCCGACCAGGGGGACGTACGAGGCGGCCGGCTTGCCCGTGGTGTCCGTCGGCTGGGTGCTGGGCTGGTCCGAGCCCCGGACCTCGTACGCGCGCGGGCGGTGCGGGTCGCGGCGCAGGAAGCCCTTGCGCTCCAGGGCCATGAGCTGGTGCGCCACGGAGGAGGTGCTGGACAGGCCCACGGCCTGGCCGATCTCGCGCATCGACGGCGGGTAGCCGCGGCGCTGGACCGAGTCGCGGATGACCTCGATGACGCGGCGCTGCCGGTCGGTGAGGCCGGAGCTGTCGGCCCGGATGCCAGGGGGGCGTCCGGGGAGTGAGCGGGCGGGTCGGCCTGGCTCCTCCCCGTTCATGGCTGCGTCATTCATCGCATGCACCGGCTCGAGTCGGCCCTGGGAGCGGTCCTGGGCAGTGATGGTGGCACTGTCTGCGGTGGTGGTCACGTCGGCGGCCCCTCTCGAATGGTCTCCCTGGCTGGCACAACGGTAGTGGCTTTCGAAAGGTTGCGCCAAACACACGTTCGAGTGAAAAATCGCAGATCGCCTTACGTGTGTGCGTACGGGGGTGTATACGCCGTCCACGGAGCGTGACCGAACGCTTCCTGGGAGCCCATCCGCAGCCTCTCCGGAGGGTCGGCGCCGAGGGAGTCGAGGACGGCTCAATTCGGTCATTGCGGTAACCTTCAGCGCCGGGTCGCCCGCGGCCGGGTGCCCTCCCAGTGTCGCACCGGGCACCCCGGAATCCGCGCCGCCGCGCCCTTCCCGTACCCTCGTGGCCGGTCGGGAGCGGCGACACGCGGTTCGGGTCGAAATCGCGGACGAACCCAAGATCTAGTGGTTGTATCGCATCAGCCACCTAGAAGTAGTGGTCCTCGGTCCTCCGGGGGTCTCCACATCACCTATGCTGGTGGTCGCTTCGAGGGCCTTGACGGGCCCGGTGAGGCTATTCAGTCGTGCCGCGAGGGAGGGTCGGAACCACATGCACTGCCCCTTCTGCAGGCACCCCGACAGCCGGGTCGTCGACAGTCGCACCACCGATGACGGAACGTCGATCCGACGCCGTCGCCAGTGCCCCGACTGCTCCCGCCGTTTCACCACGGTGGAGACGTGCTCGCTGATGGTGGTCAAGCGGTCCGGGGTCACCGAGCCCTTCAGTCGTACCAAGGTCATCTCCGGCGTGCGCAAGGCGTGCCAGGGGCGGCCGGTCACCGAGGACGCCCTCGCCAAGCTCGGCCAGCGGGTCGAGGAGGCGGTGCGCGCCACCGGCAGCGCCGAGCTGACCACCCACGACGTGGGCCTGGCCATCCTGGGCCCGCTGCAGGAGCTCGACCTCGTCGCGTACCTGCGGTTCGCGTCCGTTTACAAGGCCTTCAACAGCCTCGAAGACTTCGAGGCCGCCATCACGGAGCTCCGTGAGCGGCCTCCCGCTGAGCCGCGCGGGACCGGAGCGACCCCCGAGGTCCCCGTTCCCGCCACCCCCGCCGACTAGACCGGCGGGCCGGCCCGACCCGTCAGCGGTCGGTCCGGCACAGGCCGCCGTGCGGCCCCGAAAGACCTGCCCCGGGCCGACCATGAGGTGCCCGTGGCAACTGCACTACAAGACGAAGTACAGAAGGCGGAGCCCTGGAATTTTCCGGGCGCTTCAGCGTGTTTTGCCCGTATATGGGAGGCGGCATGACAGAGACGGCGAGCGGTCCGGCACGTGGTTCCCGCACCAAGGGAGCCAAGGCGGCGAGCAAGGGCCTGCGTATCGAGCGCATCCACACCACCCCCGGCGTGCATCCGTACGACGAGGTGAGCTGGGAGCGCCGTGACGTCGTCATGACCAACTGGCGCGACGGCTCGATCAACTTCGAGCAGCGCGGCGTCGAGTTCCCCGACTTCTGGTCGGTGAACGCGGTCAACATCGTCACCAGCAAGTACTTCCGCGGGGCCGTCGGCACCCCGCAGCGCGAGACCGGTCTCAAGCAGCTCATCGACCGGATCGTGAAGACCTACACGAAGGCCGGCGAGGAGTACGGCTACTTCGCCTCGCCCGCCGACGCCGAGATCTTCGAGCACGAGCTGGCGTACGCCCTCCTGCACCAGATCTTCAGCTTCAACTCCCCGGTGTGGTTCAACGTCGGCACCCCGCAGCCCCAGCAGGTCTCCGCCTGCTTCATCCTGTCCGTCGACGACTCCATGGAGTCGATCCTCGACTGGTACAAGGAAGAGGGCATGATCTTCAAGGGCGGCTCCGGCGCCGGCCTGAACCTCTCCCGCATCCGCTCCTCCAAGGAGCTGCTCTCCTCCGGCGGCAACGCCTCCGGCCCGGTCTCCTTCATGCGCGGCGCCGACGCCTCCGCGGGAACCATCAAGTCGGGCGGTGCCACCCGCCGCGCGGCCAAGATGGTCATCCTCGACGTCGACCACCCGGACATCGAGAACTTCATCGAGACCAAGGTCAAGGAGGAGGAGAAGATCCGCGCCCTCCGTGACGCGGGCTTCGACATGGACCTGGGCGGCGACGACATCACGTCCGTCCAGTACCAGAACGCCAACAACTCCGTCCGCGTGAACGACACGTTCATGAAGGCCGTCGAGGCCGGCGGAAAGTTCGGCCTGACCTCCCGCATGACGGGCGAGGTCATCGAGGAGGTCGACGCCAAGTCGCTCTTCCGCAAGATGGCCGAGGCCGCGTGGGCCTGCGCCGACCCGGGCATCCAGTACGACGACACGATCAACCACTGGCACACCTGCCCCGAGTCCGGCCGCATCAACGGCTCGAACCCGTGCAGCGAGTACATGCACCTGGACAACACGTCCTGCAACCTCGCCTCGCTGAACCTGATGAAGTTCCTCAAGGACGACGGCAAGGGCCACCAGTCCTTCGACGTCGAGCGCTTCTCCAAGGTCGTCGAGCTCGTCATCACCGCGATGGACATCTCCATCTGCTTCGCCGACTTCCCCACCCAGAAGATCGGCGAGAACACCCGCGCCTTCCGCCAGCTCGGCATCGGCTACGCCAACCTCGGCGCCCTGCTGATGGCGACCGGCCACGCGTACGACTCCGACGGCGGCCGCGCCCTCGCCGGTGCCATCAGCTCCCTGATGACCGGCACCTCGTACCGGCGCTCCGCCGAGCTCGCCGCGGTCGTCGGCGCCTACGACGGCTACGCGCTCAACGCCGAGCCGCACCAGCGCGTGATGCAGCAGCACGCCGACGAGAACACCAAGGCCGTGCGCTTCGACGACCTGGACTCGCCGATCTGGGCCGCCGCCACGGAGGCCTGGCAGGACGTGATCCGCCTCGGCGCCAAGAACGGCTTCCGCAACGCGCAGGCCTCGGTCATCGCCCCCACCGGCACCATCGGTCTCGCGATGTCCTGCGACACCACCGGCCTTGAGCCCGACCTCGCCCTGGTCAAGTTCAAGAAGCTGGTCGGCGGCGGCTCGATGCAGATCGTCAACGGCACCGTCCCGCAGGCCCTGCGCCGCCTGGGTTACCAGGAGGAGCAGATCGAGGCGATCGTCGCCCACATCGCCGAGCACGGCAACGTGGTGGACGCCCCCGGCCTGAAGACCGAGCACTACGAGGTCTTCGACTGCGCCATGGGCGAGCGCTCCATCTCCGCGATGGGTCACGTCCGCATGATGGCCGCCATCCAGCCGTGGATCTCGGGCGCCCTCTCCAAGACCGTCAACCTGCCGGAGACGGCGACGGTCGAGGACGTCGAGGAGGTCTACTTCGAGGCCTGGAAGATGGGCGTCAAGGCGCTCGCCATCTACCGCGACAACTGCAAGGTCGGCCAGCCCCTCTCCGCCAAGAAGAAGGAAGCGGAGAAGGCCGAGGTCACCGCGAAGTCCGAGGCGACGATCCGCGAGGCCGTCGAGAAGGTCGTCGAGTACCGCCCGGTGCGCAAGCGCCTCCCCAAGGGCCGTCCGGGGATCACCACCTCCTTCACCGTGGGTGGCGCCGAGGGCTACATGACCGCCAACTCCTACCCGGACGACGGTCTCGGCGAGGTCTTCCTGAAGATGTCCAAGCAGGGTTCGACGCTCGCGGGCATGATGGACGCCTTCTCCATCGCCGTCTCCGTCGGCCTGCAGTACGGCGTCCCGCTGGAGACCTACGTCTCGAAGTTCACCAACATGCGCTTCGAGCCGGCCGGCATGACGGACGACCCGGACGTGCGGATGGCGCAGTCGATCGTCGACTACATCTTCCGCCGCCTGGCGCTGGACTTCCTGCCCTTCGAGACCCGCTCCGCGCTCGGCATCCACTCCGCCGAGGAGCGCCAGCGTCACCTGGAGACCGGCTCGTACGAGCAGTCCGAGGACGACGTGGACGTGGAGGGCCTGGCCCAGTCCGCGCCGCTCGCCCAGGAGCCGAAGGCCGTGGCCGCCGAGGTCCGCGTCGAGGTCCCGGCCCCGAAGCAGGCCCACACCTCGGCCGAGCTCGTCGAGATGCAGCTGGGCATCAGCGCGGACGCCCCGCTCTGCTTCTCCTGCGGCACGAAGATGCAGCGCGCCGGCTCCTGCTACATCTGCGAGGGCTGCGGCTCGACCAGCGGTTGCAGCTGAGCGGTGCTGAGGAGTTCCAGCGGCTCCAGCAGTTTCAGTAGTTCCGAGTAGGTCCTGAAGGGGGCGTCGGCCACAGGTCGGCGCCCCCTTCGGCGTATCCGCGCGAGCGCCCCCTTTTTCCGTACGCGTTTTTGCCTACTCGCAGGTAGGCTCGCCGCCGCGTGATCATCACGCGCGTACGACAGGGGGGAACGTGACCGAGGGAACCGAAGGCGCGGACGGGACGCTCAGCCGCTCGAACGTGGCCGGGCAGGCGATCGCCGCGCTGGCGCTGGGGGCCGTCCTGGCGGGCGGCTTCTGGTACATGGCGAGGACCGGCATGGAGGAGGCCGAGGCGCGCGGACCGGCCGTGTGCACGCCCGCGCACCCCGCGACGCCGAAGGGCTCGCCGGAGCCGAAGCGCACCCGCCCGGCCGGATACGTCCCGGGCGACGCGCTCTGCCGGGCGCTGAACCGCCCGGACCTGCCGCGTCTCCTGGGCACCCCCGGCGAGGAGGCGCAGAACGCCTGGGGCAGTGACGGGTGGGTCGGCCTAGAGGGGGGCACCGGCATCGCGTCGCCCGAGGGGGACGTGCGCTTCCCGACGTACTCGGCGAACCTCTCGGTCTCCTACGACCGCCTTTCCGTCGCCACGATGGGGCGGCTCCTCGGGAGGACGGCGGAGCCCACACGGGTGCTGGGGCGCCAGGCGGTCCTCTACTCGGACCGGACGATCGCCCTCAAGATCCCGCTCGCCGGCGGGAGCAAGGCCGAGAGCGCCCCCGGCGGCATCGCCCGGCACCTGCTCGTCGCCAAGGACGCCAAGGACGGCGGCGGTTCGTACGAGCTCGTCATCTGGCGCCAGGACGAGGCCGTCCCCGACGACGCGGCCCTGCTGCGGGTCGCCGAGCACGTGCTGCCCACGCTGCCCGGCTGGACCGCGCGGTGAGGCGGGCGGCCGGGCGGTGAGGCGAGCGGGGCCGGGCGTCGTCCGTCCGGTCCCCGCCCCGCCGCTGCTCAGGCGCGCCGCGCGCCCATGTGGGCGCCGAAGTCGCCCGGATCGGTGTCGAAGCCGACGGACAGCGGACGCAGGGTCCACACCTCGGGCCCCTCGCGGGTGAACTCGACGACCGTGGCGGCGGTCGCGTCCGCCACGGACGAGAAGTCGTCCTCCAGCAGCTCGGTGTAGCCCTCGCGGACCCGGACGCCCGTGTGGGCGACCTGGCCGAAGGTGAGCCGGCCGTCGCGCTGCTGGATCGCCACGCCGACGACCACGCGCGCGTAGCGGGGCGCCAGGCGCGTCAGCTCCAGGGTCATCGCCTCGTCGTAGCCGAAGCCCTGCCCCGTGCGGCTGTCCCGGTTGAGGGTGATGGTGCCGTCGGGCGAACGGCTGTCGAAGTGCACGAGATAGGCCGGCGGGCCGTAGGGCGCGTCGGCGGTGTAGACCCCCGCGACGAGGTCCAGGTCGTGTGCCGGGCTCCCCATCGGACTCGGGTCCCACTTGAGCGTCACCTCGGCCTTGCCGACCCCCTTGTTGAGTCCGCTCACCATGAATCCCCTCTCCCTGTGCGGTTCCTGACGTCCCGTTCATGGTGTCATGTGATCAACGTGTCATCGGTTCGGGGGGAGCGCGGTATGTGGAGCGGGGAAGAGCTGGATCTGGACGCATATCTGGCGCGGATCGGCCACTCGGGCACCGTCACGCCGGACCTGCGGACGCTGCGCGCGCTGCACCGGGCCCATGTGGCGGCCATCCCCTTCGAGAACGTGGACGTGGCACTCGGGCGTCGCGTCCCGCTCGATCTGGTCAGCCTTCAGGGCAAGTTGGTCGGCAGGCGCCGCGGCGGCTACTGCTACGAACAGAACTCGCTCTTCGCCGCGGTCCTGGAGCGGATCGGCTTCGACGTGGCCGGGCGCGCGGCCCGCAACCGCTCGCGCGGGAGCGCGCTGACGCCCATCACCCACGCCCTCCTCGTCGTCACGGTCGACGGCGAACAGTGGCTCGCCGACACCGGGTTCGGCTGGCAGGGCCCGCTGGAACCGGTCCCCCTGACCGACGGCGCGCGGGTCGAGCAGGACGGCTGGGTCTTCGGGGTCGTGGCCGAGCCCGGGGGCGTCCACGTGCTGCGCTCGCTTCGCCCGGAGGGGTGGGCCGACCTGTACGCGTTCGCGCCGCACCCCGTGTACCCGGTGGACTTCGAGCTGATGAACCACTACAGCTCCAGCCACCCGCTGTCGCGCTTCGTCGGCCAGGTGGTGGCCCTGCGTCCGGGTGCCGACGCGCGGCTCGCGCTCGTACGGTCCACCCTGACGTCGGTGCGCGTGGACGGTACGACGGAGGAACGCATGCTCGGACCTGCGGAGTTGACCGGAACGCTGGACCGGCTCTTCGGAATCGAACTGGACGACGAGGAGGCCGAAGGGCTGCTGCGGCTGGGGTCCGCGACGGTCTGACGGGGCGTTGTTCCGACCCGTACCATGGCGCGGTGCTGGTCAAGTGGATTCGCTGCACCGTGGTGGACCGTCGAGGGTTCGAGCGGGGGCAGCGGAAATGGGCGGGGCTGCTCGGGGAGCCGGGCTTCCGGGGGCAGGGTGGCGGCTGGAGCCGGCGACGGCCGGATGTCGCCCATGTCTTCGCGTTCTGGGAGAGCCGGGCGTTCTACGACTCGTTCATGGCGCGCTCCCATGACCGGCTCGCCGCGGCGCAGGCCGGCACCTTCAAGAACGCCCAGGTCAAGCTGTTCGACCACCGATTCGACGTGAAGACGGGGTTCGAGCCGCGGTTCGCCGACGCCGACGTGGCGCGGGTCGCGCACAGCCGGGTGCACGAGGAGCGGGCCGAGCACTTCGCCCTCATGCAGGAGAAGGTGTGGAACCCGGCGATGGCCGGGTCCCCGGGGATGCTCCGCGGGGTCTTCGGCGAGGCGCCGGGGCACGAGTTCCTGGTGCTGTCGATGTGGAACTCGGCCGCCGAGCACGGGAAGTACCGCGTGGAGCGGATCGAACGCCTCGGCCTGCGCGCCCAGACCGCCGCCGATGTGGCGGCCCTGACGGGGGACGTCGTCCAGCTTGAGTCGGCCTGGGCGGTCTGACCTGGGTCTGTGTGTCTGTGTGTCTGCGTCTGCGTCTGCGTGTCCGCGTGTCTGGGGGACGGTGCGCGGGGGCGGTGCGTAGGGGAGAGTGCGCGGGCGGGGCGGGGCGGGGCGGGGCGAGGCGGGGCGAGGCGGGGTGCGGCGGTGCGCGGTGGGCCGGCTGGCCGGGTGGGGTGTGGTGAGCCCGGCGGGGGTGCGGTGGGACGGGCGGGTGACGCGGGTCAGGGCGGGGACGCCGGCCCGGTCGCCGGAGCCGCCGTGCTGATGAAGGCCCCCGCCTTCACCGCCGTGAGCACCGTCCGCGCCGCCTCCTCGGCCACGGTGGCGTCCACCGGCTCCCGGGTGACGAACAGGCGCAGGAAGAGCGGTGCCGACACGGCCCGCACGACCGCGCCCGCGTCCGTCCCGGCCGGGGCCTCGCCACGGGTCACGGCCCGGTCCACCACGGGCTCGCAGCGCCGGAACCGCTCCGTGTAGAAGGCGCGGAGGGAGTCGGCGGCCGTCGCCGACTGGAACGCGGCGGCGACGAAGGCCGTCGGCGCGGCGGCCCGCGCCGGGTCGGCGAAGGAGTCGGCCAGCTCGCGGGCCAGCGCCAGCAGATCGCCCCCGAGGCTCCCGGTGTCCGGTGCCGTCCACGCGTCCTCGCCGGCGAGCGCGAGCGCGTCGGCGAGCATGCCCTCGACGCCCCCCCAGCGCCGGTAGAGCGTCGTCTTGTGCACGCCGGACCGCTCCGCGACGTACTCGACCGTGAGGGCGGGATAGCCGTGCTCGGCCAGCCCGGTCAGGACCGCGTCCCGGACGGCGGCACGGGTCCGCGCCGTGCGCCCGCCGGGGCGTCTGCTGCCGGGGGCGGGGGAGGTCTCTGTCTCGGACGACTCGTTCAATTGCGACTCCCGTTGCGTTAGTGGCTACGAGTGTGCCACACTCACCGTAACGCGACAACCGTTGTGTTAATCGGAGCTCGTCCTTCCCGCACCGGAGGCGCCCCTTGCCCACGCCCACCCAGATCTCCCTTCACGACGCGACCGTGACCCGTGGCGAACGCCTGCTGCTCGACCAGGTCTCACTCACCGTGCGCCCCGGCGAGCGGATCGGGATCGTGGGGGAGAACGGAGCGGGGAAATCCACCCTGCTCCGCATCCTCGCGGGACTCGACGCCCCCGACTCCGGCGAGGCCGTCACCGTCGCCGACGGCGGCACCGCACTGCTCGCCCAGACACCCGAGCTGCCGCCCGGAGCCACCGTCGCCGAAGCCGTCGACGCCGCGCTCGGCGAGCTGCGCGCCATGGAGCGGCGCCTGCGCGCACTGGAGGCCGGCCTCGGCGCGGCGGACCAGTGGACCCTCGATGCCTACGGGGACCTGCTCACCGCCTTCGAGCTGCGCGGGGGATACGAGGCCGACGCCCGCGTCGACAAGGCCCTGCACGCCCTCGGCCTGGCCCACCTGGACCGGGAGCGCGGGCTCGGCAGCCTCTCCGGCGGCGAGCGCGCCAGGCTCGGGATCGCCTGCGCCGTCGCCGCCGCGCCCGAGGCGCTGTTCCTCGACGAGCCGACCAACCACCTGGACGCCCGGGCGCTCGACTGGCTGGAGGACTCCCTCCTCGCCCACCGGGGCACCGTCGTGGCCGTCTCCCATGACCGTGCCTTCCTGGAGCGGGTGGCCACCGCGATCCTGGAGGTCGACGCGGACCGCCGCGCCGTCGTGCGGTACGGAGACGGCTACGCGGGCTTCCGCGCCGAGCGGGCCGCGGCCCGGCGCCGCTGGGAGCAGGCCCGCGCCGACTGGCTGGCCGAGACCGAGCGCCTCGCCGCGTACGCCACGACCACCGCCCACGGAGTGGCCGCGGGCCGGGCCGCCAAGGACAACAACAAGATGGCGTACGACCGCGCGGGCGGCCGGGTCCAGGCCGCCGTCTCCGGCCGCGTGCGCCACGCGCAGGAGCGGCTGCGGCGGCTCCAGGAGGAGCCCGTCCCCGAGCCGCCCCGGCCCCTCTCCTTCACCGCCCGGCCGGCCGTCGGCCGAGCCCGGGGCGAGCTCCTCTCCCTGGACGGGGTGCGGGTCGCCGACCGGCTGCGCGTCGGCCGGCTCACCGTCGCCGCGGGCGAACGGCTGCTGATCCACGGGGGCAACGGGGCCGGCAAGACCACCCTGCTCCGGGTCATGGCGGGCCTGGCCCAGCCCGACGCCGGCCGGGTCACCCGCCAGGGCCGCACGGGATATCTCGCCCAGGAGATACCGGCGCACCGGCCGGCCGAACGCCTCCTCGCCGCCTTCGGCCGAGGACTCCCGCTCACCGAGGACGAGCGGAGCGAACTGCTCCTCTCCTACGGACTGTTCCGCCCCGACGACCTGCGGATACCCGTCGGACGCCTTTCCGCGGGCCAGCGCCGCCGCCTGGCGCTCGCCCGGCTGCTCGCCCGCCCCGCCGACCTGCTGCTGCTCGACGAGCCGGCCAACCACCTGGCGCTCGGCCTCGTCGAGGAGCTGGAGGAGGCGCTGGAGCGGTGGCCGGGTGCCGTGGTCGTCGTCTCCCACGACCGCGCGCTCCGCCGCCGCTTCACCGGGACGGTACGCCAGATGGACTCCGGACACCTGCTCGACTGAGCCATATGGCGCGCGGCGATCTAGGGTCGTCCCATGGCACGACCGCGGCGCATCGTCCTCGTACGGCACGGAGAATCCGAGGGCAATGCCGATGACACGGTGTACGAGAGGGAGCCCGACCACGCGCTCCGGCTCACCGGGACCGGATGGCGGCAGGCCGAGGAGACGGGGGGACGGCTGCGGGAGATGTTCGGGCAGGAGCAGGTCAGCGTCTATGTGTCGCCCTACCGGCGGACGCACGAGACCCTGCGCGCCTTCCGCCTCGATCCGGAGAACATACGCGTCAGAGAGGAGCCGCGCCTGAGGGAACAGGACTGGGGAAACTGGCAGGACCGGGAGGACGTACGCCTCCAGAAGGCCTACCGGGACGCCTACGGGCACTTCTTCTACCGCTTCGCCCAGGGAGAGTCGGGTGCCGACGTGTACGACCGCGTCGGGGCGTTCCTGGAGAGCCTCTACCGGAGCTTCGAGGCCCCGGACCACCCGCCGAACGTCCTGCTCGTCACCCACGGGCTGACCATGCGGCTGTTCTGCATGCGCTGGTTCCACTGGACGGTCGCCGACTTCGAGTCGCTGTCCAACCCGGGAAACGCGGAGGCCAGGACGCTGCTGCTCGGAGCGGACGGGAAGTACCGGCTCGACCGGCCCTTCGAACGCTGGCGTACCCCGGAACCGTATGGCCCCACCGGATAGAGTGGCAGAGCGATGACCGCTGATTCCTCTTCCGACCGGCGCCTCGACCGCGCCCTGGCCAGCCTGCGCGGGCTGTCCGTGGGGGACGCCCTGGGTTCCCAGTACTTCGTCCCCGCCCACTATCCCCTGCTGAAGCGGCACGAGCCGCCCACCGGTCCCTGGCAGTGGACCGACGACACCGAGATGGCCTGCTCCGTGCTCGCCGTGCTCGTCACCCACGGCCGGATCGACCAGGACGCGCTCGCCGCGTCCTTCGCCCACCATCACGACTTCGACCGGGGCTACGGCCCCGCCGTCAACCGGATGCTCCGGCTGATCCGGGAGGGCGGCGACTGGCGGGAGCTCGCCGCCGCCCTCTTCAAGGGGCAGGGCTCGTGGGGCAACGGCGCAGCCATGCGGATCGCCCCGCTCGGCGCCTGGTACGCCGACGACCCCGAGCAGGCCACCCACCAGGCCGAGATCTCCTCGTACACCACCCACCAGCACCGCGAGGCCGTGGTCGGCGCGATGGCCGTCGCCGCGGCCGCCGCGCTCGCCGCCGACCCCGCCGGGCCGCCCACCCCCGAGGCGCTGCTCGACGGCGTCATCGCCCTGGTCCCGCGCAGCGCCGTCGGGGCCGGTCTGCGCCGGGCCCGCGACATGCTCGACTACGGGGACGCGGGGACCGTGGCGGCCGTCCTCGGGAGCGGCCGGCGCACCAGCGCGCACGACACCGTGCCGTTCGCGCTCTGGTCCGCCGCGCGGTCGCTCGGCGACTACGAGCGGATGTTCTGGACGACCGCGGCCGTCGGCGGCGACGTCGACACCACCTGCGCCATCGCGGGCGGAGTCGTAGCCTCCGGCACGACCGGGGCGCCGCCGGCCGCGTGGCTGGAACAGACCGAGGAACTGCCCGCCTGGCTGCCGAGCGGGCCCCCCGCCTAGCGGACCGCGACGCCCGACCGCCAAGGCCCCGCGCCGGGGCCGGGTGTCACGGTCCTGCCACGGGGGCCTCCGGGCGGGTTCGCGGGGGCTGGGCGCGACGAGAGTCGGCCGCTCCGAAGCGCCGCTCATGACAAGAGCGCGCCGCCGAGACACCCGCCCCCCCGGACGCCTCCCGCGGCGGCGGGATGCCGTGGGTCTGGAGCGGGGCGCGGCAGCGCGCGGCGTCGCCATCCTGCTGATCATGGCCGCCGGGGTCTGGGGCGCCCGGCTGCCGCCCCGCGCGATCGCCGCGAGCGCGGCCGGTTTCGTCTTCGCCGTCGGCCTTATCCAGCCGGACGCCGTGATCGCCCGGCAGAACGTCGACCGGCACGAGCGGCTCGGCAAGATCGACGTGCGGTACCTCAGGGGCCTCTCGGCCGAGGCCGTCCCCGCCCTCGACCGGCTCCCGGAGCCGCTGCGCTCCTGCGCGCTCGCCGGGATCCACGAACCGCTCCAGGAGGCGGACGGGGGAGCCGGAACACGAGGAGCCGGGAGCCGGGAGCCGGGAGCCGGGACATCCTCGATGCCCGCCCGCCGACCCGTACGCCGGGGGAGTGCGGCCCGTCCGGCCGTGAGGAGGACTAGGACCCGCACGCCGACCCGTACGGCTCCCCCTGACCCGTACCGGATCAGGGGGAGCCAAGGGGCGCCGGACGGGTCAGGCGACCGGGCCGCCGGCGCCCGCCGTCCCGCTCAGCGCCGCCAGGTCGCTCTTGCGCACCCGGATCACCGTCACCGCCGTGACGAAGGCGACCAGTGCCATGACCACCGCGGCGGTGAACGCCAGCGAGATGCCGGCCGTCAGCACCTCGTGGGACCAGGGCGGCGGCAGCTCGTGGGTCCGGGCGAACTCCGCCTGCTGTGCGGGCGTCGCCTGCGCGAGGAACTCCTGGACCTGCGTGCGCCCCTCCTCCCGGCTGGCCGTGCCGAAGACCGTGACCAGGATCGACAGGCCCAGCGACCCGCCCACCTGCTGGGTCGCGTTGAGCAGCCCCGACGCCGCCCCGGCCTCGTGCTGCGCGACCCCGGAGACGGCGGTCAGCGTGAGGGTGACGAAGTTGAGGCCCATGCCGAAGCCGAAGACGAGCATCGGGCCGAGGACCCCGCTCAGATAGGAGCTGTCCGAACTGATGAAACCCAGCCAGAAGAGGCCGATCGCCGTGCCCGTCGCCCCGGCCACCATGAACGGCTTCGGGCCGAGGACCGGCAGCATCCGCTGGGCGAGCGCCGCGCCGAGGCCGATGGCGAGCGTCACCGGGAGGAACGCGAGGCCGGAGCGGATCGGGCTGTAGCCGAGCACGTTCTGCACGAACAGGACGATGAAGAAGAACATGCCCATCATGGCGGCGGCCAGGCTCAGCATGATCACGTACGTGCCGGAGCGGTTGCGGTCGGCGAACATCCGCAAGGGGGTGATGGGTTCGCGGGCCCGCGACTCGACGAGCGCGAAGAGCGCCAGCAGGATGCCCGCCGCGATGAAGGCGGTGAGGGTGAGCGGGTCCTTCCAGCCCTCCTCGGATGCGCGGATGAAGCCGTAGACGAGCGCGGTCATGCCGAGGGTGGAGGAGAGCGCCCCCGCGAGGTCGAAGCGGCCGGGGTGGCGCTCGGACTCGTTGATGAAGCGGGGTGCCAGGAAGGCGATGACCAGGCCGATCGGCACGTTCACGAACAGCACCCAGCGCCAGTCGAGCCACTCGGTGAGCATGCCGCCGGCCAGCAGGCCGATGGCGCCGCCGCCGGCCGAGACGGCGGCGAAGACTCCGAACGCCCGGTTCCGCGCCGGGCCTTCGGGGAACGTCGTGGTGATCAGCGCCAGTGAGGTCGGCGAGGCGATCGCCCCTCCGACACCCTGCAGGGCGCGCGCGGCCAGCAACTGCCAGGGCTCCTGGGCGAAGCCGCCCAGCAGCGAGGCGAGGGTGAAGACGAGGATGCCGGTCATGAACACCCGGCGGCGCCCGAGGATGTCGCCCGCCCGGCCGCCGAGCAGCAGCATGCCGCCGAAGGTGAGCGTGTACGCGCTCAGCACCCACGACAGGTCGGTGGTGGAGAAGGAGAGCGCCTGCTGGATGTGCGGGAGTGCGATGTTCACGATCGTGGCGTCGAGGACGACCATCAACTGGCAGGCGGCGATGACGGTGAGAGCGATTCCCGGCCGGTTCGGGTGGCTGGCGGAGCCTGGACCTGTCCGGGTGCCCACCGGAGATGTTGTCACTGTGTATCCCCCACGGAAGAATCCAGTGAACGCACTCGTTCACTGTCCTCCACGGTAGTGATTCCCCCTCAGAGAACGCAACCGTTCACTGAGTACTGCCGCCTGCCCGAGGACGGCCCAACAGAGAGGTTCTGATGGTTACTTCGCACTCCGTGGCCCCCGCTCGGCCACCGGGGTCGGCGCCACGGCGGCATGGCGCGGTGCTGGAGCGCGCGATCCTCGACGCGGCGCTCGAACAGCTCGGCACGGTCGGCTGGAACGGTCTGACGATGGAGGGCGTCGCCGTCGGTGCGCGGACCGGCAAGGCGGCGGTCTACCGCCGCTGGTCCTCCAAGGAGGACCTCGTCGTGGACGCGCTCCGGGCCGCGCTCCCCGCCCTCGGCGACGCCCCCGACCACGGGAACGTCCGCGAGGACCTCTACCAGCTGTGCCGGAGGGTGCGGGCGGCGATGTACTCGAAGCCCGGGTTCGCGCTGCGAGCCGTCATGCACGAATGCGACGCCGAAGCCGCGGAGCGCTTCCACGCACTGATCCTCACCCGCGTGACCGATCCCTCGAAGCGGCTGCTGCGGGAGGTCCTGGAACGCGGTGTGGTGCGCGGCGAGGTCCGCGCGGACGCCCCAGGCGACCTGGTGTACGACGTGATCCCCGCCATGATGATGTACCGCTCGAAGGTGTGCGGCAGCGAATGGACCGACGCCGAGATCGCCGAGATGATCGACCGGGTGATGGTCCCCCTGCTACGGAGCGGGGGCTAGGAACAGGCCCTGGAACGGGGCCCGGAGCGAGGGTGCGGAGCGATGGCCGGGAAGCGCGGTCCGGGCGGCCCCGAGTGCTCCGTGAGGGGTCCCCGATCCGGGCGTTTCGGGTCGGGATCCGGGCGGGTCCGGGTCACCAGGTGGAATTCGGGTACCGGCGGAGGCGGCCGTCGGCGTAACCTGTCAAGCGCCATGCCGTACGAACCACCCACCCACACTGTCGAGCGCTCGATCCGCGCCACCACCGGCGCCAAGATCGTCGCCGGGGTCGACGAGGTCGGCCGCGGCGCGTGGGCCGGTCCCGTGACCGTGTGCGCCGCCGTCACCGGCCTGCGCCGGGCCCCCGCCGGACTCACCGACTCCAAGCTGATCACCCCGAAGCGGCGCACCGCGCTCGCCGCCGAGCTCCAGGACTGGGTGACGGCGTACGCGCTCGGCGACGCCTCGCCCGAGGAGATCGACGAGCTCGGGATGACCGCGGCGCTCCGGCTTGCCGCCGTCCGGGCCCTCGAAGGCCTTCCGGTGCGCCCGGACGCGGTGATCCTCGACGGCAAGCACGACTACCTCGGCAGCCCCTGGCGGGTCCGTACGGTGATCAAGGGCGACCAGTCCTGCATCGCCGTGGCCGCCGCCTCGGTGATCGCCAAGGTCCGGCGCGACACCATGATGGGGGAGCTGGGAGCGGAGTCGGAGGAGTACGCGGCGTACGCCTTCGGGGCCAACGCCGGATATCCCTCACCGGTCCACAAGGCCGCGCTGGAGGAACGGGGCCCCACCCCGTACCACCGGCTCTCCTGGTCCTACCTCGACGCGATGCCGCGCTGGCGGCACCTGAAGAAGGTCCGTGTCTCCGCCGAGGCGGCCGCGCTGGAAAGCGGGGGCCAACTCGGCTTCGAATTCTGACTTCCGGCCGCCGGACCTCTCCGGCGGGACCCCGAACGGGATCCCGCCGGCGGAGCCCGGTCCAGCGGCCGGGGCGCCACCGTGCGCCCACCCGCCGGAGCTCCCCGCGACGGCGTTTGATAGACATCCACCCATGCCTCCCATCCCCGAGGAGCCTCAGATTTCTGAGAGTGCCCAGGGTCCCCGCGCGACCGCGGCAGCCGACCGCCCCGTGCCGACCCCCCGCCCCGTACCCGGCCCGCGTACCGCGGCCACCCCGCGACCCGGACGCCCGGGCCCCGGCCCCGCGCGGCCCGCGCCGCCGGTGCCGCGCCCGCAGCCGGCCGCTCAGGAGAATCGTTCCGGCCAGGTGGCCGGAACCCAGATCCAGCTGATTCCGGCCACCGCCGACGGCGCGCTCGACGCCGCCGAGGAGGCCGTGGACCTGCTCCTGGAGTCCGGCCGCGCCCCCGGCGACGTGCTGGTGCTCACCACCGGCGAGCAGCACCCGTGGGCGGCGCACGAGCTGTCCTTCGGCGAGAGCGCCTACTGGGCGCAGCAGGACGCCCGCGAGGACGTGTTCTTCGCGGACGCGGCCTCCGTGGAGCGGGCCGCGGCCCGTCCCGTGGTGGTCGTCGCGGTCAACGGCGGTGCCGACGCCGCCGTCGCCCGGTCCCTGCCCGAGGCGCTGACCCGGGCGACCACCCTGCTGGTCGTCTGCGGCGAGCCCGAGCGCGTCAACGCCGTCCTCGGCGCCGGCGTCTGACAACAGCCGTACCTCCGGAGCCCGGCAGTCCCCTCGGGGGCGGCCGGGCTCCGCGCGCGTCGAGGGCCATGGTCGTCGCCGTCGTCGCCGTCGTCGTCGCCGTCGTCGAGGGGTGGTGCCGGTCGCCGCTCAGCGGGCGGCGGCCCGGCGCAGCGGCTCCGGCGCGCCGCTCGCGATGCGCGGGACGAGCCGGTCGAAGGCCGACTCCTCGCCGAGCGGCACGGGCGGCGAGTCGAAGCTGGGCCGCCGTCCGCCGCGCCCCTCGCCGAGCACCTGCCAGCCGCCCCGGGTGAGCGTGATGTACGCCCCGCAGCGAAGCCCGTGGAGCGTGCAGGCGTCCCGCAGGCCCCACATCCAGGCCCCGTCCTCCTCCGTCCACCGCTCGTCGCCCTCGCGGCAGTAGAGCAGCACCGCCGTCCGTACCGGGGCGCGCCGGCGCAGATCGTGCGGGATCACCCGGCGCAGGTGGGAGAGGAGTGCGTTGCGGAACTCCCAGCCGTCCGCCGGACCGGGCCGACGGGTGAACGAGGCGCTGGCGGCGATCCGCTCCTCAGGGTCGAGGACGGCGACCACCGCGGTGGCGGGCGTGGGTAGATGCCGGGAGTGCAGGCCGCTGACGACCTCTCGGGGGCTGCGCAGCAGCGGGATCCCCGCCGTGGCCCACTCCGCCGGTTCGAGTATCCGAGCGAGGCGACTGGCCGACCCGGACGGGGAAGCGATGGACGATGCTGAGGACGGAGCGAATCCGAGGGTCACGGTCCTCCCTTCGGATACACGCCCGCTCGGCGGGCAGGGTCAGATAGGCGAGAGGGCGCACCACGGCACGGTCCATCCGGGCCGCGTACGGACCGTTCGGGGCGGATTCCCAATTGTTCCTGGCCCGTGCGCGGGCGGCAACGAGCAATTGAGGCCGCTGACTGGATTGAACCGGTATGACTCTCATATCCCTGCCCCGTCGCCCATTGTTCACTCCCCGTTTCACCCCTGGACGGCGAGCACCAGCGGATACACCCCCTCCGCTCCCGCGCGCCGCAGCAGCCTCGCCGTCACCGCCAAGGTCCAGCCACTGTCGGAGAGGTCGTCCACCAGCAGCACCGGCCCGCCCGCCGAGGCCAGGCGCTCCGCGAGATCGGCCGGGACGACCAGGGACCGCTGCAGCCCGACCACCCGCTGCGCGCTGTTGGTCCTGGAGATCCGCAGGTCGGCGGCCTCCGGCGCGTACTCCACCGTGCCGAGCAGCGGCATCCTGCCGATCTCGGAGATCCGCCGGCCGAGCGATCCCACCAGCCGGGGCTTGCGGTGCGAGGCGACCGTGACCACGCCGGCCGGCCGGGGCGGCGCGTCCGGGCCGCCCGAGGCCCAACCGCCCGGGCCCTTCGCCCAGTCGGCGAGCACCCGCACGACCGCCTGCACCACGTCGTCCGGCACCTCCCCGTCCGGGGCGCCGTCCGAGAGCATCGGCCGCAGCCGGTTGCCCCAGCCGATGTCCGAGAGCCGGCCCAGCGCCCGGCCCGGGGAGGACTGCTCGCCGGCCGGGATACGGCCCTTCAGATCCACCCCTACGGCGGCCAGCCCGGTCGGCCACATCTTGCGCGGCTCCACCTCGACACCGGCCCGCCGCAGCTCGCCCTGCGCCGTGTCGAGTGCCGAATCGGAGACCTTGGCGTCGAACCTGACGCCCGCGCAGTTGTCACAGCGCCCGCACGGGGCCGCCGCCTCGTCGTCCAGCCGGCGCCGCAGGAACTCCATCCGGCAGCCGTCCGTCGTCGCGTACTCCCGCATGGCCTGCTGCTCCGCCGACCGCTGCCGGGCCACCCACGCGTACCGCTCGGTGTCGTAGACCCAGGGCTGCCCGGTGCTCTCCCAGCCGCCCTTCACCCGCTTCACGGCCCCGTCCACGTCGAGGACCTTCAGCATCGTCTCCAGGCGGGTCCTGCGCAGCTCGACCAGCGGCTCCAGCGCGGGCAGCGACAGCGGGCGGCCCGCCCGCGCCAGCACGTCCAGGGTGCGGCGCACCTGCTCCTCGGGCGGGAAGGCGACGGAGGCGAAGTACTGCCAGATGGCCTCGTCCTCCTTGCCGGGGAGCAGCAGCACCTCCGCGTGCTCCACGCCGCGGCCCGCGCGTCCCACCTGCTGGTAGTACGCGATCGGGGAGGACGGCGAGCCGAGGTGCACCACGAAGCCGAGGTCCGGCTTGTCGAAGCCCATGCCGAGCGCGGAGGTCGCGACCAGCGCCTTCACCCGGTTCGCCTGGAGGTCGTCCTCCGCCTGCTGCCGGTCCGCGTTCTCGGTCCGCCCCGTGTAGGAGGAGACCGTGTGCCCGCACGCCCGCAGATGGGCCGTGACCTCCTCCGCCGCGGCCACCGTCAGCGTGTAGACGATCCCGGAGCCGGGCAGCTCGTGGAGGTGGTCGGCCAGCCAGGCCAGCCGGTGGGCCGCGTCCGGCAGCCGCACCACGCCGAGGCTGAGGCTCTCGCGGTCCAGCGGTCCGCGCAGCACCAGCGCGTCGGAGTCCCCGCCCGTGCCCAGCTGCTCGGCGACGTCCGCCGTCACCCGGGCGTTCGCCGTCGCCGTCGTCGCGAGCACCGGCACCCCGGCCGGCAGGTCCGCGAGCATGGTGCGCAGCCTGCGGTAGTCCGGCCGGAAGTCGTGGCCCCAGTCCGAGATGCAGTGCGCCTCGTCGACCACGAGCAGACCGGTCGCGGCGGCGAGGGTCGGCAGCACCTGATCGCGGAAGTCCGGGTTGTTCAGCCGCTCCGGGCTGACCAGCAGCACGTCCACGGAGCCGTCGGCGACCTCCCGCTGGACGGTCTCCCACTCCTCCGTGTTCGACGAGTTGATCGTGCGGGCGCGGATGCCCGCCCGCGCCGCCGCCTCGACCTGGTTGCGCATCAGGGCCAGCAGCGGCGAGACGATCACCGTCGGTCCGGCCCCGCGCTCCCGCAGCAGCGAGGTCGCCACGAAGTACACCGCGGACTTGCCCCAGCCCGTGCGCTGCACCACCAGTGCCCGGCGTCTGTCCGCGACCAGCGCCTCGATGGCCCGCCACTGGTCCTCGCGCAGCCTCGCCGCGCCCGTCGGATCGGAGACGAGACGGGCGAGCACGGCATCGGCGGCGGCGCGGAGGGCGGCGCGGTCTTCGGGACGGTCTGCGTCGGTCATGCCCCCATGCAACCCGATCGGTCGGACAATCGGCGAACGGACCGCCCGACCTGTGGATAACTCACGGCGGCGATCACCGCGAGTTATCCACAGGAGGTTATCCACAGGGGTTTCGCGATCGGCCCGTTCGCGGGACCGTCCTGTCCATGAACACGAACCACCACGCATCCCACGGTCCCTCCACGCCCCCGCAGATCACTCTGCGTGGCCCCGCCGAGCTGGCCGACGCCCTGCCGTTCATGCTCGGCTTCCACCCGAGCGACTCCGTCGTGCTCGTCGCGCTGCACGGAGAGAGCGGTCGCTTCGGCGGCCGGGTCAGGCTCGGCATTCCCCGCGCGCCCCACGAGTGGGCCGACACCGCCGAGCACCTTGCCGAGTGCCTCGTCGAGGGCAGCACCCGGCGCGGCGACCGCCCCGACGCGATCGTCGTCTTCCTCTGCCAGGACCCCGCGCCCGGCGAGACCGGCCGGCACGTCATGGAGCGGCTCCGCCCCTTCTCCCAGCGCCTGCGCACGGCCTGCGGCGCGCTGGACGTCCCCGTCCTCGAGGCCCTCTGCGTCTCCGACGGCCTCTACTTCTCGTACTGCTGCGCCAGCGCCCACTGCTGCCCGCCCGACGGCACACCCCTCGCCCTCTCCGGTACGACGGTGATGGCGGCGTCCGCTGCCTACGCGGGAATCCAGGTGCGCGGCTCGCTCAAGGAGATGGAGGCGCGGCTGAAGCCCAGGCCGGCCGACGACGACACCTCGCGCCCCTCGGCCCAGCGCGCGGCTCTCGGTGAGGCGGCCTTCGAGCTCGTGCCCAAGATCCTCGACGCGCCCGCCGGGCACGGCCGCACAGAGGTCCGGGCGACCACGATCGAGCTCGCCCGCACGCTGATCACCCGCCTCGCGGAGCCCGCCGTCCCGGGTTCCGTGGCGGACCGTCCGCACGACGTGCTGACCGGCCGGGCGGGCCTCGCGGCGGGCCGGGGGCATGGGTCGGCCGACGCCGCCGACGACGCCAGGATCACCGAGGGGGAGGCCGCCGCGCTGATCCTCGGGCTCCAGGACAGGGACACCCGGGACCAGGCCGCCGAATGGATGGAGGGCCCCGAGGCCGACGGGGCGCTGCGGCTCTGGCGGGCCCTGTCCCGGCGCTGCGTCGCCCCGTACCAGGAGTACGCGGCGGCCCCGCTGGCCCTCGCGGGCTGGGTCGCCTGGTCCAGCGGCGACGAGCCCTCCGCCCGCGTCGCGATCAGCCTGGCGCTGGAGGCCGACCCGGAGTACGTCTTCGCCCGCCTGATGCACCAGGCGTGCAACGAGGGACTCGACCCGGAGTCGCTGCGCAGCTGCCTCCGCAACGAGCGCGCCGCCCGGGAGGCCGCCGAGCGGAAGCCGGACGGCGAGGACGGCGACGGTCCGGGCCGCGAGCCCTGCCGGGCGACCGGGCCGCGCGACCGTCGCAGGGTCGCCGACCGGCCCGCCGGACCCCGCCCCCGCACCACCGCTCCACGGGCCGCCCGTCGCGGCGGAGCCGGCCGCGCACCCGGCGCGGGCGGTGCGGCCCGGCGCCGGGCGCCGGCTCCCAGGACCGTGGTGCTCCGCCGCACCGGGCGTCGCGGGACGAGGAGCGGCGGATGAGGCCCGTGACCCCGCGGGCCGCGGCGGCGTTCACCTGTGTGGCGGTTCCGCGCGAGCCGGACCGCCGCCCCACTGCCGGCAGCGCGGACCGATCGCGCGGCTCCCGGCGCACCCGCCGTCCGGACCGGCCGAGCCGCCCGGACCGCACAGAGAGCACCGCGCACCCGTCATGGCCCCCAGCTCCGCCCAGGCCCCCGGATCCACCGCCGGACACCCGTCCCCCGTCGGAGCCACCGGGGCGAGTCGCCCCGGTGACCTGCCCGCCGTGCACGACGCCCTCGTCTGCGTCGCCCTGCCCGCGCTCTCCGTCAGTCCCCGGCAGGCCCAGCTCACCGGCGCCGGCCTCGAAGGGGTCTACCTCTCCGGACGCAGGCTCCTCTCCCGCTGCGTCCTGCGGATCGCCGGCCGTGAACCCGTCCCGCTCCAGGGCCGCGCGAGCGCGGCGGACCGCGCCGAGTTCCTCGGCGTCCTGCGCACGCCCGGCGACACCGGACCCGACCCCGGCCTCACCGTCGAACGCTCGCGGGAGGCCGACGGCACCGAGCGGATCACCCTGCGCAGCTCCGCCCCCCGCACCGTGCGGCTCCCCGTGGAGATCGCTCTGGGCACGGATCTCGCGGACCTGGGCGCGGTGGCGGCCGGACGCCCGGGACCAGAGCTCCGCGCGAGCGTCCACGGCACCGGGCTGCGCTGGACCGGCACCGACGGAAGCGCCGTGGCGGTCACGGCGGACCCGCCGCCCAGCGACGCCCTCGCCGCCGCCGGCCTGCTCCGCTGGGAGGCCGAGCTCACACCCGGCGACGGCTTCGTCCTCACCCTCCGGGTCCGCGGCGAGCGGATCACCCGTCAGCCGGGCGGCGGCGCCGGCCGGCCCGGCGGCCACATCCTCGCCGACGCCACCGCAGAGGGGGACGACCCCCGGCTCGGCGAGCTGCTGCGCACGTCCCTCGCCGATCTGCGCGCCCTGCTCCAGCGCGACCCGGCCCACCCCGTCGATGTCCACCTCGCCGCCGGAGTGCCCTGGCGCTGCGGACCGGTCACCGCGGAGGCGCTGTGGGCGGCCCGCATGGCCCTCCCGCTCGGCACCAGGCTCGCCGCCACCACCCTCCACGCCCTCGCCCGCACCCAAGTCCGGGGGGCCGGACCCGAATCGGGCCGCGTCCCCGGGCCGCTGCGGGACGCCGGCCCGCACCTGCCGCCCCGCTGCACCGGCGTCGAGGCCACCCTCGCCTTCCCCGCCGTGCTCGCCGAGGCCCGGCGCTGGGGACTGCCCGAGCAGGACCTCGCCGAGCTCATGCCGGCCGCCGAGCGCTGCCTGGAATGGTTACGGGGCTCCCTCGACGGCAGCGGGTTCGTGCGGGAGTCGGGGCCCGCCGGGCCGGTCCGGGCCGAGACCCAGGCCCACGCGCACCGTGCCGCCGTGCTCGGCGCCGACCTCCTCGACGCCTGTGCGCGGCCCGGCGGGGACGGTTGGCGGGAGTGGGCGAGGGCCCTGCGCGACCGGTTCCGCGACCGGTTCTGGATCGACGACCCCGCCGGCGGACGCCCGGCGCTCGCCCGCACCCCCGACGGGCGCCTCCTGCCGTACTTCGGCGGCTGGGCGGCGCACCTCCTCGACACCGGACTCACCGCCTCGGGCCGGTACGCGCCGGGTCTGCTGGACAAGAGCCAGACGGAGCGGCTCGCCCGGCTGCTCACCGCTCCGGCGGCGGACTCCGGCTGGGGACTGCGCGGCCTCGGCACGAAGGAGCCGGGCTACAACCCCTTCGGGCACCGCTCCGGAGCGGTGCGGACGCACGAGACCGCGGTGGCCGTCGCCGGGCTCTCCGCTGCGGGCTACGAGGCCGAGTCGGCCGCGCTGCTGCGCGGGATCCTCGACGCGTCGGCCGCCTTCGAGCACCGGCTGCCCGAGATGTACGCGGGGGAGCGGCGGACGTCCGGTTCGCTGCCCGTGCCGCACCCGGCCGCCTGCCGGCCCGCGGCCGTCGCGGCGGCCGCCGGGGTGCAGCTGCTGACCGTGCTCGTGGGCGTCCGGCCCGACGCCCCAGGCCGCACGGTCGCGCTGCACCCGCTCCGTTCGGCCCCGGTCGGCGAAGTCCGGCTGTCGGGGCTCCTCGTCGCGGGCGAACCCTTCGCCGCGCGGGTCGGCCGGCTCGGCCTCGGGATGGTCGAGGAGGCCGCGCCGGGCCTCCAGCTGGGGGTGTGAAGAAGTGGAAGGCGATCCTTCCCGTGGGCGTGTTTATCGTCAGGGAGACGACTATGATCGCGGCATGCCTCCCTACGACCCGTCGGCCTTTCCGCCCTTCGCTGTCACCGTCGACCTGGTCGTGCTCACCGTGCGGCGCCACGCCCTGTGCGCGCTGGTCGTGAAACGGGGCGAGCAGCCGTTCCAGGGGCGGTGGGCGCTGCCCGGCGGCTTCGTCCGGGCCGACGAGGACCTCGACGGCGCCGCCGCCCGCGAGCTGGTGGAGGAGACCGGGCTGTGCGTGCACGACCCGGGCGCCCCCGGGCCGGTGCCGGGGGCCGGGGCGCATCTGGAGCAGCTCGCCACCTACGGGGCGCCCGACCGCGACCCGCGGATGCGGGTGGTCAGCGTGGCGCACCTGGCGTTGGCCCCGGACCTGCCGGCGCCCCGCGCGGGCGGCGACGCCAACAGCGCGCGCTGGGCACCCGTCGAGGACCTGCTGGGGCTGGAGGCGGCAGGCGCCGCGCACGAGGACGGGCAGCCGGAGGCGCTGGCCTTCGACCACGCCCGGATCCTCGCGGACGGCGTGGAGCGCGCCCGCTCCAAGATCGAGTACTCCTCGCTGGCGACGGCGTTCTGCCCGCCCGAGTTCACGGTCGGCGAGCTCCGCCGGGTCTACGAGGCGGTGTGGGGTGTCGCGCTCGACCCGCGCAACTTCCACCGGAAGGTGACCGGCACGCCCGGCTTCCTGGTTCCGGCCGGTGGCACCACGACCCGTCAGGGCGGCCGTCCCGCCCAGCTGTTCCGTGCTGGTGGGGCCACCCTGCTGAACCCGCCGATGCTCCGCCCGGAGGTCTGACCGGCGGTCTCCCGGCGGCCTCGCGCCGCCAACCCTGCGCCAAAAGTCCGAAATATGGCGTTATCTTGCTGGGACAGCCGCCCTGCCGCGGAGCGGTCTCACCTACCCGCGAGAGAAGCGATGCTCCAGGCCATCGGACTCACCAGCACCCCCCGCCGGGACCGCCCGGCCGCCGTGGACGACCTCACCTTCGAGGCGCGGCCGGGCACCGTCACCGCCCTGCTCGGACCCGCCGGCTCCGGCAAGACCACCGCCCTGCGCCTCATGCTCCAGCTCGAACCGGGGCGTGGCGTCACCCACTTCCGGGGCCGGCCGCTGCACCGGGTCGCCCACCCGGCCCGTGAGGTCGGCGTGCTGCTCGGCGACGTCCCCGGCCACCCCTCCCGCACCCTGCGCAGCCAGCTGAGGATGCTCTCCGCCGCCGCCGGAGTGCCCGGCGCCCGGGCCGACGACCTCCTGCGGGCCGTGGGCCTCACCGGCGTCCACGACCAGCGCATCGGCACCCTCTCCCTCGCCATGGACCGCCGACTCGGCCTCGCGTCCGCCCTGTTGGGCGACCCCCATGCCCTGCTGCTCGACGAGCCGGCCGCCGGACTCTCCGTACGCGAGAGCGCCTGGCTGTACGAACTGCTGCGCGCCCACGCCGACGAGGGCGGCACCGTGCTGTACACCACCGCCGACCCCAAGGACGCCGCCCGCAACGCCGACCGGGTCGTCGCGCTCGACCGCGGCAGGCTCGCCGCCGACCAGGACGCCGCCGACTTCGCCCGCACCCGGCTGCGCCCGCGGGTCGCCGTCCACACCCCGCACGCCGCCCGGCTCGCCGCCGCCCTCACCCAGGAGTCCCGCGCCGCCCGCCGCCCCGTCGAGGTGGTCGCGGACGGCGGCGGCCGGCTCTCCGTCTACGGCAGCGACTGCGCCACCGTCGGCGAGAGCGCCTTCCGTAACGGCGTCCTCGTCCACCGGCTCACCGAGGAGACCGGCGACGGCGGGGCGGCGGCCGACGGGGCCCGCCCCGCCGGCGGAGCCGGACCCGACGGCGACGGCCCGACGCCCGGCGCCGACGCGGTCATCCCCGTCGGCGGTGCCGGTGTCGCCCCCGCCCACGCCTCTACGCGGCGGACGCGCGGCGTCCGGAGCCGTTCGCCGCTGCGGCCCCTGCGCTACGAGGCGCGGCGGCTGGTCGGGGTGCCGTCCACGTACCTCGTCGCCGGGGCGGTCCTGCTCGTCTCCGTGGCGCTCTCCGTGCTGCTCGCCCGCAGCGGACGGACGCCGCTGCCCGCCGTGCTGGCCGGGTGGCCCGGGATCTCGCCGCTGCCGCCCGCCGCCCTCGGGGCCGGGCTGCTCGGCGCCTTCGCCTTCGCCGAGGAGTACCGCTATCCGGCGCTCACCACCGGGCGCGGGGTCGTCCCGCGCCGCCTCGGCCTGCTCGTCGCCAAGCTGTCCGTCGCGGCGGCCGTCGGCGCGGTCCTCGCGCTCCTCGTCGTCGTCGTGGACCTGGAGGCCCTGCGCCTCGTCTATGGCGGCGAGTTGATCCCCGTACCGAAGAACTGGGCCACCTTGTGCGCGAATTGGTTCGGGCTCGTGATCGGCTGCGCCTGGGCCGGAGTGCTCGGCGCCGGCGTCTTCCGGGCGGCGGCCGCGGGGATCGCCGCGGTCCTCGCCGTGCCCGTGCTCTTCGCCCCTCCGCTGCGGACCGCCCTCGCGGGGGCCTCCGGCCGCTCGGTGGCGGGACTCCCGGCCCGGCTGCGCGAGTTCGCGAGCGTCGAGTGGTCCTCGGCCGCCGACCGCTGGGTGATGGGAGTGCTGCGCGTGGTCGGGCAGCCCGTGGGGGTGGCGTTCGCGATGACATTGACGGTCCTGCTCTGCGCCTATGTGCTCACCGGCCTTCGCGGTAGAGCCCGTTGGTGATCACCTTTCGACCGAAGTCGTTCGCTTGGCGTCAACTCCCTTGAAAAGCGCCCTTTATGTCCGTTTAATCGTCAATTGTGTAAGGAGCGCCGATCACCCTTTCGTGTGCTTTTCACCAAAGACCTCAAGGGGCACGAGGGGCACGCCGACAAAGGATGCGTGAGTACCCTTGCGCACACGATGATGACCGCCGCCCGTTCCGTCGAGTCCGGCCTCGGCGCCCCGGGCGACCTCGACCGCTACCCCTACGCGGAGGCGCCCGGAGCCGACCGCGTCGGACCGCCCGCCTGGGAGGGCTCGGACTCCGATCTGGGCCGCGTCGGCCGCCGCACCGCCGGCAGCCGCGGCCGCGGACTGCACGGGCAGCTCGTCCAGCAGCTCGGCCAGATGATCGTCTCGGGCGACCTCGGCGCCGACCGCCCCCTCGTACCGGAGGAGATCGGGCAGCGCTTCGAGGTGTCGCGCACGGTCGTCCGCGAGTCGCTGCGCGTGCTGGAGGCCAAGGGCCTCGTCAGCGCCCGGCCCAACGTCGGCACCCGGGTTCGTCCGGTCAGCGACTGGAACCTCCTCGACCCCGACATCATCGAGTGGCGCGCCTTCGGCCCGCAGCGCGACGACCAGCGCCGTGAGCTGAACGAGCTGCGCTGGACCATCGAGCCCCTGGCCGCCCGTCTCGCGGCCGGGCACGGCCGGGAGGACGTCCAGCAGCGCCTCGCCGACATGGTCGAGATCATGGGGCACGCCTACGCCCAGGGCGACGGCATCACCTTCTCCCGCGCGGACGCCGAATTCCACGCCCTGCTGATCCAGCTCGCCGCCAACCGGATGCTGGAGCACCTGTCCGGCATCGTCGGCGCCGCGCTCCAGGTGTCCGGCGGCCCCGCCACCGGCTGCGACCGCCCCGGCGAGGCCTGCCTGGCGCACCACGCGCGGATCGTCGACGCCCTCGCCGCCGGGGACGCCCACGGCGCCGAGACGGCCATGCGCCAGCTGCTGACCGTCCACCCCGAGGTGGAGCGTGTCGTCCCGGCCCCCCGCGAGCACTGAGGCCCGCGCGTGGCGCCGCGGCCGGGAGCGGGTGGACGATCCCGCCGGGCACCCTCGGACCCGAGTGGAGCCCGGGGGTGAACGGCGGCCCCCGGCCGCGCCAGGGTCCGGCGGCCCGTGGGCGCGGGCGGGCGGATCGCGCCGAACGGGTCGATCGCGCCGAGTCAGGATGATCACGAAGAAGCGGCCGATCGGGCTGATCGAGTCACCTTCCGACCGTTTCGTTCAATAATGGGCGTGAATGGTGTGTGACTCGGGCCACGCGGATTGGGCGTAACACTCCTCGAAGCCGCGCGATGACCTAAGAGGTGACAGCCGAGGAAGGAATACAGCAGCCCTTGAGGGCGCTGTGCAGTTCCCCGGTCCAGCCCGCGCCGTCGGCACATTCCCGGCCGACGGTCGTCGGCTCCAGCCTGATCCAGGGCGGGGCCGGAAGCCGTTTTCCATCGTTCCGAGAGGTTGTTCGTGTCGGCCAGCACATCCCGTACGCTCCCGCCGGAGATCGCCGAGTCCGAGTCTGTGATGGCGCTCATCGAGCGGGGAAAGGCTGATGGGCAGATCGCCGGCGATGACGTGCGTCGGGCCTTCGAAGCTGACCAGATTCCGCCAACCCAGTGGAAGAATGTTCTGCGCAGCCTCAATCAGATCCTCGAGGAAGAGGGTGTGACGCTGATGGTCAGTGCAGCGGAGTCGCCGAAGCGCGCCCGCAAGAGCGTCGCTGCGAAGAGCCCGGCCAAGCGCACCGCCACCAAGACCGTCACCGCCAGGACGACGACTGTGACGAAGACCGTCGCCGCCTCCGCGGCGTCGACGGCCGAGAGCGCGGACCCGTCCGACGAGGCGGGCGCGCCCGCGAAGAAGGCCGCCGCCAAGAAGACCGTCGCCAAGAAGACGGTGGCCAAGAAGGCCGTCGCCAAGAAGACGGCCGCCAAGAAGACGTCCAAGAAGGACGACGAAGAGCTGCTCGAGGGCGAGGAGCTGCTCGAGGACGTCGCGCCCGGCAAGGACGAGGAAGAGGCCGAGGGCGAGAGCAAGGGCTTCGTCCTGTCCGACGAGGACGAGGACGACGCGCCGGCCCAGCAGGTCGCCGTCGCCGGTGCCACCGCGGACCCGGTCAAGGACTACCTGAAGCAGATCGGCAAGGTCCCGCTGCTCAACGCCGAGCAGGAGGTCGAGCTCGCCAAGCGCATCGAGGCCGGTCTGTTCGCCGAGGACAAGCTGGCGAACTCCGACAAGCTCGCTCCCAAGCTCAAGCGCGAGCTGGAGATCATCGCCGAGGACGGCCGCCGCGCCAAGAACCACCTCCTGGAGGCCAACCTCCGTCTGGTGGTCTCCCTGGCCAAGCGCTACACCGGCCGCGGCATGCTCTTCCTGGACCTGATCCAGGAGGGCAACCTCGGTCTGATCCGCGCGGTCGAGAAGTTCGACTACACCAAGGGCTACAAGTTCTCCACGTACGCCACCTGGTGGATCCGGCAGGCGATCACCCGCGCCATGGCCGACCAGGCCCGCACCATCCGTATCCCGGTGCACATGGTCGAGGTCATCAACAAGCTCGCCCGTGTGCAGCGCCAGATGCTCCAGGACCTGGGCCGCGAGCCCACCCCGGAGGAGCTGGCCAAGGAGCTCGACATGACCCCTGAGAAGGTCATCGAGGTCCAGAAGTACGGCCGCGAGCCGATCTCGCTGCACACCCCGCTCGGCGAGGACGGCGACAGCGAGTTCGGTGACCTCATCGAGGACTCCGAGGCCGTCGTCCCGGCCGACGCGGTCAGCTTCACGCTGCTCCAGGAGCAGCTGCACTCCGTCCTCGACACGCTCTCCGAGCGTGAGGCCGGTGTCGTCTCGATGCGCTTCGGTCTCACCGACGGGCAGCCGAAGACGCTGGACGAGATCGGCAAGGTCTACGGCGTGACGCGTGAGCGCATCCGCCAGATCGAGTCGAAGACCATGTCGAAGCTGCGCCACCCGTCGCGTTCGCAGGTCCTGCGCGACTACCTCGACTGATCCGCGCCTCGGCGTACGAAGGGCCCGGTTCCCCCGTAAGGGGGCCGGGCCCTTCGCCGTGCGCGCGTGCGGCGGAGACGGGCGTGCAGGACTCTGGGTGAACCGACATCACCGGAGAGTCAGGAGAATTCATGCGTCGTTCCATCGCCCGAGCGCTGACCGGTGCCCTGGGCCTGATCGCGGCGGCGGCGCCGCCCCTGGCCGTCGCCGGGCCCGCCGCCGCGGACAGCGTCGTGGTCGGCGGGCAGCCGGCCAGGATCACCGACGCGCCCTGGGTCGTGGCGCTCTCCAGCCGTGACCGGTTCGGGGGTACGCGCGCGGGGCAGTTCTGCGGCGGAGTGGTCGTGGCGCCGACCAAGGTGCTCACGGCGGCCCACTGCCTGGGCCGGGAGGCCCTCGGGGGCGAGCCGTGGCAGCTGCGCGACTTCAAGGTCATCGCCGGCCGCACCTCGCTGCGGGGCCAGGGCGGCCAGGAGGTCCGGGTCACCGGGACCTGGGTGAACCCGGACTACGACCCGAGAACCAACTCGGGCGACATCGGGGTGCTCACCCTGGAGCGGGAGCTGCCCGCCTCGTACGTGATCGCGGTGGCGGCTCCGGGTGGCTCGGCGCTCGACCCGGGGACGCCCGCCGACGTGTACGGCTGGGGCGACACGACCGGAAACGGCGCCTACGCGATGTCGCTGCGTTCGGCGCGCGTGCAGGTGCTGCCGGACGCGGCCTGCGAGCGGGCGTACCCGGGCGGTGCTGGGGTCGCGTACCGGGGCGACACGATGCTGTGCGCGGGAGACCCGCAGGGGGGCAGGGACGCCTGCCAGGGGGACAGCGGGGGGCCGCTGGTGGCCCAGGGCCGGCTCATCGGCCTGGTGTCCTGGGGGAGCGGCTGCGGCCAGGCGGAGAACCCCGGGGTCTACACCCGGGTCCCCGCGGTGCTGCCGCAGCGCCTCTGAGGGCATGAGAACGGGCGGCCACCCCCCTTGTGCCACGGGGATGGCCGCCCGTCGGCCGGTCGTCAGGGACCGGCGCCACGCTCGTCGTGGATGAGAAGCGTCAGTGCTCGTCGCCCATCGTGCGGGCCGGCACATCGGTGAGCCGGTCCGTCTCGTCCTGTATCTCTGCGGCGATCTTCTTGAGTTCCGGCTCGAACTTACGTCCGTGGTGGGCGCAGAAGAGCAAGTCACCGCCGCTCGTCAGCACGACACGCAGGTATGCCTGGGCGCCGCAGCGGTCGCAGCGGTCAGCGGCCGTCAGGGGGCTCGCGGGGGTCAGAACAGTAGTCACGTCGCCTCTTCTCTAGCTCGACGAGCTGTCGTACCAGGGTCAACATCCAACCAGGCCGAAAACGTTCCCGCTCGTGGCTTTTCCTCGAAACTTCTTCCCAAGGTGGCTGTCTGCTGCCGGTTGGCGGCGAATGAGCCGTATTGCTTCGCACTACGGGTTTCGCATTGCTGTGTGTGGTCGCATCCTCCCGGCGGGTTGCCGGTTGTTCATGAGGACGTGCCCGAACCCTAAATGGTTCATGCCTGGAAGGGAACGTGATGTTCGCGTCACCCCATCGAGGGATCGAACATCCATGCGACCCTGGACTAGCATGAGGAATCAGGTGGGTGGCGTTACAACGGCTCTACCAGGCATCGGTACCCTCTGACCGGTGACCGACGCCGGGCCTTACCCCACCGGGCCAGATTTCAAATTCAGCGAGGAGCGAACCGCGTGACCGCCGAGACGTCCGTGCCGTCCAGTGCGCTGCTGACCGCAGACCGTGACGGTTCCAACTACACCGCGCGGCACCTGCTCGTCCTGGAGGGGCTCGAAGCCGTCCGCAAGCGACCCGGCATGTACATCGGGTCCACCGACAGCCGTGGCCTGATGCACTGCCTCTGGGAGATCATCGACAACTCCGTCGACGAGGCCCTCGGCGGCTACTGCGACCACATCGACGTCGTCCTCCACGAGGACGGCTCCGTCGAGGTCCGGGACAACGGGCGCGGCATCCCCGTCGACATCGAGCCCAAGACCGGGCTCTCCGGCGTCGAGGTCGTCATGACCAAGCTGCACGCCGGCGGAAAGTTCGGCGGCGGTTCGTACGCCGCCTCCGGAGGTCTGCACGGCGTCGGCGCCTCCGTGGTGAACGCCCTCTCCGCGCGGCTCGACGTCGAGGTCGACCGCAACGGCGCCACGCACGCCGTCAGCTTCCGTCGCGGCGTCCCCGGCATGTTCACCGAGCAGGGCCCCGACAGCCCCTTCGACCCGTCCGGCGGGCTGATCAAGGGCAAGCGCGTCCCCAAGACCCGCACCGGCACCCGCATCCGCTACTGGGCCGACCGCCAGATCTTCCTCAAGGACGCCAAGCTCTCCCTGGAGACGCTGCACCAGCGCGCCCGCCAGACCGCCTTCCTCGTCCCCGGTCTCACCCTCGTCGTCCGCGACGAGCGCGACCTGGAGGGCGTCGGCAAGAGCGAGGAGACGTTCCGCTTCGACGGCGGCATCAGCGAGTTCTGCGAGTTCCTCGCCCAGGACAAGGCCGTCTGCGACGTGCTGCGCCTCACCGGCCAGGGCACCTTCAAGGAGACCGTCCCGGTCCTCGACGACCGAGGCCACATGACCCCCACCGAGGTCACCCGCGAGCTGGGCGTCGACGTCGCCCTGCGCTGGGGCACCGGCTACGACTCCACGGTCAAGTCCTTCGTCAACATCATCGCCACCCCCAAGGGCGGCACCCACGTCTCCGGTTTCGAGCAGGCGATCACCAAGACGGTGAACGAGGTGCTGCGCTCCGCCAAGCTGCTGCGCGTCGCCGAGGACGACATCGTCAAGGACGACGCCCTGGAGGGCCTCACCGCGGTCGTCACCGTCCGCCTCGCCGAGCCGCAGTTCGAGGGCCAGACCAAGGAGGTCCTCGGCACCTCCGCGGCCCGCCGGATCGTCGCCAACGTGGTCGCCAAGGAGCTCAAGGCCTTCCTGACCTCCACCCGGCGCGACGCCAAGGCCCAGGCCCGCGCCGTCCTGGAGAAGGCCGTCGCCGCCGCCCGTACCCGGATCGCGGCCCGCCAGCACAAGGAGGCCCAGCGCCGCAAGACCGCGCTGGAGACCTCCTCGCTGCCCGCCAAGCTGGCCGACTGCCGCAGCGACGACGTCGAGCGCAGCGAGCTCTTCATCGTCGAGGGGGACTCCGCCCTCGGCACCGCCAAGCTGGCGCGGAACAGCGAGTTCCAGGCGTTGCTCCCGATCCGCGGCAAGATCCTCAACGTCCAGAAGTCCTCCGTCTCGGACATGCTCAAGAACGCCGAGTGCGGGGCGATCATCCAGGTCATAGGGGCGGGCTCGGGCCGCACCTTCGACATCGACGCCGCCCGCTACGGCAAGATCGTCCTCCTGGTCGACGCCGACGTCGACGGCGCGCACATCCGCTGCCTGCTGCTGACCCTCTTCCAGCGCTACATGCGCCCCATGGTCGAGGCCGGCCGCGTCTTCGCCGCCGTGCCGCCGCTGCACCGCATCGAGCTCATCCAGCCGAAGAAGGGCCAGGACAAGTACGTCTACACGTACTCGGACGGCGAGCTGCGGCAGACGCTCCTGGAGTTCCAGCGCAAGGGCGTCCGCTACAAGGACTCCATCCAGCGCTACAAGGGCCTCGGCGAGATGGACGCGGACCAGCTGGCGGAGACCACCATGGACCCCCGCCACCGCACCCTGCGCCGGATCAACATCGGCGACCTGGAGTCGGCCGAGCAGGTCTTCGACCTCCTCATGGGCAACGACGTGGCCCCCCGCAAGGAGTTCATCACCAGCTCCGCGGCGACTCTGGACCGCTCCCGTATCGACGCCTGACACCAGCCCGACGGCACCACCGGCCGGTCCGTCCGATATGCCTATCGGACGGACCGGTCAGGCACATCAGGGGATCCTTCACCTAATGGGGTGAAGAGCGAGGGAGAAGAGTCCGGGATCTTCCCGCTCTGTCCATCCTTGGCACGCGGCCGAAACGGTTCGCTGACAAGGAGAGTTCACCGGTGGAGAAGCAGGAGGGGCGCGAGCCCGCCGCGGTGCGGATCGACGACCCCTGGTACGACACACCGGCCGCCGGCCGGGGCGAGCACGGCGCGGCCGGAGGGCCCGCCACGAGAGCGCTCGGCGGCCTCCCCGGGCAACGGGCGCACAGCGCGGCCGAGATCTATCTGGAGGTCCAGCGCAGCCCCGCCTTCCAGGAGGTGCGCCGCCGCTACCGCCGCTTCGTCTTCCCGGCCGCCGCCGCCTTCATCCTCTGGTACCTCGCCTACGTCGTCGCCGCGACCACCGCCCCCGGCCTGATGGCCCGGCCCGTCGTCGGCGCCGTGAACGTGGCGATGCTCGCCGGACTCGGCCAGTTCGCCACCACCTTCCTGCTGACCTGGGCGTATGCCCGGCACGCCCGGCTGCGCCGGGACCGCGCGGCCCTGGAGCTGCGCTGGGACACCCAGGAGATGACCCGGGGAGCACGCCGATGAGCGGAAACCACCAGACCCTGTCCCTGGTGCTGTTCAGCCTCTTCATCGCCGTCACCCTCGGGATCACCACCTGGGTCGGCCGGAAGCGGCAGGGCTCCGCGGAGGAGTTCTACGCCGGCGGGCGGCTCTTCTCGCCCATGGAGAACGGCTTCGCCATCGCGGGCGACTACATGTCGGCCGCGTCCTTCCTCGGCATCTCCGGGCTGATCGCCCTCTTCGGTTACGACGGGATGCTCTACTCCGTCGGCTTCCTCGTGGCCTGGCTGGTCGTCCTCCTCCTCGTCGCCGAACTGGTCCGCAACTGCGGCCGCTTCACCCTCGCCGACGTCGTCGCCTCCCGGATGGCCGAGCGCCCCGTGCGGATCGCCGCCGGAACCTCCTCCGTCACCGTCTCCGTGCTCTACCTCGTGGCCCAGATGGTCGGCGCCGGAAGCCTCGTCGCCCTCCTCCTCGGCGGCACCAGCGAAGCCGCCCGCTCCTGGACCGTGATCGGCGTCGGCGCCCTGATGGTCGTGTACGTGTCCTTCGGCGGCATGCGCGCCACCACCTGGATCCAGATCGTCAAGGCCGTGCTCCTGATGGCCGGAACGATCGCCCTCACCGTGCTCGTCCTGGTCCACTTCCACGGCGACTTCGGCCGGCTGCTCACCGCCGCCGCCGACCGCAGCGGCCACGGACGGGCCTTCCTCGCCCCCGGGCTGCGCTACGGCGGCGACTGGACCGCGCGGCTCGACTTCGTCAGCCTCGGGCTCGCCCTGGTGCTCGGTACCGCCGGACTGCCGCACATCCTGTCCCGCTTCTACACCGTCCCCACCGCGCGGGCGGCGCGCCGGTCCGTCGTGTGGTCCATCGGGCTCATCGGCTGCTTCTACCTGATGACGATCGTCCTCGGCTTCGGCGCGGCGGCCCTCGTCGGCCCCGACGCCGTCCGCGCGTCCAACAGCGCCGGCAACACCGCCGTGCCCCTGCTCGCCCTCGACCTCGGCGGCGGCGCGGGATCCACCGGCGGCACCGTCCTCTTCGCGGTCGTCGCCGCCGTCGCCTTCGCCACGATCCTCGCCGTCGTCGCGGGCATCACCCTCGCCTCCTCGGCGTCCGTCGCCCACGACCTCTACGCCTCGCTGCGCCGCCGAGGCACCAAGGAGCACAGTGAGGTGACCGTCGCGCGCTGCGCCGCCGCCGGGATCGGGGTCGCGGCCATCGGCCTCGGGCTGCTCGCCCGCGACCTCAACGTGGCCTTCCTCGTCGGCCTCGCCTTCGCCGTCGCCGCCTCGGCGAACCTGCCGGTGCTGCTGTACTCGCTGTTCTGGCGCCGCTTCACCACCCGGGGCGCGGTCTGGTCGGTGTACGGGGGCCTGATCCCCGCCGTGCTGCTGGTGCTGGTCTCCCCGGTCGTCTCCGGAAGTCCGGAATCCCTCTTCCCGGGCGTCGACTTCCAGCTCTTCCCGCTCCAGAACCCGGGCGTGATCTCCATCCCGCTCGGCTTCCTCGCGGGCTGGCTCGGCACGGTCACCTCGCACGAGCCCCCGGACGAGGCCCGGCACGCCGAGACGGAGGTACGGGCACTCACCGGGGCGGGGGCGGTGTGAGGGACTGGGGGAGGAAGGGCCCGTTCACAAGGGTTCCAGGGCGTCCCTGGGGCGGCATGGCTCCCCGAGGCTCCAGGCCCGCCCCGGGCGGCTCAGCGGGCCGCTGAGGCCGTCCACTCGTAGCGGTGCTCGGGGCGGCCCGTCTCGCCGTACTTCAGGGAGAGGCGGACGCGGCCTGTCCGCTCCAGCAGCTTGAGGTAGCGCTGGGCGGTCTGCCGGCTCACCCCGGCCCGCTCGGCGATCTCCTGCGTCGACAGGGCGCCCGCGGCGGCGAGCAGTACCTGCCGCACCAGCTCCGCCGTCGTGGGCGAGTGGCCCTTGGGGAGTTCGGAGGCGACCGCGCCGGCCGAGAGCGCGGCGAAGAACCGGTCCACCTCGGCCTGCTCCGCCTCCCCGCCGCCCTCCAGGGCCCGCCGCAGCACCGCGTAGGCCTCCAGTTTGGTCCGCAGCCCGGCGAAGCTGAACGGCTTGACCAGGTACTGCAGGGCCCCGTGCCGCATCGCGGCCTGGACCGTCGCCACGTCACGCGCGGCGGTCACCATGATCACGTCGCTCTGCTGGCCGCGCGCCCGCAGCTCCCGGACCACCGCGAGGCCGTTGCCGTCGGGCAGGTAGTGGTCCAGCAGCACCAGGTCCACCGGGGGCTCGGCGTCGGCGAGCCGGGCCAGGGCCTCGGCCGCCGAATGCGCGACCGCGACCACCTGGAAGCCGGGCACCTTGGCCACGTACGCGGCGTTGATCCGTGCCACGCGCGGGTCGTCGTCGACGACCAGGACGCCGATCACCGCATCTCCCCGCTCGGCTCCCCGGCGGGCGCGGGCACGGCGGGCTCCGCCTCGCCCAGCGTGTCGGGCAGGACGACGGTGAACTCCGCGCCCCCGTCCGCGCCCGTGCCGACCCGGGCGACGCCGCCCCGGCGCTCCGCGAGCCGGCGCACCAGGGCGAGCCCCAGCCCCCGCTTGCCGTGCGCCGGGAGCTCCTTGGTGCTCCAGCCCTCGGTGAAGATCAGCTCACGTCGCTCGGGCGGCACGCCGGGACCGCTGTCGGCGACCCGCAGGACCACCGTGCGGCCTTCCGCCCGCAGATCGACCTCCACGCGCGCTTCGACGGTGGCGGCGACGGCGTCCAGGGCGTTGTCGACGAGGTTGCCGACGACCGTGACCAGCTCGCGCGGATCGACCAGGCGGTCCGGCAGGAGCGAGCCGGGGGCGATGCGTAGCGACACGCCCCGCTCGGCGGCGACGGTCGCCTTGCCGACGAGCAGCGCGGCGAGCAGCGGGTCGCGGACCTTCTCGGTGACCTGCTCGGCGGTGGTGCGGTGCACCCCGACCACCTCGTTGACGAAATCGGCCGCCTCCTCGTACATCTCCAGCTCCAGCAGCCCGAGCAGGGTGTGCATCCGGTTGGCGTGCTCGTGGTCCTGGGCGCGCAGGGCGTCGATCAGGCCGCGCGTCGAGTCGAGCTCGCGGCCCAGCCGCTCCAGCTCGGTGCGGTCGCGCAGGGTGGCGACGGCGCCCCCGTCGTGGGTGGGCATCCGGTTGGCGATCAGCACCCGGCTGCCGCGCACCGTCACCAGGTCCTCGCCGGTCGCGCGCCCCGCGAGCACGTCCGCCGTCCGCCCGGAGCCCAGCACCTCGTCCAGGGGGTGCCCGGTCGCCTCGGGGCCCAGTCCGAGCAGCCGCTGGGCCTCGTCGTTCATCAGCCGGATCCTGCCCGTCCGGTCGAGGGCCACCACACCCTCCCGGATGCCGTGCAGCATCGCCTCGCGCTCGGCCAGCAGCGCCGAGATGTCGGAGAAGGCCAGGTCGTGGGTCTGCCGCTGGAGCCTGCGCGAGATCAGGTACGCGGCCAGCGCGCCGGCCGCCAGGGCGCCGCCCGCGTACTTGAGGATGCCCGGGATCGCCGCGACCAGGCGGTCGCGGACGCTGTCGTACTCGATGCCGACGGACACCGCGCCGACGATCTCCCCCTTGGCGTCCCGCAGCGGCGCCTTGCCGCGCGCGGAGCGCCCCAGGGTGCCGCTGTCGATTTCCATGACGTGATGGCCGGCCAGGACCTCGCTGGGATCGGTGGAGACGACCCGGCCGATCTGGCCGGGGTCCGTGTGGGACCAGCGGATTCCGTGGGTGTCCATGACCACCACGTACTCGGCGCCCGTGGTCCGCCGGATCCGCTCCGCCTCCGCCTGCACCGGGCCCTGCGCGGTGGGCTTGGTGGCCCGCAGGTCGGCGGCGACCCCCGCAGAACCCGTGGTCTGCGCGATCGCGAGGGCCCTGCGCATGGCCTGGTCGTCGAGCTGGGCACTCAGCGGGGCCAGGAAGAGGCCGGTGGCCAGCACGGTGACACCGGCGGCGATGGCCAGCTGCATCAGCAGGACCTGCGAGAACATCCGCCTGGGCCACCCGAACCTGCGGCGGCGGACGGGGGGCCGCGCGGAGGTGGGGGCTGCGGGGCTCATGGCGGAAACGGTACGGGGACGGGGCGCCGACCGGAAATGCCGCTCCCCGGATCCCGGCGGGGGCCTGCCTATCCTGGGGGCTTCGCGCGCGGGCTCAGCCGATCCGCGCGGGCGCCGAAGTCCCGGAGGACAGCACCCTTGACCACCCAGCAGATCCCCGTTGTCGTCCTGGCCGGGTTTCTCGGGGCGGGGAAGACCACCCTGCTCAACCACCTGCTGCGCAGCGCGCGCGGGACGCGGATCGGGGTCATGGTCAACGACTTCGGTGACATCGGGATCGACGCCATGACCGTCGCCGGGCAGGTCGGCTCGACCGTCTCGCTGGGCAACGGCTGCCTGTGCTGCGCGGTCGACGCGAGCGAGCTCGACACCTACCTGGAGGTGCTCACCCGGCCCGAGGTCCGCCTCGACGTGATCGTGATCGAGGCCAGCGGCCTCGCGGAGCCGCAGGAACTGGTCCGCATGGTGCTGGCCAGTGAGAACGAGCGGATCGTCTACGGCGGGCTGGTCGAGGTGGTCGACGCCGCCGAGTTCGCCGCCACGCGCGCCCGGCACCCGGAGACAGACCGGCACCTCACGGTCGCCGACCTGGTCGTCGTCAACAAGGCCGACCGGGTCGCGGCCGAGGAGCTGCGGGCCGTGCGCGAGACGGTGACCGCGCTCGCCCCGAGGGCGGCCGTGATCGAGGCCTCGCACGGGCGGATCGACCCCGAGCTGCTCTTCGACCGGGTCGTGCCGGAGGGCGAGATCGAGGGCCAGATGTCCATCGAGGACTTCCTCTACGGTCCCGAAGGCGACGACGGGTCCGAGGACGCCGGGCACGCCCACCCGCACGCCGCCTACGACACGGTCTCCCTGAGCACGGCGACCCCGCTGCACCCGCGGCGGCTGATGGCGTTCCTGGACGGGCGCCCCGAGGGCCTCTACCGGCTCAAGGGCTTCGTCGACTTCGGCGCCGCCGACCCGGCCAACCGCTACGGCGTCCATGCCGTCGGCCGCTTCCTGCGCTTCCTCCCCGAGCCCTGGCCCGAGGGCGAGGAGCGGCTGACCCAACTGGTTCTGATCGGCACCGGCGTCGACGCCGCCGCCCTGCGCAAGGAGCTCGCCGGGTGCGAGCAGGACGGGCCGGGGAACCTTCTCGACGAGCGCTCCATGTGGGGTGTCCTGCGGTACGTGCCCGGCAGCGAGGACGAGCCCGAGGAGACGGACGGCATCGTCTAGACCGTCGCTTCGGCCGGAGTCGTGCCGAGCGTGGCGAGATAGCGGCCGAGGCCGCCGCCCGCGTCCGCGCCGGCCCAGCCCACGTATCCGTCGGGGCGGATCAGGAAGAGGCCCGTCCCGTACGCCGCGCAGCCGGGCAGCTCGGCCGTGCGCACCGTGCCGTACGGCAGGGCGGGCAGCGGCACCCCGACCGAGAGCAGGGTCGGGTGCGGGCCCCGGAAGACGTCGAAGAGCCGTCCGGCGCCGTACCGGCCGTCCGGCGCGCGGTCGCCCGCGCGCAGGGCGCCCTCGGGGAGCCCGGTCCGGGTCTCCACGGCGAGCGCCGAGTCCCGGTAGCCCAGCGCGAGCTGCTGCACCTCCGCACCGCGCCGCGTCCCCGCGTCGCCCGCGGAGCTCGCCCGGTGCAGGCGGGTGCTGATGCCGAGGACGCCGGCGGCGACGGGCAGCCGCTCGGCCTCATAGGAGTCCAGCAGCGCGGCCGGGGCGCCGCGCCTCAGTACCCGGCCTAGCTTCCAGCCCAGGTTGTACGCGTCCTGGATGCCGGTGTTGAGGCCCTGGCCGCCCGCCGGGGAGTGCACATGGGCCGCGTCGCCCGCCAGAAAGACCCGGCCGTCGCGGAAGCGGTCCGCCATCGCCGCGCGGGCGCGGAAGTCGGAGGCCCACCGCACCTCCAGGACGTCCGCCGCCCGGAGCGGAGTGCGGTCGGCGAGGAGCGCGCGCACCGCGTCTGGCCCGGTGTCCACGGCGCCCTCCTCGTCCTCGAAGGCGGCGACGAGCTGGAACTGCTCGCCGCCCGGCAGCGGGCACAGCGCCACGGCCCCGCCCGGCGCCTTGGGCCACACATGCCAGTGGTCCCGGTCCGCGAGCGTGCCGGGGGCGAGCCGGAGGTCCGCGACCAGCATCGGCCGGGGGTCCACGGTCTCGCCCGTCATGCCGATGCCGAGTGCCCGCCGCACGGTCGAGCGTCCGCCGTCGGCCGCCACGAGATAGCGGGCCCGCGCCCGCGCGCCGGTGGAGAGCTCGGCCGTGACCCCGTCCTCGTCCTGCCGGAAGGCGGTGAGGGCGGTGCCGAACCGGACCTCGCCGCCGAGCTCGCGGAGCCGCTCGTACAGCACCTCCTGGGTGCGGGACTGCGGGATGAGCAGGATGTTCGCGTACGGCACCTGCTCGGTCGGCTCGGAGCGGGCCATCATGTCCCACTCACCCTGCCGCTCCGCGCCCTCCCAGGTGCGCATCAGGGGATAGGGCGCGCCCGCGGCCAGGATCCCGGGCAGGGCCCCGAGGTCGTCGAGCACCTCCAGGCTGCGGGGCTGGATCCCCTTGCCGCGCGAACCGGGGAAGAGGCGGTCCGCCCGCTCCAGGAGCAGGGCCCGCACGCCCTGTCTGGCCAGGTCGATGGCGAGCACCAGGCCGGTGGGCCCCGCCCCGGCGATGACGACGTCCGTCTCGACGACCTCGGTGGTCTCCATGCGCTGCCTCCGCTCACGCGTCCTTAACGACGTTAAGTTCCATTGGTCAGAGGATCCCCTTAACGGCGTTAAGTTGTCAAGGGGATACCGTGACCGGGTGGCGACGAAGAAGACGACCCGGCTCGACCCCGCATCGGTGGCGGAGACCGCGTTGAGCCTGCTGAACGAACGGGGCCTCGACGGGCTCACGCTCCGCGCGATCGCCCAGGAGCTGAACGTCCAGGCCCCCGCGCTCTACTGGCACTTCAAGAACAAGCAGGCGCTGCTCGACGAGATGGCGACCGTGATGTACCGGCGGATGGTCGAGGACCCCGCCTCGCGCCCGGCCGGCGAGCTCACCTGGCAGGAGCGGATCCTCGCGGTCAACCGGGGCCTGCGCGCCGGGCTGCTGCGCTACCGCGACGGCGCCAAGGTCTACAGCGGCGCCCGCTTCACCGGCACCGACTTCGCCGCCGACATGGAGCTCCAGCTGGGCTCGCTGGTCGACGCGGGCTTCTCGCTGCACCAGGCCGTCCGGGCCAGCACCACGGCGTATCTGTACACCCTCGGCTTCGTCACCGAGGAGCAGGGCACCGAGCCGGTGCCGGGGGAGCGCCGGGAGGGCTTCGACCTGGAGGGGCGCGCGGAGCGGCTCGCCGGGTATCCGCTCGCGGCGGCGGCCGGACCGGAGCTCTTCGCCGACTACGACGACGGCTTCGAGGAGGGCCTGCGCCTGATCGTGGCCGGGATCGAGGCCGTCTACGCCCCCGCCGGGGCCCGTCCCCCCGGCCCCGGGGCCACCGCCCGAGCCGCCGAGGCCCCCTGAGGCGCCGCTCCCCCCCCGCGTAGCCGAAAGCCCTCCTCGTACCCGAAAGCCCTCCGCCCCGCGCGGGTGCGCGCGGGGCGGAGGGCTTGCTGCGGACCGGGGCCGGGCTAGCCGATCGGGCCCGCCACGATGTCCACCGGCTGCGTCAGCGGGGTGCCCGAGCCGTCGCGGCGCGGGTCGGGGTCCGGGAGCTCGGACGGGGTGCCGTTCTTCTGTGCCGCGTGGGCGGGGACGACGCCCGCCCAGGCCAGGATCAGGACGTCCTCGCCCTTCAGGAAGCGCTGGCAGCGCACACCGCCGGTCGCCCGGCCCTTGCGCGGGTACTGGTCGAACGGGGTCAGCTTCGCCGACGTGGCCGAGGCGTCCAGCGTGCCCGTGGAGCCCGCGACCGTGAACACCACCGCGTCCGCCGCCGGATCGACGGCCGTGAAGGAGATGACCTCGGCGTCCGGGGCCAGTTTGACGCCGGCCATGCCGCCCGCGGGCCGCCCCTGCGGCCGGACCTGGGCGGCCGGGTAGCGCAGCAACTGGGCGTCGGAGGTGATGAAGACCAGGTCCTCCTCGCCCGTTCGCAGCTCCGTCGCGCCGACGATCCGGTCGCCGTCCTTGAGGGCGATGACCTCCAGCTCGTCCTTGTTGGACGGATAGTCCGGCACCACGCGCTTCACCACGCCCTGCAGCGTGCCGATCGCGAGCCCCGGTGAGGTCTCGGCGAGCGTGGTGAGGCAGACCACCGTCTCGTCCGCCTCCAGGGAGAGGAACTCGGTCAGCGGCGCGCCGCCCGACAGGTTCGGCGCGGCGGCCGTGTCGGGGAGCTGCGGGAGGTCGATCACGGCGATTCTCAGCAGCCGGCCGGTCGACGTCACCGCGCCGACGTCACCACGCTGGGTGGCCGCGACCGCGGAGACGATCGCGTCGTGCTTGACGCGCTTGCCGTCCGGATCGGCGGGCGGCACCTCCGCCGTCGCCGTGCGGGCGAGCAGACCCGTGGAGGACAGCAGCACCCGGCAGGGGTCGTCCGCGACCTCCAGGGCCACGGCGGCGACGGGGGCGCCCGCCGACTCCAGCAGGACCGTCCGCCGGTCGGTGGCGAACTTCTTGGCGACCGCCGCCAGCTCCGCCGAGACCAGCTTGCGCAGCTCGGAGTCGGAGTCCAGGATCCCGGTCAGCTCGTCGATCTCACCGGTGAGCCGGTCGCGCTCGGTCTCCAGCTCCAGCCGGTCGAACTTGGTGAGCCGGCGCAGCGGGGTGTCCAGGATGTACTGCGTCTGGACCTCGCTCAGGGAGAAGCGCTCCATCAGGCGCTCCTTGGCCTGCGCGGAGTTGTCGCTCTCCCGGATCAGCCGGATGACCTCGTCGATGTCGAGGAGCGCGACGAGCAGCCCCTCCACCAGGTGCAGCCGGTCGCGCTTCTTGCCGCGGCGGAACTCGGAGCGGCGCCGGACCACCTCGAAGCGGTGGTCGAGGTAGACCTCCAGGAGCTCCTTGAGGCCGAGCGTGAGCGGCTGGCCGTCGACCAGGGCCACGTTGTTGATGCCGAAGGACTCCTCCATGGGCGTCAGCTTGTACAGCTGCTCCAGGACCGCCTCCGGCACGAAGCCGTTCTTGATCTCGATGACCAGGCGCAGGCCGTGGTTGCGGTCGGTGAGGTCCTTGACGTCGGCGATGCCCTGGAGCTTCTTGGAGCCGACCAGGTCCTTGATCTTGGAGATCACCTTCTCCGGGCCGACGCTGAAGGGCAGTTCGGTGACGATGATGCCCTTGCGGCGGGCCGTCACGGTCTCCACGCTCGTGGTCGCGCGGATCTTGAACGTGCCGCGGCCGGTCGCGTACGCGTCCTTGACGCCGGAGAGGCCGACGATCCGGCCGCCGGTCGGCAGGTCGGGACCCGGCACGAAGCGCATCAGCGCCTCCAGGTCCGCGTTCGGATGGCGGATCAGGTGGCGGGCCGCCGCGATGACCTCGCCCAGGTTGTGCGGCGGCATGTTGGTCGCCATGCCGACCGCGATGCCGGAGGCGCCGTTGACCAGCAGGTTCGGATAGGCGGCGGGGAGCGCGACCGGCTCCTGCTCCTGGCCGTCGTAGTTCGGCGCGAAGTCGACGGTGTCCTCGTCGATGGACTCCGTCATCAGGAGCGCGGCCGGCGCCATCCGCGACTCCGTGTACCGCATGGCGGCCGGCGGGTCGTCGTTGCCGAGGGAGCCGAAGTTGCCGTGGCCGTCGACCAGCGGGAGGCGCATGGAGAAGGGCTGCGCCATGCGGACCATCGCGTCGTAGATCGACGCGTCGCCGTGCGGGTGCAGCTTGCCCATGACCTCGCCGACGACACGGGCGCACTTGACGAATCCGCGCTCGGGCCGCAGACCCATCTCGCTCATCTGGTAGACGATGCGGCGCTGCACGGGCTTCATGCCGTCGCGGGCGTCGGGCAGCGCGCGCGAGTAGATCACCGAGTACGCGTACTCGAGGAAGGAGCCCTGCATCTCGTCGACGACGTCGATGTCGAGGATTCGCTCCTCGAACGCGTCGTCCGGCGGCGGTGTCTTCGTGCTGCGGCGGGCCATCGCGGCTGCGGCTCCTTCACCAACAAGGTTGATCTGACGCGGACCATTGTGGACCGTCCCGCTGACAACCGGCACCGCGACCCGTGCCTGAGGGCGCCCGGGGTCACCGTCGCGCCCCTCCGCGACCCGGAAGAGGGACGTCGGCGAGGGACGGGAACTTCGCCAGGTGTCGGCGCGCTTGCATACAGTGGCAGGACTTCACATCGCGATCGAAGGGACGTACATGCCCATGGGTCACACGGCCACGGCCGAGGCCGGCTCCGGCGGCCTGACAGCGACCGAGCACCGGCTGGCCAACGGCCTGCGCGTGGTGCTCTCGGAGGACCGCCTGACCCCGGTCGCCGCGGTCTGCCTCTGGTACGACGTCGGCTCGCGTCACGAGGTCGAGGGCCGCACCGGCCTCGCCCACCTCTTCGAGCACCTGATGTTCCAGGGCTCGAAGCAGGTCCACGGCAACGGCCACTTCGAGCTGGTGCAGGGCGCCGGCGGCTCCCTCAACGGCACCACCAGTTTCGAGCGCACCAACTACTTCGAGACCATGCCGGCCCACCAGCTGGAGCTCGCGCTCTGGCTGGAGGCCGACCGCATGGGCTCGCTGCTGGCCGCCCTGGACGACGAGTCGATGGAGAACCAGCGCGACGTCGTCAAGAACGAGCGCCGCCAGCGCTACGACAACGTGCCGTACGGCACCGCCTTCGAGCGCCTCACCGCCCTCGCGTACCCCGAGGGCCACCCGTACCACCACACGCCCATCGGCTCCATGGCCGACCTGGACGCGGCCACCCTGGAGGACGCGCGGAACTTCTTCCGCACGTACTACGCGCCGAACAACGCGGTCCTCTCGGTCGTCGGTGACATCGACCCGGAGCAGACGCTCGCCTGGGTCGAGAAGTACTTCGGCTCGATCCCCGGCCACGACGGCAAGCCCGCGCCGCGCTCCGGCGAGCTCCCCGGGGTCATCGGCGAGCAGATCCGCGAGGTCGTCGAGGAGGAGGTCCCGGCCCGCGCGCTGATGGCCGCCTACCGGCTGCCGCACGACGGCACCCGCGCGTGCGACGCCGCCGACCTGGCGCTGACGATCCTCGGCGGCGGCGAGTCCTCCCGCCTGCACAACCGGCTGGTCCGCCGCGACCGCACCGCCGTCGCCGCCGGTTTCGGCCTGCTGCGGCTGGCCGGCGCGCCCTCGCTCGGCTGGCTGGACGTGAAGGCCTCCGGCGGCGTCGAGGTGCCCCGGATCGAGTCGGCCGTCGACGACGAGCTGGCCCGCTTCGCCGCCGAGGGCCCGACGCCCGAGGAGATGGAGCGCGCGCAGGCCCAGTTGGAGCGCGAGTGGCTGGACCGGCTGGGCACGGTCGCCGGCCGCGCCGACGAACTGTGCCGGTACGCGGTGCTGTTCGGCGACCCCCAGCTCGCCCTGACCGCCGTGAACCGGGTCCTCGACATCAGTGCCGAGGAGGTGCAGGAGGTCGCCAAGGCCACGCTGCGCCCGGACAACCGCGCGGCGCTGGTCTACGAGCCGGTGGGCGCCGACGGCGACAGCGAGAGCGACGAGGAAGAGGGAGCGGACCAGTGACCGACACGGCCGCGTCTTTGACGAACATGACCTTCCACCCCCAGCCCCAGCCGGGCCAGGCCAAGCCCTGGGCCTTCCCGGCCCCGGAGCGCGGCGCCCTGGACAACGGGCTGACGGTGCTGCGGTGCCACCGCCCCGGCCAGCAGGTGGTGGCCGTCGAGATCTCGCTCGACGCCCCGCTGGACGCCGAGCCCGAGGGCCTGGACGGCGTGGCCACGATCATGGCCCGCGCCCTGTCGGAGGGCACCGACCAGCACACCGCCGAGGAGTTCGCCGCCGAGCTGGAGCGCTGCGGCGCCACCCTGGACGCGGCGGCCGACCACCCGGGCGTACGGGTCTCCCTGGAGGTCCCGGTCTCCCGGCTGCCCAAGGCGCTCGGCCTGCTCTCGGAGGCGTTGATCTCCCCGGCGTTCCTGGAGACCGAGATCGAGCGGCTGGTGAACAACCGCCTCGACGAGATCCCGCACGAGTCGGCCAACCCGGCCCGCCGCGCGGCCAAGCAGCTCTCCAAGGAGCTGTTCCCGGCCTCCGCGCGCGTCTCCCGGCCCCGCCAGGGCACCGAGGAGACCGTCGCGGCGATCGACGCCGCCGCCGTCCGCGCCTTCTTCGACGCGCACGTGCGGCCCGCCACGGCCACCGCCGTCATCGTCGGCGACCTCACCGACGTGGACGTCGACAAGGTGCTCGCGGAGACGCTGGGCGCCTGGACGGGCGACGCAGGCACCCGGCGCCCCATGCCGGCCGTCACGGCCGACGACACCGGGCGGGTCGTCATCGTGGACCGCCCCGGCGCCGTCCAGACGCAGCTGCTCATCGGCCGCGTCGGCCCCGACCGCCACGACCGCGTGTGGCCGGCCCAGGTGCTCGGCACGTACTGCCTCGGCGGCACCCTCACCTCCCGGCTGGACCGCGTCCTGCGCGAGGAGAAGGGCTACACGTACGGTGTGCGCTCCTTCGGCCAGGTGCTGCGCTCCGACGGCGCGGGCCACGGGCTCTCGCTGCTCGCCATCAGCGGCTCGGTGGACACCCCCAACACGGGTCCGGCACTTGACGACCTGTGGAAGGTGCTGCGCACCCTCGCCGCCGAGGGCCTGACGGACGCCGAGCGCGACGTGGCCGTGCAGAACCTGGTGGGGGTGGCCCCGCTCAAGTACGAGACGGCCGCCTCCGTCGCGGGCACCCTCGCCGACCAGGTCGAGCAGCACCTCGCGGACGACTACCAGGCGCAGTTGTACGCGCGGCTGGCCGAGACCGGCACGGTGGAGGCGACCGCGGCCGTGGTCAACGCCTTCCCGGTGGACCGGCTCGTGACGGTGCTTGTCGGCGACGCGGCGCAGATCGAGGAGCCGGTGCGGGCCCTGGGCATCGGCGAAGTGACGGTCGTGACCGGCTGATTGAGCCGCCGCCAGGCGGACGAGGAGACCCCGACGGCATGGTTCGTCGGGGTTCTCCTTTTTGTCCGTATTGCCGCTCGTGTGATCTTCTGCCCTGTGGCATGTCTTACAAAAAAGCGTGTCTGTTTGGCGATTGACCGAAGATCGGCCTAGCGTCGATCCGGCTGTCCGCCCGTTGTACGACGCCGCATTCGCGGCAACGGACAGTCATCGCCGAGTCCCCGTAAGGCGCGAGCCTGGGGAGCCGGGGACCCATCGCAGTCCCTGGGGTGAATCGGACGCCTTCGCTCAGCGAGCGGAGGGGCCCGTAGGAGACCTTCCTGCTCCGAACCCGTCAGCTAACCCGGTAGGCGAGAGGGAAGGAAAGGATCAGCCACTTCATGGCGTTCACCCGTGCCACCGGGAAGCATCGTGGTCCGAGCCGCATGGCGCGCCGCTCCGTGGGCATCGCCGGTGTGGCGACCCTCGCGACGACCGGCGTCATCGGCACCCTGGCCTCCCCGGCGTTCGCCGCCGACACGGAGCCCGCCTCCCCGGAGGACACCGGCCTCACCAAGGTGATCACCGCCGAGTCCATCGCCGAGCGCGTCGACGCCCAGGCCGCCGCCCAGGAGAAGGAGGCCGTCGAGGCCGCCGCCCGGGTCAAGGCCGCCGCCGAGGCCAAGCGCAAGGCCGAGGCCCGCGCCAAGGAGGCCCGCGCGGCCCAGGAGCGCGCCGCCCGGGAGGCCGAGCGCAAGCGCCTGAACTCCTTCCAGCTCCCCGTCGCCGGCACGTACGTGAGCACCGGCTACAAGACCGGCGGCTCGCTCTGGTCCTCCGGCAGCCACTCCGGCATCGACTTCCACGCCGCCTACGGGAGCAAGGTCGTCTCCGTCGGCTCCGGCACCGTCGTCGAGGCCGGCTGGGGCGGCGCGTACGGCAACAACATCGTCATCCGGATGAACGACGGCACGTTCACCCAGTACGGCCACCTCGCCTCGATCGGCGTCTCCGTCGGCCAGACGGTCACCCCCGGCGACCAGATCGGCGTCTCCGGGTCCTCCGGCAACTCGACCGGCCCGCACCTCCACTTCGAGGCCCGTACGTCCGCCGAGTACGGATCGGACGTCAACCCGGTCTCCTACCTGCGTGCCCGCGGAGTCCACGTCTGACGTGTGCGTTCTGTGAAGAAGTCCCGGCTCGAACGAGCCGGGACTTCTTTTTTGTTTCCGTATTATCGGGTGGCATCGGAAATTCCGGCATCCTGCAATAGAGTCGCAGGGGTCGCCGGACGGGCGCCATGCGGTGGGTTTCGCTCGGGTCGAGCCGGATCGCATCGAGCCGGATCGCGTAGAACCGGATCGAAACGAGCCGGATCGAAGTGAATCGAATAGCGGATCACATACGGAGGTCGGACATGCGTGTTCCCGCGCACTCGGTATGCACGGCGATCCGGGACGACATCGTCTCCGGCGTCTTCGCGCGGGGTGCCCGCCTGACGGAGGAGCAGCTCGCGCGCCGCTACGGGGTCTCCCGCGTGCCGGTCCGCGAGGCGCTGCGCACGCTGGAGTCCGAGGGCTTCGTGGTCACCCGGCGGCACGCGGGCGCGCATGTCGCCGAGCCCACCGAGCAGGAGGCGGCGGACCTGCTCGACGTGCGGACCCTGCTGGAGCCGCTGGGGGCCGCCAGGGCCGCCCAGCGCCGCTCGGACGCGCACCTCAAGGTGCTGCGCGGGCTGGTCAGGCTGGGGCAGGAGCGGGCCAGGCGCGGCCAGGGGGAGGATCTGCGCGCGCTCGGCGCCTGGTTCCACGAGACGCTCGCCCAGGCGTCCGGCAGCCCGCCGCTCACCGCGCTCCTCACCCAGCTGCGGCACAAGATCGCCTGGATGTACGCGGTCGAGCCGGCCGTCCGGCCCGTGGAGGCGTGGGCCGAGCACGGGGCGATCGTCGACGCCGTCGCGCGCGGGGACGCGGAAAGGGCCCGCGCGCTGACCGCGCTGCACGTGGAGCGCGCTCTTCCGCTGCACCGGCCGCGGCGGGCGGAGCGCCCGCGTGTGAGGGTTTCGCAACATGCCGTCAACACGGCGGGGCCGCGGAATTAACATGGGCGCCGTATACAAGAGGAAGGCGATTTCCGGCGTGCGGGTAATTTGCGCTGTCGAAATCGAATTCCTCTTGGCGGAAACGCTTCAGGGAAGCAGAAAGGACCGTACCGGCCGGAATTCCGGCGAGTACGGCCCTTCGTGATCCGTCGTCGGGGAGGAGACGGATCAGACGGTCTCGGGGAGCTCCTCGAGACCCTCGGCGACCAGCTTCGCGAGGCGGTCGAGCGCGGCGTCGGCGCCGTCGGCGTCCGAAGCGAGCACGATCTCCTCGCCGCCCTGGGCACCCAGGCCGAGCACCGCGAGCATGGACGCGGCGTTGACCGGGTTGCCGTCGGCCTTGGCGATCGTCACGGGGACGCCGGCGGCCGTGGCGGCACGGACGAAGATGGAGGCGGGGCGGGCGTGCAGGCCCTCGGCCCAGCCGACGTTGACGCGGCGCTCAGCCATGGTGGTTGCCCTTCAACTTTCAGCGGTTGTCTAGACCAGTCTCTCACGGGCGGCGAGATGCTCGTGCCGACCTTCGGCCCGATATCGGCGGCCTTTAGGCCCTCCCTACCTTGCACGGTGGGCACCCGCCGCGCGACCGGTGCCGCTGTCGGACCCCGGTCGTAGTCTTGCCCCATGCACAGCGCGTCGGAACAGTCCGAACAGCCGGAGCACGCGTACCCCGACCACTGGGAAGCCGACGTGGTCCTCCGTGACGGCGGCACCGCGCGCATCCGTCCGATCACCGCCGACGACGCCGAGCGGCTGGTCAGCTTCTACGAGCAGGTCTCGGACGAGTCGAAGTACTACCGCTTCTTCGCGCCCTACCCCCGGCTCTCCGCCAAGGACGTGCACCGATTCACCCACCACGACTTCGTGGACCGGGTGGGACTCGCGGCCACGGTCGGCGGGGACTTCATCGCCACCGTGCGCTACGACCGGATCAACGCCCTGGGGCGCCCCGCCGCCGCCCCCGCCGACGAGGCCGAGGTCGCCTTCCTCGTCCAGGACGCCCACCAGGGGCGGGGTGTCGCCTCCGCGCTCCTCGAGCACATCGCGGCGGTCGCGCGGGAGCGGGGCATCCGCCGGTTCGTCGCCGAGGTGCTGCCCGCGAACACCAAGATGATCAAGGTGTTCACGGACGCCGGCTACACCCAGAAGCGCAGCTTCGAGGACGGCTCCGTGCGCCTCCACCTCGATCTGGAGCCCACCGACCGCTCGCTCGCCGTCCAGCGCGCCCGGGAGCAGCGCGCCGAGGCCCGGTCCGTGCAGCGGCTCCTCACCCCCGGCTCCGTCGCCGTCATCGGCGTGGGCCGCACCCCCGGAGGGGTCGGCAGGGCCGTGCTCCGCAACCTTCTGGACGCCGGTTACACCGGCCGGGTCCACGCCGTGAACAGCGCCCTGGGGGACGGGCCGCACGAGCTGGAGGGCGTCCCCGCCTTCCGGGGCGTCGCCGACATCGGCGAGGACGTCGACCTCGCCGTCGTGGCCGTGCCCGCCGAGCGGGTCCCCGAGGTCGTCGCCGCGTGCGGGGAGCACGGGGTGCGGGGCCTGGTCGTGCTCTCGGCCGGCTACGCGGAGAGCGGGGCCGAGGGCCGCGAGCGCCAGCGCGCGCTGGTGCGGCAGGCCCGCTCGTACGGGATGCGGATCATCGGGCCCAACGCCTTCGGGATCATCAATACGGCCGAGTCCGTCCGGCTGAACGCCTCGCTGGCCCCCCAGATGCCGGCCGCCGGGCGGGTCGGACTGTTCACCCAGTCCGGCGCCATCGGCATCGCGCTGCTCGCCGGACTGCACCGGCGCGGCGCCGGACTCTCCTCCTTCATCTCCGCCGGGAACCGGGCGGACGTCTCCGGCAACGACCTCCTCCAGCACTGGTACGACGACCCGGACACCGACGTCGTCCTCCTCTACCTGGAGTCGATCGGAAACCCCCGGAAGTTCACCCGGCTCGCCCGGCGCACCGCCGCCGTCAAGCCGGTCGTCGTCGTCAAGGGCGCCCGGCACAGCGGCAGCGCCCCGCCCGGCCACCGGGTCCCCGTCACCCGCATCCCGCACGCCACGGTCTCCGCCCTGCTGCGGCAGGCCGGCGTCATCCGCGTGGACACCGTCACCGAGCTCGTCGACGCGGGCCTCCTCCTCGCGGACCAGCCCCTCCCGGCCGGCCCCCGCGTCGCCATCCTCGGCAACTCCGAGTCCCTGGGGCTGCTCACCTACGACGCCTGCCTCACCGAGGGCCTGCGCCCGCTGCGGCCCCTGGACCTGACCACCGGGGCCACCCCCGCCGACTTCCGCACCGCGCTCGCCGCCGCCCTCGCGGACGACGCCTGCGACGCCGTGGTCGTCACCGCGATCCCCTGGGTCGGGGAGAACGGGGCGACCGAGTCCGGCGACGGCGAGGTCCTGGCCGCCGCCCTCCGCTCCGCCGTCGAGGACGCGCGGGGCACGGCCAAGCCGGTCGTCGTCGTCCACGTCGAGATGGGCACCCTCGCGGACGCCCTCGCCGCGGCGACCCGCACCCGCCCGGCGGCGTCCGACGGCGCGGCCGGTCCGGGGCGTACGGTCGGCTCGGACCGTACGGCGGGTCCGGATCGTACGGCCGGACCGGACCGTACGGCTGCGGCCGGGGGCACCTCCATCCCCGCTTTCGCTTCCGGTCCCGGTCCCGCTTCCGGTTCCGGTCCCGCGTCCGTATCCGCGTCCGAGCATCCCCCCGTACCCCACCCGGACGCGCAGCCCCAGGGTGTGCCCGCCGTCCGCCCCATCCCCGCCTACCCCGCCGCCGAGCGGGCCGTGCGGGCGCTCGCCGAGGCCGTGCGGTACGCGCAGTGGCGGCGGCAGGCGGCGGCCGAGCCCGGACGGGTGCCCGAGTTCGACGGCATCGACGAGACCGGGGCCGCCGGCCTCATCGCGCGGGCGCTCGCCGCCGACGGCGGCGACCCGCGCGGGGTGACGCTCGACGCCGAGGGGGCCAGGGGGCTCCTCGGGCGGTACGGGATCGACGTCCCGCCCGCCCTCCCCGCGCCCACCCCCGACGAGGCCGTCCGCGCCGCCGCCAGGCTCGGCTTCCCCGTCGCCCTCAAGACCACGGCCCCGCACCTGCGCCACCGCCCGGACCTCGGCGGAGTCCGGCTGGACCTGGCCACGGAGGAACAGCTCCGTACCGCGTACGCCGAGCTCACCGAGGCGCTCGGCAAGCCCGAGGAGCTCCAGCCGGTCGTCCAGGCGATGGCCCCGCGCGGGGTCGACACCGTCGTCCGCGCGGCCATCGACCCCGCCGTCGGCGCCGTCCTCTCCTTCGGCCTCGCCGGAGCCGCTTCCGAGCTCCTCGGCGACATGTCCCACCGGCTCGTTCCCGCCACCGACCGGGACGCCGCCGAGCTCGTCCGCTCCATCCGCACCGCCCCGCTCCTCTTCGGCTGGCGGGGCGCCGCCCCGGTCGACACCCCCGCCCTCGAAGAGCTGCTGCTGCGCGTCTCCCGCCTGGTCGACGACCACCCCGAGGTCGTCGCCCTCTCCCTCGAACCCGTCGTCGTCGCCCCGCGCGGCCTCTCGGTGCTGGGCGCCACCGTCCGACTGGCGCCGCCCCCGCCCCAGACCGACCTCGGCCCCCGCCGCCTGCCGAGCTACCAGTGACCGCCACCGACCCCACCGACCCCACCGACCGCGCCGACCGCGCCGACCGCGCCGACCCCGCCGGCCGCGCCGATCCCGGCAGCACCGGTGACGCCCGCGTCACCGGAGGTGCCACGGCTCCCCCGGGGGAGTCCCATGTCACAGCCCCGGCGCTCACGAACGGCCCAGACCCCCCGCACAACCGGCCAAGCGGTCCTTGTGCACGGATTAGGATGGAGTCCATGGCGAAGACCGGTACGACGACCCAGGGGCTGCGCGCGGCGATCGAGCGCAGCGGCTATTACCCGGCCCTCGTGGCCGAGGCGGTGGAGGCCGCCGTCGGCGGCGAGGCGGTCTCGTCGTACGTGGTCCACCAGGAGACCACCTTCGACGCGAACGAGGTCCGCCGCCATGTCACCGTCCTCGTCCTGACGGCCCACCGCTTCATCGTCAGCCACACCGACGAGCAGGCGGCCGACACCAGCTCCCCGACGCCGTACGCCACGACGTCCACCGAGTCCGTGAAGCTCGACCGGATCTCGTCCATCGTCGTCAGCCGCGTCGTCGCCAACCCGGAGTCCTACACCCCGGGCACCCTGCCCCGCGAGGTCGTCCTGACCATCGGCTGGGGCGCCGTCTCCCGGATCGACCTGGAGCCCGCCGCCTGCGGCGACCCGAACTGCGACGCCGACCACGGCTACACCGGCAACTCCACCGCCGACGACCTCAGCCTCCGCGTCAGCGACGCCGGCGACGGCCCGGACACCGTCCGCCAGACCCTCGCCTTCGCGCAGGCGCTCTCCGAGGCCACCGCGGACACCGCCGCGGTGACCCGCTGATGGCGCAGCCCGCCTCCGTGGCCCAGGGCTGGCCGGACGACCCGGTCCCGCTCGACCCCGCCACCGCGCCGCTCCCCGAGTACGGCAGCGGTTCCCTCGGCGACCTGCTCCCGACGCTCGTGGCCGGGCAGGGCGTGCCCGGCTTCGAGTCCCGGATAGCGGAGCTCGCCCCCGCCGACCGCAACTGCGTCTTCCTCATCGACGGGCTCGGCTGGGAGCAGATCAAGACCCACCCCGACGAGGCCCCCTACCTCGCCTCGCTGCTCGACGGCTCCCGAGGAGGCACCGGCCGTCCGCTGACCGCGGGCTTCCCGGCCACCACCGCCACCTCGCTCGCCTCGGTCGGCACCGGCCTCTTCCCTGGTGTCCACGGGCTCCCCGGCTACACCGTGCGCAACCCGGACACGGGCGAGCTGATGAACCAGCTCCGCTGGAAGCCCTGGACCTCGCCCCGCACCTGGCAGCCGTACCCCACGGTCTTCCAGCTCGCCCACGAGGCCGGGATCCACACCGCCCAGGTCTCCTCGCCGATGTTCCAGGACACCCCGCTCACCAAGATCGCGCTGAGTGGCGGAACGTTCCACGGACGGCTGTCCGGCGAGGAGCGGATGGACTTCGCGGCCGAGCAGCTCGCCGCCGGCGACCGCTCGCTGATCTACACGTACTACAGCGAGCTCGACGGCGCCGGACACCGCTTCGGCATAGACTCCGACGCCTGGCGCGGCCAGCTGATGTTCGTCGACCGCCTCGTGCGGCGGCTGGCCGAGCAGCTTCCGCCGCGCGCCGCGCTCTACGTCACCGCCGACCACGGCATGGTGGACATCCCCTTCGACGAGGACCACCGCATCGACTTCGACGAGGACTGGGAGCTGCGCGCCGGCGTCGCCCTCCTCGGCGGCGAGGGCCGCGCCCGGCACGTGTACGCCGTCCCGGGCGCCGAGTCCGACGTCCTCACCTGCTGGCGCGAGGTCCTCGGCGACCGCTTCTGGGTGGCGGGCCGCGACGAGGCCATCGAGCTCGGCTGGTTCGGCGACCGGGTCGACGAGCGGGTGTACGGGCGGATCGGCGACGTCGTCGCGGCGGCCCAGGACGACCTCGCCATCACGGCCTCCGTCAACGAGCCGAACGAGTCCGCCATGGTGGGGATGCACGGTTCGATGACCGCCGCGGAGCAACTCGTGCCGCTGCTCGAAGTACGCTCCTGAGGCTGCCGAGCCCACCCGGCATCACGCCCGAACCCGCACCACGCCCGAACCCCGCACCAAGCCCGAACCCCGGATCACGCCCGGACCCCGCCACGACCGACCGCCCGCACGCCCCCGTCGCCTCGCCCCCTGACCCGAAAGGTCCCCGACCTCCCATGCCCGAGCTGGTGTTCTTCTCCGGAACGATGGACTGCGGAAAGAGCACCCTCGCTCTTCAGATCGAACACAACCGGTCCGCGCGCGGGCTCCAGGGCATGATCTTCACCCGGGACGACCGGGCCGGCGAGGGCAAGCTCTCCTCACGGCTCGGCCTGGTCACCGACGCCGTCGAGGCGGCCGAGGGCTTCGACTTCTACGCGTACCTCGTCGCCCACCTGTCCAAGGGCGGGCGCTGCGACTACGCCATCGCGGACGAGGCGCAGTTCCTCGCGCCCGAGCAGATCGACCAGCTCGCCCGGGTCGTCGACGACCTCGAACTCGACGTCTTCGCCTTCGGCATCACCACCGACTTCCGCTCCAAGCTCTTCCCCGGCTCCCAGCGGCTCGTCGAGCTCGCCGACCGGGTCGAGGTCCTCCAGGTCGAGGCCCTCTGCTGGTGCGGCGCCCGGGCCACCCACAACGCGCGCACCGTCGGCGGCGAGATGGTCGTCGAGGGCGCCCAGGTCGTCGTCGGCGACGTCAACGCGGGGGACCAGGTCGGCTACGAGGTGCTGTGCCGCCGCCATCACCGCCGCCGGATGACGGCCTCGTCCGCCCGCGCGGCCACGCTCTCCCCGGACGTCCTGCCCGTCCCGCAGGGCTGACCGCGCCCGCCGCTCAGCCCCCGGCCGAGACGGAGTCGGGGGCAGGTGCCGAAGCAGGGGCCGAGGCGGGCACGGCGCCCGCGCCGCCGCCGGGCACGGCACGGAACCGGCGCCGGTACTCCATCGGTGTCGTGTCGAGGCGCCGGCGGAACGCCCGGATCAGGGTGTCCGTCGTGCCGAACCCGCACAGCGTCGTGATCCGTTCGAGCGTGGCGTCGGTGGATTCCAGCTGGTGGCGCGCCCGCTCGACCCGCGCCGACTCCACGTACGCGCTCGGCGTCATGCCCAGCTCCGCCTTGAAGATGCGGGTGAGCTGACGCTCGCTGACATGGGCGGTCGCCGCCAGGTCCGCCAGGGTCAGCGGCTCGCCGAGGTGGCGCGTGATGTGGTGGCGCAGGTCCTCGATCCGCCGCGTCGTGGAGACCGGTTCGAGCGGCACGCTGAACTGGCTCTGCCCGCTGGGCCGCTTCAGGTACATCACGAGCTGGCGGGCCACCCGCAGTGCCACCGTCTCCCCGAAGTCGTCGGCCACCAGGGCCAGGGACAGGTCGAGACAGGAGCTGATCCCCGCGCCCGTCCACACGTCGCCGTCCCGGATGAAGATCGGGTCGGCGTCGACCTCGACCTCCGGGTGCTCGGCGGCGAGCTGCCCCGCCGTCGACCAGTGGGTGGTGGCCCGCTTGCCGTCCAGCAGCCCGGCCGCCGCGAGGATGTGTGCCCCGACGCACACCGACGTCACCCGCCGGGTCCGCTCCGCGAGCCTCCGCACCCACGCCACGACGCCCGGATCGACCAAGGCGCGGACCCGCCGCCGCTCGTCCGTCTCGACCGAACCGGGCACCAGCAGCGTGTCGATGGCGCGCCCGGCCAGCTCCTCGAAGGTGATGTCGGGGAGGACCCGCACCCCGGCGGAGGTGGTGACGGGGGCCGTCGACTCGGCGGCCAGCAGCACCTGATAGCCCGTCGCCCCGTCGGTCTCGCGCCGCAGCAGGGCGAAGACCTCCGGAGGGCCGGTGACGTCGAGCAGGTCGACGCCCTCGAAGAGGACGATGACGACGAGTCGTCCGGCGCTGCCCATGGTGTCTCCGTCCGAGGGGGGGCGGGCGAGCCCGATGCCTGCGGGCCCGCTCGATGTCCGGATCCGCATGTTAGGCGACGTCACCGACATCGAGCGGGCCGGCCCCGATGCCGTCGCCGGTGCCGTCGCCAGTCCGCCCGCCGGTGCCGCCACCGGTCCGGCCACCGGTCCGGCCGCCCGTCCGGCCGCCCGTCCGGCCGCCCGTCCGGCCGCCCGTCCGGCCGCCGGTCCGGTCGCCGGTCCGGCCGCCGGTCCGGTCGCCGGTGTCGGCGCGCGCACCGGCTGTTCACCTGAGGTGCGCCCGGGGACCCCCTCCCGCTCGGGCGCGGGTCGTACGCCTCGGCGGTAATGCGTCTCTACGCCGATGCCGATCAGGCCCCGTAGCCCGCCCGGCCGAGCCCGCCCCCTGGAGGACGTGTGCCACCCGCTGCCGAGACCGCGCCCGCCCCGTCCCGGCCGAGGCTCCGGGCGGCGACCGGCGCGGCCCTCCTCGCCGGACTGCTGTTCTGCCTCGCCGGGGCGCTCGCGGGCAGCCACCCCTTCGGCCCCCGGACCCGCAACATCGTCGACCTCGGGCAGCAGTACCTGCCCTTCCACGTGTACTGGCGCAAGCTGCTGCTCGGCGAGACCCACGGCGACCTCTTCCTCAACTGGTCCTCGGGCTTCGGCGCCAACTTCCTCGGCGACTTCGGCACGTACCTGAGCAGCCCCTTCGACCTGCTCGTCCTGCTCTTCCCGGCCGACCGGCCCGAACTCGCCCTGTACGTCATCACCGCCGCCAAGATCGCCGCCGCGGCCGCGGGCATGGCGGCCCTGCTGCTCACCCTGCGGCGCGGCCCCTGGCCGGTGGCGGCCGTGCTCGGCACCGCGTACGCGCTCTCCGGCTGGACCTTCAACTACGGCGCCACCGTGCCCATGTGGCTGGACGGGCTCGCGGCCTTCCCGCTGCTGTGCCTGGTGGGGGAGTGGGCACGGCGCGGACGCCGCCCGGTGCTCGGGCCGCTGGTGGTGGCCCTCGCCTGGTTCGCCAACTTCTACACCGCGTACATGGCGACCATCGGCGCCGCCGTCGTCCTGGCCGTACGCCTTCTGACGACGAATCCGGAGCCGTCCGGTCCGGGAACGGTCGACCGGGACTCGTCCGGTCCGGTAGCGGCCGATCCGGAGCCGTCCGGTCCGGCCGCAGCCGATCCGACGCCCGGCACCGAGGCCGCCCCGCGCGGGCCCCGCCATCCCCGCCTCGCCGCCCTCCTCCGTGCCGCCCGCGGCGTGCTCATCGGGATCGGGCTGGCCGCCCCGCTCGTCGTCGTCATCTTCTTCGCCACCCGGGTCGCCGACCCGACCCCGCCCACCGCCTTCGTCCCCGCCGACTGGACCGACGTCCTGGCCCGCCTGCTGCCGGCCACGGCGAGCGTGGCGACCCCGGCGCTGTTCATCGGCACGCCCGCCCTCGCGCTCGCGCTCACGCTCCCGTTCAACCGCGCGGTCGCCGCCCGCGTGCGCGCCGGATGGACGGGCGCGACCGTCCTGGTCACGCTCTCCCTCCAGTGGGAGCCCACCCATCTGCTCTGGCACGCCGGGGCCTCGCCCAACGGCATCCCGTACCGCCAGACCTTCGTCCTGTGCGGGCTGCTGCTGATCGCCGCCTGGCTGTCGACCGCCCAGGGCCTGCCCCGGCCCGCCGCGCTCCTCTGCGGCGGCGCCCTGCTCGCGGGCGCCGCGTGGGCCGCCCGCGGCAGCGCGGACATCGACCGCTGGACGTACCCCGCCGTCGCCACGGCCGGCGCCCTCGCCGTCCTCGCCGCCGGGGCGGCCCTGCTCGGCGCCCGCCGAGGCGGGCGGCTGCTGCCCGCCCTCGCGGTCCTCCTCCTGCTCGCCGCGCAGGCGGGCGAGACCCTCGTGACCGGCAAGCGCGTCGAGGAGCAGCAGCTCGCCAAGGTCTCCTGGGCGCCGAGGCTCGGCCCCTGGCACACCGACACGGCCCGTGCCGTCGCCGAGAAGGACGCCTGGCCGCGCCACCGCACCGAGCCCGGCGAGGTCCCCGGTGGCAACGACGTCCTGCTCGTCGGCGGCGAGGGCGCCGACTACTACAGCAGCCTCACCTCCGACACGTACTCCCGCACCCTCGCCGGGCTCGGCTTCGGCTACTACGCCAAGGGGCGGCACCCGGTCGGCCTCGACAACCCGGTCACCGACGCGATCTTCTCCGTCGGCAGCCGCGTCCGCTCGACTCCCGAGGGCCCCCTGGCCGTCGACCGGCTGCCCCGGGCCGACGTGACCGCCGCCGACAGCCCCGTACCGCCCCTCGTCACCGTCCACCCCGCCGCCCCGGACACGCCGCCCCAGGGGGACGCCGACTCCGCCTTCGCCCGTCAGGAACGACTCCTGGGCCACACCGTGTACGAGGTCCCCGACGTCAGCCGCACGGGTACCGGTACGGGCACGGGCACGGCTCCGGGTACCGGCACCGGCCCTGGCACCGACCCCGGTACCGGAAAGGGCACCGGCCCCGGCACCCCCCTCACCCTCACCGCGCGCTGCCCCGCCGGCTCCCAGGTCTGGCTCTGGGCACCCGAATATCAGGGCTCCGCCGCCCTCGGCGGGCGCCCGGCCGTCTCCTTCGCCGGGAAGCTGCCCTCCGTCCTCGCCCCGATGCGGGCGCTCGGCACCGTCCCCGGCACGGGCGAGGTCCGCGTGGCCCTGAAGCCCGAGGCGGGCACCCGTCCCACGCTGCCCGCGCGGGCCGTCGGCTGCCTCGTGCCCGAGCGCCTGGCCGCCGCCGTGCGGCAGCTCACCGCCACCGGCGCCACCGCCGTCCGCACCACCGGCCACACCCTCACCGCCGAGCTGCCGCCCGGCAGCACCGGCACCGCCGTCCTCGCCGTGCCCCGGATCTCCGGCTGGCGCTGCGCCGCGGGCGACGCGCCCCTCGCCCCCGCGCGCGGCCGCCTCGGCCTCGTCGCCGTCCCGCTCGACGGCCGGGCCACCTCCGTGACCTGCTCCTTCCGGCCGCCGGGGGTCAGGCTCGGCGGCGCCGTCGGCGTGACCGCCCTCGCCGCGCTCCTGGCGACGGCATGGCTCCACCGGCGGCGGCGACGCACCCGCGAACCCGCAGGACCGCAAGAGTTCACCGCCCGTGCACACGAGGCTCGTCCGGCCGAGAAAAGCGCTGTCTAACCTGTCTGCTCTGCCCGCCAGTACCTGTACACGCGTACGCGAGTTGGGAATTCCCGAGTGCCGAAGCTGTCCGTCGTCGTGCCCTTCCACAATGTCGGGCCCTATGCTCCCGACACCCTGCGCAGTCTCGCGGACAACGCGGACGCGGACACGGAATTCCTGCTGGTCGACGACCATTCCACGGACGAGACGTCCGATCTCCTCGACCGCTGGAAGGGCCGCATTCCGCAGGCCAGAGTCATTCGCCACGAGACCAATCTCGGCGTCGCGCAGGCACGCAACACCGGAATCGACGCGGCCACCGGCGACTACCTCACCTTCCTCGACGGCGACGACTGGTACGCCCCCGGCCACCTGGCCGCCATGCGAGCCGGCATCCACCGCCTGGGCTGCGATTTCGCCCGCACCGACCATGTCCTGTCCACCGACCGCACCCGGCAGATCCGCTATGCCCCGGCGAAGGCGCGCGACACCGTCATGGACCCCAGGGACGGCATCGCACCGGCCAGCATGGTGACGATGGTCGACTATCCGTTCGTCCCCTTCGGCATTTACAGCTCCCGCCTGTTCGAAAACGGCGCCTCGCGTTTCGAGACGAAACTCCGGACCGCCGAGGACCGTCTCTGGATCTGGCGTCTGCACCTCACTGCCCGCACCTATGCCGCGCTTTCCCTGCACGGCGTCTTCTACCGGCGCGGAGTCACCACCTCGCTCACCCAGATCACCGACAACCGGCAGCTCGATTTCATCCCCTCGTACGATCTGCTGCTCGAAGAGGTCGCCCGTGACCGGGACGCCGACCGCTTTCTCCCGAAGGCCGTCCGCACCTACTGCGCGATGATCGCCTTCCACATGGCCAAGTCCGACCAGTACGAGCCGGCGGTGGCCAAGCGGCTCCGGCGCGACGTCACCGACGCCCTGCGCCGGATGCCGCGCCAGGTCCTCGACGGGACCCTCGCGACCATGGACACCCCCCGCGCCACCCTCCTCAGGAGCCTGCGCGACACCGGAAAGGCCGCCTGAGCCATGCCGTCCACCGACCGGGTCCAGATCTTCCAGGCGTCCACGCTGTACGGGGCCGCCACCGTCGCCGCCGCGATCGACGCCGGGCTGTTCGGCGCCCCCGGCGGCGCCCGCCGTCTCCTGCTCGTCTCGAACAACGCGGAGATCCCCGAGACCGCCCTGCGCCTCGACGAGATGACCGGCTACGACCGGATCGCCGCCCGCTTCGACGGGACCCTCGACTGGAACGAGGCGATCCACCCGCACCACCCCAGCTCCTGGGCGCCCCGCCCCGAGGAGTCCCCGCTGTGGCAGCGGGTCTTCCGCACCGCCTGGGGCCTGGGCACCGCCACCGTCGAGCTCGTCGTCGAGTCGATCCAGGTCAACCCGGCCAAGGCGCTCGCCGCCGTCTTCGCCGAGAGTGCCGTCCAGGTCTACGCGGACGGCCTCATGAGCTACGGCCCCACCCGCGACGAACTGCCCCAGTCCATCGCCTGCCGGGTCCGCCGCGTCCTCCACCTCGACCTGGTGCCCGGACTGCGCCCGCTGCTGCTCACCGAGTACGGGGTAGGGGCCGAGCTCGTCCCCGACGACGCCTTCCGCGCGGTGCTGCGCGAGATCGCCGAGGCCGCCGCCGACGACCCCCGGCTCGCCGCCGCGTCGGCGGCCGCGCCGACCGCCCTGCTGCTCGGCCAGTACCTCGCCGTCCTCGGCATCCTCACCGCCGAAGAGGAGGAGGAGCTGCACGCGCGGATGCTGCGCGGCGCGGCGGCGGCCGGACACCGCGGCGTCGTCTTCAAACCGCACCCGACCGCCCCGGCCCGCTACTCCCGGGCCCTGCACGAGGAGGCCGCCCGCGCGGGCGTCGCCCTCACCGTCCTGGACGGCCCTCTGCTCGCCGAGACCTTCTACGAGCGCTGCCGTCCACACCTCGTCGTGGGATGTTTCTCGACCGCGATGCTGACCGCCGCCGTCTACTACGGCGTCCCCGTCGCCCGGGTGGGCACGGAGACGGTCCTGGCGCGCCTGACCCCGTACGAGAACAGCAACCGGATCCCGCTGACGATCGTCGACCACCTCGTGCCCGACCTGGAGGGCGGCGCCCCGCCCGGGGTCCCCGGGACCACGCCCGGCACCCTCGCCCCGCTGGTCCGGGCGGTCGGCTACTGCATGCGCCCGACCGCGCACCCCGGGCTGCGCGAGGAGACGGTCCGCCGCCTGGAGCGGCACGCCGAGGCGCACCACTTCCCGGCGGACCGCCTGGCGGAGCTCGGCCTGCGCGTCCCGGCGGCGCGATAGGGCCTGTCCGACCCTGATCCACCGGACCGGCTAGCCGGCCGGAGCGCCTCCGGAGGCGTCCTCGTCCGGCGACCGCACCAGCGTGAACACCGCGCCCTCGGGGTCGGCCACCACCGCCAGCCGCCCCGCCGTGCCCTCGTGCGGCGGGCGCACCACCTGGCCGCCGAGCTCGGTGACCAGCCGGGCCGACGCGTCCACGTCGGCGACCTCGAAGTACGTCATCCAGTGCGCGCCCCGGTCGCGGGGCAGGGCGTCGCCCACGCCGTGCAGGGCGGCGACCGGGCGTCCGTCGAGGCGGAGCGTCAGGCGGTCGGCGTCGGCCGGGGCCACGGGCTCCGTCTCGTACCCGAAGATCGTCCCGTAGAACTTCGCGACCGATCCCGTCTCGTACGTCAGGAGCTCGTTCCAGACGGGGGTCCCGGGCGGGCCCGCCGTGGTGGTGCCCAGGTGGGCCCCGGCCTGCCAGACGCCGAAGACGGCGCCGGCCGGATCGGAGCAGAGCACCATGCGCCCCGCCTCGCCCGCGTCCAGCGGGCCGACCGCGACGGTGCCGCCGCAGCAGCGGATGCTCTCCGCGGTCTCGTCGGCGTCGTCGGTGGCCAGATAGGTGGTCCAGGCGATCGGGAGATGCCGGTCCGGGGGCAGCTGGCCGATCCCGGCCACCTCCCGGCCGTCGAGCAGCGCGCGCACATAGGGGCCGAGCTGCTGCGGACCGGGTGCGAACTCCCAGTCGAACAGCGCTCCGTAGAATTCCCGCGTCGCGTCAAGTCCATGCACCATCAGGCTCACCCAACAGGGTGTACCGGGTGTGCGCCGAGTCGCCTCGGTCATCGTCTTCGTCTCCTCGCCAGTGGCCGTACGAGGTGGGTCCGGCGGGCCGCACAGCGGCTCCCCGGCGGGTCCTGCCCGCCGTCCGCCCGTCGTACACCCGGGCAGGTCGTGCGTCCCGTGCCGATGGTCGCACCACGCGGCCGGCCGCGCGCCCCGGCGAATCCGCGCGAGGGGCGTTCTCAGGGGGTGGGCTGCGCGAGGATGGCCCCCATGAAGCCCATCATCTCCGCAAGCGAACTCGTGAGCGAGTCGGCCGGGGCCGTGCCCCCGGTCCTCCTGGACGTCCGCTGGACCCTCGGCGGCCCGCCCGGACGCCCCGAGTACGAGGCCGGACACCTCCCCGGCGCCGTCTACGTGGACCTGGACGCCGAGCTCGCCGGCCCGCCCGGGCGCGGCGGCAGGCACCCGCTGCCGGACGTCGCCGCCTTCGGCGCCGTGATGCGCCGCGCGGGTGTCTCGGCGGACCGGCCTGTCGTCGTCTACGACAGCGGTCTCGGCTGGGGCGCGGCCCGCGCGTGGTGGCTGCTGCGCTGGGCGGGTCACCCGGACGTGCGGGTCCTGGACGGCGGCCTGGCCGCCTGGACGGGGGAGCTGTCCAAGGACACGCCGACGCCCGAGGAGGGCGACTTCACGCCCGCTCCCGGGGCCCTCGGGCTGCTCGACGCGGACGCCGCCGCCTCCCTGGCACGCGCGGGTCTGCTCCTGGACGCCCGCGCGGGGGAGCGGTACCGGGGAGACGTGGAGCCCATCGACCGGGTCGGCGGGCACATCCCGGGCGCGGTCTCGGCCCCGACGACGGAGAACGTCGGCGCCGACGGGCGCTTCCTGCCCTCGGAGGCCCTCAACGCCCGCTTCACGGCCCTGGGCGCCGCCGAGGCCCCCGAGGTCGCGGTGTACTGCGGTTCGGGCGTCTCCGGCGCCCATGAGGTGCTCGCCCTGGAGATCGCGGGCTTCCGCGCCGGGCTCTACGCCGGCTCGTGGTCCGAGTGGTCGGCCGACCCGGCCCGCCCGGTGGCCACGGGGCCGGATCCGCGGTAGCGGCCGCCTGCGCGGGAAGGCGAAAGGGGCCCGCGCCGTCGGAACGGCGCGGGCCCCTCTCCCGTACGCGAGCTTGTCAGTCCTGCTTCTTGCGCCGGGTGCCGAAGACGATCTCGTCCCAGCTCGGGACCGCCGCGCGGCGACCCGGCCGGACACCGTCCGCCTCGGCCTGCCGGTCGGTGGTGCCGGTGAGCCGGTCGCGGTGACCGGAGACCGCGCGGGGCATCAGGACGTCGGCGTAGGCCGAGCCCGCGCCCGCGGAGGCCGCGGGAGCCTGCGGCTCCTCCGTCTCGATCTCGTCGGACGGCTCCGTGTCGGCCGGCTCGGGCACGACCATGTCGCCGCGGAAGCTCGGGACCGCCTCCAGGAGACTGGTCAGGGAGTCGCGCTCCTCCTCCGGCTCGGGCACCGGAACGGGACGCTCCATCTGGCGGTCGAGCGCGCGGTCCAGCGGCCGGTCCCGGGGCAGCCGGGCGATCCGAGGGACGAAGGGGAAGCTCGGCTCCGGCACCGCGGCGAGGGTGTCGTCGGTCTCGCCGATCAGCGCCCGCGCCTCGTCGTCCACGGCCTGCACGAGCCGCCGGGGCGGGTCGTACGTCCAGCTGGCCGTGTGCACCTCGCCCGCGACCCGGTACACGAGCAGCACCTCCCAGGTGCCGTCGTCACGGCGCCAGGAGTCCCACTGCGCGGTGTCCTTCTCGGCACCGCGCAGCAGCAGGCGCTCCTGCACCGCCTCGCCGAGCTGGGGTCCGGTGTTCTCGCCGGGACGGCGGACCGGGGTCTTGCGGGCCCGCTCGGCCATGAACGCGCGCTCGGCGAGCACCGGGCCCTCGAAGCGCCGGACCCGGTCGACGGGAATGCCGGCGAGCTGTGCGACCTCCTCCGCGGACGCACCCGCACGTATCCGTGCCTGGATGTCGCGGGGGCGGAGGTGGCTCTCCACCTCGATCTCGATCTGACCGAGGCGCGCGCGGTCGTTGCGCACGGCGGCACGCAGCCGCTCGTCGATCGGAAGCGTGTACTCCGTGCTGTCAGCAGCCTTCAGCACCAGTCGTGTGCCGTCGTTCGAGACGGCCACGACACGCAGTTCGGGCATGGGAACCTCCCGGGTGGTGCCTGCCGACGTCACGTGCGTCGCTGCTTCCGCTAGTCGAGTGTGGCCTGCCCGGGTGCAGCCTGCCACAACCCTGCCGAGTTGCCCGGCGTGTCGGGCCTGGACCCTGGAACGCCGCTGTGACACGGTTGCCTTTTCGCCACCCAGAGTGACAGGTCGTCACGCTGCGTCGCGGGCGTCCGTGCGGTGCCGTGGCGCCGCCGGTTCGAGTGCCACCTGCGGCCCCCTTCCGTCGATTCCGGACACCCATGGGGGAATCCGGACCCAGGGCTCGCCACAGTACTCCATTCGGGCCACCGGGGTGGACCGGCGCGCCGCCCAACTTTGCGGGCGGTACGGGAGTTGAGTCTCCGCGATCTTCCGGCGTGCGTGTCCCTCTTCACAGAAGCACCAGAAACGGAACTAATCCCTTCGTGCATATGTCCCTTCTGGGTGCATGGTGGAACGAATGAACAAGCAGGGGTTGGACATGCGCGAGAGGCTGGCATCGGGTGAAGCGGCCACGGAGGAGAAGAAACGATTCGACCTGAGTCTGGCTCAGGTCGCGGGAAGCGCCGTCGCGGCGGTGGTCGCCGCCAAGCTCGCGTCCACGCTCGGTGTCTACGGCACGATCCTCGGCGCCGGCGTGATCAGCGTCATCGCGACCTGCGGCGGACCCCTCCTCCAGCACGTCTTCAAGCGCACGGGCCAGCAGATGCGGGAGGCCACCGCCGCGACCAAGCCCAAGGGGCAGCCGCTTCCCGAGGCGTACGGCCAGGAGGAGTACAGCGAGGAGTTCGGCGCGCCGACCACCCATGGCACCCGGGTCCGCGGCTGGAAGCGCTCGGCCGTCGGCGCCGCCGCGGTCTTCCTGCTGGCGATGGGCGGCATCACCGTCTACGAGCTGACCTCCGGTCAGGATCTCAGCGGCACCAAGGGCACCACGACCTTCGGCTCCGTGGTCCGCAACGACGGCGGCGGCAAGGGCGAGGACCGGTCCGACCCTGCGGGCACCCCGTCCTCGACGCCGAGCGGCGGCGGGCGCCAGGAGGAGAAGGGCGGCGGGACCCCGACCCCGGGCGCCACCCCGTCGGGTCCGGCCACCCCGGACCCCACGCCCACCCCCACGCCCTCGCGGTCGACCGAGCCCACCGGTGGCGACACCACCCCGCCCCCGACGACGCCGCCGACCACCCCGCCCACCGTGCCGCCGACCGCCCAGGACTCGGCGACCGGCGGTACCGGCTGAGCGTCAGTCGCCCAGGACCCGGCGCAGGTAGTCGTTGCCGAAGCGCCGGTCCGGGTCGAGCCGGTCGCGCAGTGCCGTGAACTCGGCGAAGCGCGGATAGGCCTTCTCGAAGTAGGCGGCGTTCCGGGTGTGGACCTTGCCCCAGTGCGGCCGGCCGCCGTGCGCGGTCATGATGCGCTCCACCGCGGTGAAGTACGCGCGGTGGGGCGTCCCCTTGTAGAGGTGGACCGCGATGTACGCCGACTCCCGGTCCGACGCGGTCGACAGCGCGATGTCGTCGGCGGGGGCGGTCCGCACCTCCACCGGGAAGCTCACCTTCAGCGGCGAGCGCTCCACCATCGCCTTCAGCTCGCGCAGCGCCGAGACCGCCGCCCCGCGCGGGAGCGCGTATTCCATCTCCAGGAAGCGCACCCGGCGCGGCGAGGTGAACACCTTGTACGGGATGTCGGTGTACGTACGGGCCGACAGCGCGCGGCTGGAGACCTTCGCGATCGACGGGATCAGCGGCGGCACCGCGCGGCCCACGGCGCAGGCGACCTGGAAGACGCCGTTGGAGAGCAGCTCGTCCTCGACCCAGCCGCTCAGCCTCCCGGGCGGGGCGACGGGGCCCGTACCGCGGTTGTTGCGCTTGGTGTTGCAGTTGTCCGTGTGGGGGAACCAGTAGAACTCGAAGTGCTCGTTCTCCGCGTGGAGCGCGTCGAACTCCGCGGTGACCCGGTCGAAGGACATCGGCTCCTCCCGCGCGGTGAGCAGGAAGACCGGCTCGACGGCGAAGGTGAGGGCGGTGATCACCCCGAGGGCGCCGAGGCCGATCCGGGCGGCGGCGAAGACCTCGGGGTTCTCCGTGGCGGAGCAGGTCATCAGGCGCCCGTCGGCGGTGACCAGTTCGAGCGCGCGGATCTGCGCGGCGATAGAGGCCGAGTCGCGCCCGGTGCCGTGGGTGCCCGTGGAGGTGGCCCCGGCGACCGTCTGCTCCATGATGTCGCCCATGTTCGTGAGCGACAGGCCCTCCCGGGCCAGCGCCACGTTGAGCCGCTTCAGCGGGGTGCCCGACTCCACGGTGACGGTCATCGCCTCGCGGTCGATCCGGCGGATCCCGGTGAGCAGATGGGGCCGGATCAGCACCCCGTCGGTCGCCGCGATCGAGGTGAAGGAGTGGCCGGTGCCGACCGTCTTCACCCGCAGGCCGTCCTCGGCCGCCGCGCGGACGGCGTCGGCGAGCTCCTCGGCCGAGGCCGGGCTCACCTCCCGCACCGGACGGGAGGCGACGTTCCCCGCCCAGTTACGCCAGGTGCCGCTCGTCGGCCCGCTGTTCCCCCAGTGCCGTGTCGTGCTGCTCTCGCCCACTCTGCCCCTCCCGCGTCGGCACCGGCTTGCGCAGCCGGCGGTAGCCGAGGAGCGCCACCGCGACCGCGAGCGCACCCGAGGCGACGGGCACCACGTACCCCGCCTTCGCGCCCGAGGCGTCGACCACCCAGCCGGCGGCCGAGGAGCCGAGCGCCACGCCGATCGCGAGGCCGGTCCCCGTCCAGGTCATGCCCTCGGTCAGCTGGGCGCGCGGTACGTGCGCTTCGACGAGGGCCATGGTGGTCACCATCGTCGGCGCGATGGAGAGGCCCGCGACAAAGAGCGCCACGGCCAGCAACGGCAGGTTCCCGGCCAGTAGGAGGGGGATCATACTCACGGCCATCGCGCACACGCCCACGAGCCAGCGCAGCGACGGATCGCCCTTGAGGTGGAGCAGGCCGAAGACGGCGCCGGCGAGGCAGGAACCCAGCGCGTAGACGGCGAGCACCAGGCTCGCGGCGGCCTTCTGGCCGAGCTCGTCGGCGAAGGCCACGGTGACCACGTCGACCGAGCCGAAGATCGCGCCGGTGGCGACGAAGGCGAACGTCAGGACCTGGAGCCCGGGGGAGCGCAGGGCGGAGCCGCCGCCCTGCTCGGTGCGGGGGTGCGGGGCGGGCTCGGTGGCGCGCTGCGCGGTCAGCCAGAAGACGCCGACGGCGAGGAAGACCCCGGCGAGCAGCGGGCCGGCCTCGGGGAACCAGATGGTCGACAGGCCGATGGAGATGATCGGGCCGAAGATGAAGCAGACCTCGTCGACGATCGACTCCCAGGAGTACGCCGTGTGCAGCCGCTGGGCCTCGCCGCGGTAGATGTTCGCCCACCGCGCGCGGGTCATCGCGCCGAGGCTGGGCACGCAGCCGATGAAGGCGGTGAACAGGAACAGCGTCCAGTCCGGCGCCTTCTGCTGGACGCAGAGCAGCAGGCCGCCGGCGGCCACCAGGGAGATGAGGGTGGCGGGGCGCAGCACCCGGCGCTGGCCGTAGCGGTCGACCAGCCGGGAGATCTGCGGGCCGAGCACGGCGGCGGAGCACGCGAGCGTCGCGGACAGCGCGCCGGCGAGCCCGTACCGGCCCGTGACCTGGGAGATCATGGTCACAATGCCGATGCCCATCATGGACAGCGGCATCCGTCCGAAGAAGCCGGCGATGGAGAACATCGTGCTGCCGGGGGCCGCGAAGATCGCGCGATAGGGACTGGGCAAGGGGATCTCCGGGCTTCCGTGGCAGGGCGGCAGACCACACGCGTCGGCTCAACACGTGTAATTAATAGCTAAAGCCTACGGTGTTGAACTGGTCTGGTCACCCCCCTTTCCGGTCGGGGCGCGACTCCGGCTGTCAGCGGCGGGTGGCAGGATCGATGCCATGTCCGACGAGCTCGATCCCGCCCCGTACGACGCCCTGCTGCTGCTCTCCTTCGGTGGTCCCGAGGGCCCGGACGACGTGGTCCCGTTCCTGGAGAACGTGACCCGCGGCCGCGGCATCCCCAAGGAACGGCTGAAGGAAGTGGGGCAGCACTACTTCCTCTTCGGTGGCGTCAGCCCCATCAACGAGCAGAACCGCGCCCTGCTCGACGCCCTGCGCGCGGACTTCGCCGAAGCCGGCCTCGGCCTCCCCGTCTACTGGGGCAACCGGAACTGGGCGCCGTACCTGACCGACACCCTGCGCGAGATGGTCACCGACGGCCGCCGCCACATCGCCGTCCTCGCCACCAGCGCGTACGCCTCGTACTCCGGCTGCCGGCAGTACCGGGAGAATCTGGCCGACTCCCTCGCCGAGCTGGAAGCGGAGGGCCTGCCGCTGCCCCGGGTCGACAAGCTCCGGCACTACTTCAACCACCCCGGCTTCGTCCGCCCCATGGTCGAGGGCGTGCTCGCCTCCCTCGACGCGCTCGACCCGTCCGTCCGCGCGGGCGCCCACCTCGCCTTCACCACGCACTCCATCCCCGACTCCGCCGCCGACAGCTCGGGCCCCGTCGCCGACCACGGCGAGGGCGGCGCCTACGTGAAGCAGCACCTGGACGTGGCCCGGCTGATCGTCGACGCCGTCCGCGAGGAGACCGGCACCGAGCACCCCTGGCAACTCGTGTACCAGTCGCGCAGCGGCGCCCCGCACATCCCCTGGCTGGAACCGGACATCTGCGACCACCTGGAGGAGCTGCACGGCGCCGGGGCGCCCTCGGTCGTCATGGTGCCCATCGGCTTCGTCTCCGACCACATGGAGGTCCTCTACGACCTCGACACCGAGGCCACCGCCAAGGCCGCCGAGCTCGGCCTCCCGGTCCGCCGCTCCGCCACCGTCGGCGCCGACCCCCGCTTCGCGGCGGCCGTCCGCGAGCTCGTCCTGGAGCGTGCCGCGACCGAGCGCGGGCAGCGCGCCGAGCGCTGCGCCCTGGGCGCCCTCGGCCCCTCGCACGACCTCTGCCCGATCGGCTGCTGCCCCGCGCGCGCGGAGCGCGCCGCCGCGGCCGGCGCCGACAGCCCGTACGCCTGAGGAGCCCCGCCGTGACCGAACCGCACGCGTCCCCCGTGACCGACCCGCTGCTGCGGGAGCTGCTCGACGTGGCCCTGGAGGCCGCCCGCCGCGCGGGCGCCCTGCTGCGCGACGGGCGGCCCGACGACCTCGCCGTGGCCAAGACCAAGACCAGCCCCATCGACGTCGTCACCGAGATGGACATCGCCGCCGAGAAGCTGATCACCGGCTTCCTCGCCGAGCGCCGCCCGCAGGACGGCCTCCTCGGCGAGGAAGGCGCCGCCAGCCCCGGTACCAGCGGCATCCGCTGGGTGATCGACCCGCTGGACGGCACCGTGAACTACCTCTACGGCCTGCCGACCTGGGCCGTCTCCATCGCCGCCGAGCGTGACGGCGAGAGCGTCGTCGGCGTCGTCGAGGTGCCGCTGCGCGGCGAGACCTTCCACGCCGTCCTCGGCGGCGGCGCCTGGCTCGGCGACCGGCGGCTCGCCGTCCGGCCCTCCCCGGAGCTCGACCAGGCCCTCGTCGGCACCGGCTTCGCGTACGTCCAGGCCCGCCGCGCCCACCAGGCGGACATCGCCCAGCGGCTCATCCCGCGCGTGCGTGACATCCGCCGCGGCGGCTCGGCGGCGATCGACCTCTGCGACGTCGCCGCCGGACGCCTGGACGCGTACTACGAGCGTGGGCTCAACCCCTGGGACCTGGCCGCGGGCGACCTCATCGCCCGCGAGGCGGGCGCGCTGACCGGCGGCCGCCCGGGGGAGCGGGCGTCCGGGGAGCTGGTGCTGGCCGCATCCGAGGGCGTCTTCGGGCCGCTCCAGGAGTTCCTGGACGAGGCCGGCGCCTGGCACGACTGACCCGCCCCGCGCGGACGCGGAAGGGCCCCCGGAGCCGATCGGCTCCGGGGGCCCTCGCTGTCCGGGGGGTCAGGCGCAGGTCGCGCCGACCTCCACGCCGTGTTCGGCGGCCAGGCGGTGCAGGTCGTCCAGCTCGGCCTGCTCGACGTCCGCGAGGAAGTCGTCGCCCGTCTCACGAGCGCGCGTGAGGTCGGACTGAGCGGCCTTGATGCGGTGCAGCAGGCCCGCGGTGAAAGCGTCCATCGTGCGCCCCCTCGTCGTGGGTCGTGGCACGGGGAGTGCCGGGGGTTGGGCGGATCACACACTGCTACCTCTGGGGGACAGAGAGCGGTAGGTGGCGCGCCACCTACAGGGCGTGATCTCGGGGTGTGCAGTCGTCCTCCCCAGCCCGTTCCGCGCAGAAACCTCAACTGGCCCGGGAATCAGGTGAATTCTTCCCTACCCGGTACGAGCCGCCCGCCCCGCGCGGCACCCGCGCCGCCGTCTTACAGCCGGTTTACGCGCGTTAGGGGCAGGATGGATACGCACAGTCAGTGCGCAGACCCGCCCCGTCCGTGTCCGGATCAGGGCAGCAGGAAAGGACTTACAGACGTGCGCGTACTCGTCGTCGAGGACGAGCAGCTGCTCGCCGATGCGGTGGCCACCGGACTGCGCCGGGAGGCCATGGCCGTCGACGTCGTGTACGACGGCGCCGCGGCCCTGGAGCGCGTCGGGGTGAACGACTACGACGTCGTCGTGCTCGACCGGGACCTCCCGCTCGTGCACGGCGACGACGTCTGCCGGAAGATCGTCGAGCTCGGCATGCCCACCCGCGTCCTGATGCTCACCGCCTCCGGCGACGTCAGCGACCGCGTCGAGGGCCTGGAGCTGGGCGCCGACGACTACCTTCCGAAGCCCTTCGCCTTCACCGAGCTCATCGCGCGCGTGCGGGCCCTCGGCCGGCGCACCACCGTGCCCCTCCCGCCCGTCCTGGAGCGCGCCGGCATCAAGCTCGACCCCAACCGCCGCGAGGTCTTCCGCGACGGCAAGGAGGTCCAGCTCGCGCCCAAGGAGTTCGCCGTCCTGGAGGTCCTGATGCGCAGCGAGGGGGCCGTCGTCTCGGCCGAGCAGCTGCTGGAGAAGGCCTGGGACGAGAACACCGACCCGTTCACCAACGTCGTCCGCGTCACCGTGATGACCCTGCGCCGCAAGCTGGGCGAGCCCCCGGTCATCGTCACCGTCCCCGGCTCCGGCTACCGGATCTGACCCGATGCCCCAGACCCCGGCGCCGCTCCAGGCGCCTCCGAAGCCGACCTGGGACCCGCGGGACCCGGTGCGCCCGCTGCTGCGCCCGACGATCCGGATAAGACTCACGCTGCTGTACGGCGGGATGTTCCTGATCGCCGGCATCCTGCTGCTCGCGATCATCTACCTGTTCACCGCGCAGGCCCTGCGGGACAGCACCTCCCAGCTGCCCTTCAAGGTCGTCAGCGGCACGATCACGCCGACCAGCGACTGGTGCCAGTTCCCGAAGGAGGCGAACAGCGAGACGCTCAGCAGCGCCGCCACGATGTGCCTGCGCCACCAGAGCGACCTGGCTCTGGACGACCTGCTGCGCCGTTCGCTGTTCGCCCTGCTGGGCCTGAGCATCATCGCCTTCGCCTTCGGCTACGCCATGGCCGGCCGGGTGCTCTCCCCGCTGGGCCGGATCACCCGGACCGCCCGCCAGGTGGCCGGATCCGATCTGTCCCGCCGGATCGAGCTGGGCGGCCCGGACGACGAGCTGAAGGAGCTCGCGGACACCTTCGACGAGATGCTGGAGCGCCTGGAGCGGGCCTTCACGGCCCAGCAGCGCTTCGTCGCGAACGCCTCGCACGAGCTGAGGACCCCGCTCGCGATCAACCGCACCCTGCTGGAGGTCCAGCTCGCGGACCCCGCCGCCCCGGTGGAGCTCCAGCAGCTCGGCAAGACGCTGCTGGCCACCAACGAGCGCAGCGAGCAGCTGGTCGAGGGCCTGCTGCTGCTGGCCCGCAGCGACAACCAGATCGTCGAGCGCAAGCCCGTCGACCTGGCGGAGGTGGCCACCCGTGCCATCAACCAGGCCCACGCGGAGGCCGAGGCCAAGGGCGTCGAGATCCGGGGCGAGCGCGCCCTGGCGGTCGTCCAGGGCAACGGCGTCCTGCTGGAGCGGATCGCGCTGAACCTGGTGCAGAACGCGATCCGGTACAACGTGCCGGAGGGCGGCTGGGCCGAGGTGACCACCGAGACCCAGCACGGGCAGGCGATCCTGACCGTCTCGAACACCGGCCCGATGGTCCCGGCGTACGAGGTCGACAACCTTTTCGAGCCATTCCGGCGTCTCAGACAGGAGCGCACCGGGAGCGACAAGGGCGTCGGCCTCGGCCTGTCGATCGCGCGATCCGTCGCGCGTGCCCACGGCGGCCGTATCATCGCGGAGCCCCGCGAGGGCGGCGGCCTCGTGATGCGTGTCACTCTCCCGATCTGACACACTGCACGAGTCGACCGGATCTGTTCGCTTTGCGCGGAATTTCCGGTCCCCGATCCCGAGACGGTCCTGTGTGATCGATCACAGGACCGGGTGTCCGTACCCCCACTCTCCGTGATCGCGAATTCCCTTAAAAAACCCGGAAAAGTCCGGGTTTCCGGGGGTCCGCCAGGCGGGAAGTACACGGGGTGGCACCCGAGAGGGATGGCCGAAGGACCGTGTACGGTCCGGTTCGCCACCCAAAGCCGCTCACTCATGAGAGGGCGGATTGGGTGTCGATTGAGTAACAGACCTTGATGTGAGGCAAAATCTCCGCCTCGGGTCGGGCACAAGTCCGGCCTCTCACGCGTTACGTGCGCTGGAGACACCGCAAACCACCCAGAGGGGGAGAGCGACATGGCAACGGATTACGACACCCCACGCAAGACCGACGACGACGTCGACTCGGACAGCCTTGAAGAACTGAAGGCCCGCCGGAACGACAAGTCGACCTCGACCGTCGACGTCGACGAGTTCGAGGCCGCAGAAGGCCTGGAGCTGCCCGGCGCCGACCTCTCGAACGAGGAGCTGGCCGTCCGGGTCCTGCCCAAGCAGGCCGACGAGTTCACCTGCATGAGCTGCTTCCTCGTGCACCACCGCAGCCAGCTGGCTCGGGAGAAGAACGGCCAGCCGATCTGCCGCGACTGCGACTGAGACCGGTCGGCCGTGGCAGGCGACACACCGTCTCGGAAGCGGCGGCTCCGGCTCCCAGGGATGCCGGGGACGCACCGGGGCGGCTCAGGCCCGGTGGAGGACGCCCAGCAGGGCCCCTCGACCGAGCACTCCGCCCCCCTGCCCACTTCTGGCGCACGTGACGACGGGCGAGGCCCCACGGCCTCGCTCGAAGCGGCACAGGCGCCACAGCCGGGCGACCAGCCGCCCGTCCCGCCCGCGCGGGACGACGGGCCCAAGCGGGGCGCCCTGCGGCGCGTCGCCGATCCGGCGCGCCTGCGCCTGGAGCGCCTGAAACCGGACAGCGCCCGCATCGAGGCCGTACGCCGTGGTGTGCAGCGCGGCGGCCAGGGCGCCAAGGCCGGCATCGGCTATCTCGCCGACCGGGTCATCGAGCTCGCGCCCAGGGTCCCCGTGCGGGACCTGGCGACCCTGCGCCGGCACTTCCCGGGGCTCGGCCCCGAGGAGATCGCCGACAAGCTCGTCGCCGGCGCGTCCAGCGCCAGCGCCACCGTCGGCGCCGGTATCGGTGCCGCGGCGATGCTGCCCGTACCGCCCGCGATGCCCGCCGAGCTCGCCGCGGAGATCACCGGCGTGGCCGCCATCGAACTCAAGCTCATCGCCGAGCTGCACGAGGTCTACGGCCTCCGCCCGCCCGGCACGCTTCCCCAGCGCTCGACCGCGTACCTGACCTCCTGGGCCGAGGAGCGGGGCATCGACCCCACCAAGCCCACCACCGTCAACGCGGCCCTCGGCGGCCAGCTCAAGCGCGAACTGCGCCAGCAGATCACCAAGCGCCTGGTGCGCAACCTGCCGAACCTCACCCCGTTCATGGTGGGCGCGGCCGTCGGCGCGGTCATGAACCGGCGCGACACCAGAAGGCTCGCCGCGCACATCCGCAAGGACCTGCGCGACCGCCAGATCCCCTGGGACGCCCTGCCGGCCCTGCCCCCGCTGGAGCCGCCGGACCATCCCAAGGAGATCGACTTCTAGGGCCCGCTCCCGGGCCGGGCCCGGGGGCCGACTCCCGGGCCGGTGGACAGCCCCCAGGCCTCCTAGACCCCCGGGGCCTCCTGTGCCTCGGGTGCCCGCACGGCGTCCCGGGCCTCGCCGCGGGACGCCTCCAGCGCCGCCACGAGGCCCTCGGGGTCGCGGCTGGACAGGTAGACGTACGGCGTCGGATCGGCCGGGTCCACGATCTCCACCCGCACCGCCGTCGGCACATAGCTGCGCATCAGCATGAAGGCGCGCGTATCGGCCTTGTGCGTGCGCCAGGCGCGCGCCTCCTCCGTGTCCAGCGCCTCGGCCGCCCCCAGGGCCGACACCGGGATCCGCGCGTCCCCGGCGACCAGCGAACCGGCCACCACCCGGATCCGCGCCGAGCCGTACGAGGACACCGCGACCGCCGCGAGCGCCGCGGCGCCGATCAGACCGCCGAGCGTCGGGACCGTACCCAGCGGGAACATGATCAGGCCGCCGGAGACGCCCAGCAGGGCCACGATGACCCACCAGGAACGGGGCGCCGTGAGGCGCTCGTCGAAGCTCGGCGCGGGGTGAGGTGCGGAAGGCTGCATGTCCCCCAGCTTGGCACGGCGAGACCGGCGCCCGGCCGCGCGGGTAAGGTCTGCGCCTGTGACTGGAACATCTGCCGCCCTCACCCCGCCGGCCGACGCCATACCGCCGGTACGCCACGCCGACGCGCCCGCCCCCGGCGAGCTGCTCGGCGCGCACTACGCGCACTGCTTCGGCTGCGGCGGCGGACAGCCCCACGGGCTGCACCTGGAGGCGCGCGCGGGCGAGGGCGTGACCGTCACCGCCGAGTTCACCGTGACCGCCGACCACCAGGGCGCCCCCGGTCTCGCGCACGGCGGCGTGCTCGCCACCGCGCTCGACGAGACCCTCGGCTCCCTGAACTGGCTGCTGCGGGTCATCGCGGTCACCGGCCGCCTGGAGACCGACTTCGTGCGCCCCGTTCCGGTCGGCACCGTGCTCCACCTGGAGGCCGAGGTCACCGCGGTGCGCGGCCGCAAGATCTACTCGACCGCCGTCGGCCGGATCGGCGGGCCCGAGGGGCCCGTCGCCGTCCGCGCCGACGCCCTCTTCATCGAGGTGAAGGTCGACCACTTCATCGACAACGGCCGCCCGGAGGAGATCCAGGCCGCCATGTCCGACCCCGACCAGGTCAGGCGCGCCCGCGCCTTCGAGGTGAACCCCTGATGCGCAATCCCGTCGACGTACTCATCCGCCGTGTGGACCCCGAGGTGCCGATCCCGGCCTACGGGCACCCCGGCGACGCCGGAGCCGATCTGGTGACCACCGAGGCCGCCGAGCTCGCCCCGGGCGAGCGGGCCGTGCTGCCCACCGGGGTCTCCATCGCGCTGCCGGACGGCTACGCGGCCTTCGTCCACCCCCGCTCCGGCCTCGCCGCACGCTGCGGCGTCGCGCTCGTGAATGCCCCGGGGACGGTCGATGCCGGGTACCGTGGAGAGATCAAAGTGATCGTGGTCAATCTGGACCCGCGCGAGAGCGTGCGGTTCGAGCGATTCGACCGGATTGCCCAACTGGTCGTCCAGCAGGTCGAGAAGGTGCGCTTCCACGAGGTGGCGGAGCTTCCCGGCTCGGCGCGGGCCGAGGGGGGCTTCGGGTCCACCGGCGGTCACGCCGCCGTGGACGGCACTACGGGTGGGAATCGATACGCTTCGGTCGTATCCGACCGGGAAGGACAGTGACGTGTTCGGACGTCGCAAGAAGAGCGGTGCCGCTGAGGACGCAGCGGGCGAGGCCGAGCAGGTCGTCGACGCGGTGGACGGCGAGGACGCGGCCGCGCCGCGCCGGGTGAACCTTCCGCCGGCGCCCCGGCCCGACGGTCCCTGGGACATCTCCGAGGTCCCCACGCCCGAAGAGGGCCGGGTGGACCTGGGCGGCATCTTCGTGCCCGGAGTCGAGGGCATGGAGCTGCGCGTGGAGGTGGCGGGCGACGCGATCGTCGCGGCCACGGTGGTGCTGCGCGACAGCGCCGTGCAGCTCCAGGCCTTCGCCGCGCCGAAGAAGGAAGGCATCTGGGGCGAGGTCCGCGACGAGATCGCGGGCGGCATCACCCAGCAGGGCGGTGCCATCGAAGAGGTCGAGGGCCCGCTGGGCTGGGAGCTCCGCGCCCAGGTCCCCGTGCAGCTCCCGGACGGCAACCGCGGCGTGCAGCTCGTGCGCTTCGTGGGCGTCGACGGACCGCGCTGGTTCCTGCGCGGCGTGATCTCCGGCCAGGGCGCTGTGCAGCCCGAGGCCGCCGGTCTGCTGGAGCAGATCGTCCGGGACACCGTGGTCGTCCGCGGCGAGGGCCCGATGGCCCCGCGCGACCCGATCGTCCTCAAGCTGCCGAACGACGCGCAGATGGTGCCGGACGGCGTGCAGCAGGACGACCAGGCCGGCTCCCGGTTCTCCGGCGGCATGGGCCAGCTGCAGCGCGGTCCGGAGATTTCCGAGATCCGCTGACGGGCCGGCCATCTGACCAGCTGATCCGGCGGCTGATGAGCTGGTCCGGCGATTCGCCGAATCAGCGATCCGGCCATTCGGTGATCCGCTGAGGAGCTCATCCGTCGATGAGTTGCCGCGCTCACGTGTGCCTGCGGACCGTGCCGTTCCCTCCCCTCCGTCCGGAGCGGGAGGGAACGGCACGGCCCGCTCGTTTTCCGTGCGGGCCCGGCCCCGTTGTCCACAGGTGGTTGTCCACAGGCCTGGCACCCGCCCCCGTGATCGGCCCATACTGACGGCGCACACGTTCGATCGAGGGGGGCACCACGGTGAGTGAGAGCAACGCGCGGACCGGTACGGCCGTGATCGAGGATCCGGCCGGGACGCCGATGGTCCGGATCGAGAATCTGAAGCGGTCGTACGGCACGGGCGCCGCGGCCGTGCACGCCCTGCGCGGAGTCTCCTTCGACATCCCGCGCGGCGAGCTGGTCGCCCTCAAGGGCCGCTCCGGCTCCGGCAAGACCACCCTGCTCAACCTGGTCGGCGGCCTCGACTCCGCCGACGGCGGCCGCATCGTCATCGACGGCACCGACCTCGCCGGGCTCGGTGAGGAGGGGCTGCTGGAGCTGCGCCGGGACCGGATCGGATTCATCTTCCAGTCCTTCGGCCTCATCCCGATCCTGACCGCCGCGGAGAACGTCGGCGTGCCGATGCGGCTGCGCAAGGCCGACCCGAAGGAGCGCGAGGAGCGGGTCGCCCTGCTGCTGGCGCTCGTGGGGCTTGCCGACCACGCGGCCCAGCGCCCGGGCGAGCTCTCCGGCGGCCAGCAGCAGCGCGTCGCGATCGCCCGCGCCCTGGCGAACCGGCCGGCCCTGCTCATAGCCGACGAGCCGACCGGTCAGCTCGACGCCGAGACCGGGCTCGCGGTCATGGAGCTGCTGCGCGCCGTCGTGCGCAGCGAGGGCTGCACGGCCCTGGTCGCCACCCACGACTCCCAGCTGCTGGGGCTGGCCGACCGGGTGCTGGAGCTGCGCGACGGCGAGATCATCGAGCACTGAGCGGGCGCCGGGCGGCCTGGGCCCGGTCCGGGACGGACCTGGACCGGACCTGCAGGACCTGGACCGGACCTGGACCGGACCTAGGCGGGACCTGCCGGACCCGGGCGGGAACGGTCCGGGGCTTGGGCGGGCCGGGCCGGGACCTGGATGGGCCGGCCCGGGACTTGGGCGGGCCGGTTCCGGACCTGGGCGGGCCGGTTCCGGACCCGGGCGGGCTGGTCCTGATCGGTCCTGGCCCAGGTGAGGGCCCGGTGCGGGGTGCCATGAGGCCGTCAGGATCACGTCAAGACAGCTCTGACCTCCCACACTCGTGCGGAATGTCCGTTTGGCTGGACGTAAAGTCGAGCCATGGGACGCGGCAAGCTTCGGATCTACCTCGGTGCGGCGCCGGGCGTCGGCAAGACGTACGCGATGCTCTCCGAGGGGCACCGGCGGGTGGAGCGGGGTACGGACTGCGTGGTGGCGTTCGTGGAGCACCACGACCGGCCGCGTACGGAGGTGATGCTGCGCGGTCTGGAGCAGGTGCCGCGCCGGGAGATCGAGTACCGGGGCGCGGTGTTCCCGGAGATGGACATCGACGCGGTCCTCGCGCGCAGACCGGTGGTCGCGCTGGTCGACGAGCTCGCTCACACCAACGTGCCCGGCTCCCGCAACCCCAAGCGGTGGCAGGACGTCGAGGAGCTGCTGGCGGCTGGTGTCGACGTCGTATCGACGGTGAACATCCAGCACCTGGAGTCGCTGGGCGACGTGGTCGAGTCGATCACGGGGGTCCGGCAGCGGGAGACGGTGCCGGACGAGGTGGTGCGGCGGGCGGACCAGATAGAGCTGGTCGACATGTCGCCGCAGGCGCTGCGGCGGCGGATGGCGCACGGCAACGTGTACAAGCCGGACAAGGTCGACGCGGCCCTGTCGAACTACTTCCGGCCCGGCAACCTGACCGCGCTGCGGGAGCTGGCCCTGCTGTGGACCGCCGACCGGGTCGACGAGTACCTGCGCCAGTACCGCGGCGAGCACAACATCCAGTCCACCTGGCAGGCCCGGGAGCGGATCGTCGTCGGGCTCACCGGAGGCCCGGAAGGCCGCACCCTGATCCGGCGGGCCGCGCGGCTCGCGGAGAAGGGCGCGGGCGGCGAGGTGCTGGCCGTCTACATCTCCCGCAGCGACGGCCTCACCTCCGCCTCCCCGAAGGAGCTCGCCGTCCAGCGGACCCTGGCGGAGGACCTGGGCGGCACCTTCCACCACGTCATAGGCGACGACATCCCCGCCGCGCTGCTGTCCTTCGCGCGGGGCGTCAACGCCACCCAGATCGTCCTCGGCTCCAGCCGCCGCCGCTCCTGGCAGTACGTCCTCGGACCCGGGGTCGGCCAGACCGTCGCCCGGGACTCCGGGCCCGACCTCGACGTCCACATCGTCACCCACGAGGGAGCAGCCAAGGGCCGCGGGCTGCCCGTCGCCCGCGGCGCCCGGCTCGGGCGCGCCCGGCTCGTCTGGGGCTGGGTCGTCGGCATCGGCGGGCCCGCGCTGCTCACCCTGCTGCTCACCCACGCCGACGCGGACCTCGGGCTCGCCAACGACATGCTGCTCTTCCTGGCCCTGACCGTGGCCGCCGCGCTGCTCGGCGGGCTGCTTCCGGCGCTCGCCTCGGCGGCGTACGGGTCGATGCTGCTCAACTGGTTCTTCACCCCGCCGCTGCACCGGCTGACCGTCGCCGACCCGAAGAACATCGTCGCCATCGCCGTCTTCTTCGGGGTCGGCGTCGCCGTGGCCTCCGTCGTCGACCTGGCCGCCCGCCGCACCCACCAGGCGGCCCGGCTGCGCGCGGAGTCCGAGGTGCTCTCGTACCTCGCCGGCAGCGTGCTGCGCGGTGAGACCAGCCTGGAGGCGCTGTTGCAGCGGGTCCGCGAGACCTTCTCCATGGAGTCCGTCGCCCTGCTCGAACGGGCGGGCGACCTCGAACCCTGGACCTGCGCGGCGAGCGTCGGCGGGCGGCCGGTGTCCCGGCCCGAGGACGCGGACGTCGACATGCCCGTCGGCGACCACCTGGCGCTCGCGCTCAGCGGCCGGGTGCTGCCCGCCGAGGACCGCCGGGTGCTCGGCGCCTTCGCCGCCCAGGCGGTCGTCGTCCTGGACCGCCAGCGCCTGCTCGACCAGGCCGAGGAGGCCCGCAAGCTGGCCGAGGGCAACAAGATCCGCACCTCCCTGCTGGCCGCCGTCAGCCACGACCTGCGCACCCCGCTCGCCGGCATCAAGGCCTCCGTGACCTCGCTCCGCTCCGACGACGTCGAGTGGTCCGAGGAGGACCAGGCCCTGCTCCTGGAGGGCATCGAGGACGGTGCCGACCGCCTCGACCACCTGGTCGGCAACCTCCTCGACATGTCCCGGCTCCAGACCGGCACGGTCACCCCGCTCATCCGCGCCACCGACCTCGACGAGGTGGTGCCGATGGCCCTCGGCGGCGTCCCCGACGGCAGCGTCGAGCTCGACATCCCGGAGACCCTGCCCATGGTCGCCGTCGACCGGGGACTCCTGGAGCGGGCCGTCGCCAACATCGTCGAGAACGCCGTCAAGTACAGCCCCGACGGCATCCCCGTCGCGGTCGGCGCCAGCGTCCTCGGCGAGCGCCTCGAAGTGCGCGTGACGGACCGCGGCCCCGGCGTCCCCGACGAGGCCAAGGACGGCATATTCGAGCCCTTCCAGCGCTTCGGCGACGCCCCGCGCGGAGCCGGCGTGGGCCTCGGCCTCGCGGTCGCCCGCGGCTTCGTGGAGGCCATGGGCGGCACCATCACCGCCGAGGACACCCCGGGCGGCGGCCTGACCATGGTCCTCACCCTCAGGACCGTCGGACCCCTGCCCCCCGACACCGCCGCCCCGCCGATGCCGGCGCACATCATGACCTGACCGGCGCGCCCGCCACCCCGCCACGCCCTTACGCTCGCCGTACCCCGCCCCGTATCCCGTACCCCGCATCCCCGCACCCTCCCCACTCCCGCACCCTGCCCCGTAGCAACGACAAGGAAGGCACCCCTTCATGACCCGGGTCCTTGTGGTCGACGACGAGCCTCAGATCGTCCGCGCCCTGGTGATCAACCTCAAGGCGCGCAAGTACGAGGTCGACGCCGCCCCCGACGGCGCCACCGCACTCCGGCTCGCCGCCGAGCGCCACCCCGACGTCGTCGTCCTCGACCTCGGGCTGCCCGACATGGACGGCGTCGAGGTCATCAAGGGCCTGCGCGGCTGGACCCGGGTGCCGATCCTGGTGCTCTCCGCCCGGCAGACCTCCGACGAGAAGGTCGAGGCGCTCGACGCGGGCGCCGACGACTACGTCACCAAGCCCTTCGGCATGGACGAGCTGCTGGCCCGGCTGCGCGCCGCCGTCCGCAGGGCCGAGCCCGTCGGAGGCGGCGAGGACGGCGTCGTGGTCGTCGAGACGCAGGACTTCACCGTCGACCTGGCCGCCAAGAAGGTGCACCGCGACGGCAAGGACGTACGGCTCACCCCGACCGAGTGGCACCTCCTGGAGGTCCTGGTCCGCAACAGCGGGCGCCTGGTCAGTCAGAAGCAGCTCCTCCAGGAGGTCTGGGGACCCTCGTACGGCACCGAGACCAACTATCTCCGGGTCTACATGGCACAGCTGCGGCGCAAGCTGGAGCAGGACCCCTCGCACCCGCGGCACTTCGTCACCGAACCGGGCATGGGTTACCGCTTCGAACACTGAGTTCGGTGTCGGCGGCGGCCGGTACGCTTTCTGTATGAGTGCTGCACCCCGTACTGAGAAGCCGGCCGGGCGCTTCCGCCGGATGCTCGACCGCCTGTCCACCTCTCAGGAGGAGCTGGAGTCGGTGGAGCTCCAGGAGGACTCCGTCGCGTCGGGCTGCACGCGCATCTGCGACTGCTCCGACCGCCAGATAGTCAAGGTGACTGGTACGTTGCGGACGGTCACCCTGCGTCCGAGGGCCGGTGTGCCCGCGCTGGAGGCCGAGCTGTTCGACGGCACGGCGCCGCTGGACGTCGTGTGGCTGGGCCGCCGTTCCATCGTGGGCATCGAGCCGGGACGCAAGCTGATCGCCTCCGGCCGGATCTCCATGAGCCACGGCCGGCGGGTCCTCTTCAACCCCAAATACGAGCTGCGACCGCTCGGACAGGAGTAGCCGGTGAGGTCAGTCGACAAGCCGACCACCGAGAAGCCCACGCCCGACCAGGACGCCCAGGCCGACAAGGCCGTGACCGAGGCGGCCCTCTTCGAGGCGTTCGGCGGAGTGCGCGGCATGGTGGAGACGGTCCTGCCGGGCCTCCTCTTCGTCACGATCTACACGATCAACAAGGACCTGCGCTCCTCGGCCATCGCCGCCCTCGCGGTCTCGCTCGTCCTCGTCGCCGTCCGGCTGATCCGCCGCGACACCGTCAAGCACGCCTTCAGCGGCGTCTTCGGCGTCGCCTTCGGCGTGGTCTTCGCGATGATGACCGGCAATGCCAAGGACTTCTACCTGCCGGGCATGCTCTACACGCTGGGCCTCGCCCTCGCGTACATCGTCACGACCCTCGCCGGCGTGCCGCTGATCGGCGTCATCCTGGGCCCGGTCTTCAAGGAGAACCTCTCCTGGCGCACCCGCAACCCCGGCCGCAAGAAGGCGTACGCCAAGGCCAGCTGGGCCTGGGGCCTGATCCTGCTCGGCAAGTGCGCGATCCTCTTCCCGCTGTACTGGTGGGCCGACACCACCCAGCTCGGCTGGGTCCTGGTCGCCCTGAAGATCCCGCCGTTCCTGCTCGCGGTCTATCTGACCTGGGTGTTCCTCGCCAAGGCGCCGCCGCCGATCGACGTCTTCGCCGAGATGGAGGCCGAGGAGCGGGCCGAGAAGGCCGAGAAGGCGGAGAAGGCCGCGAAGGCCGAGGAAGCAGCCCGCCAGGCCGCCGCCCAGGGGCGTCCCGAGGCGTGAGCGAAGCGCGCGTACGTATCCGCGCGTACGGGAAGGGGCCCGGGACCTGTCACAGGTCCCGGGCCCCTTCCCGTACGGCGGTGTCCCTCGTCAGGGACCCGGCTCGTGACGACAGGCCCTAGTCGTTCGGACCGCGGCGGACCGACAGCAGGTCCTCCAACTGCTCCTCGCGCGCCTGGGTGGCCACGAACAGCAGCTCGTCGCCCGCCTCCAGGGTCTCCTCCGGGCTCGGCGTGAGGACCCGCGAGCCGCGGATGATCGTGACCAGCGAGGTGTCCTGCGGCCAGGCCACGTCACCCACCGCGGTGCCCGCGATCGCGGACTCCGGCGGCAGGGTCAGCTCCACCAGGTTGGCGTCGCCGTGGCTGAAGCGCAGCAGCCGGACCAGGTCGCCGACGCTCACCGCCTCCTCGACCAGGGCCGACATCAGGCGCGGCGTCGAGACGGCGACGTCCACGCCCCACGCCTCGTTGAACAGCCACTCGTTCTTCGGGTTGTTGACCCGGGCGACCACGCGCGGCACGCCGTACTCGGTCTTCGCGAGCAGCGAGACGACCAGGTTCACCTTGTCGTCGCCGGTCGCCGCGATGACGACGTTGCAGCGCTGCAGGGCCGCCTCGTCGAGCGAGGTGATCTCGCAGGCGTCGGCCAGCAGCCACTCCGCCTGCGGCACCCGCTCCACCGAGATGGCGGTCGGCGCCTTGTCGATGAGGAGGACCTCGTGCCCGTTCTCCAGGAGCTCGCCCGCGATGGAACGGCCCACGGCGCCCGCGCCTGCAATAGCGACACGCATCAGTGACCGCCCTCCTCGGGACCCTCGGCGAAGGCCGCCTCGACCTTGTCGATCTCGTCCGTCCGCATCATCACGTGCACGAGGTCGCCCTCCTGCAGCACCGTCTGCGAGGTCGGCAGAATCGCTTCGCCCAGCCGGGTGAGAAATGCCACGCGCACCCCGGTCTCCTCCTGGAGCCGGCTGACCTTGTGGCCGATCCACGCGGGGGAGGTGTGCACCTCGGCGAGCTGTACTCCGCCGCTCGGGTCACGCCACAGCGGCTCGGCGCCCGACGGCAGCAGCCGCCGCAGCATCTGGTCGGCGGTCCAGCGGACCGTCGCGACGGTCGGGATGCCCAGGCGCTGGTAGACCTCGGCACGCCGAGGGTCGTAGATCCGGGCGGCGACGTTCTCGATGCCGAACATCTCGCGCGCGACCCGCGCGGCGATGATGTTCGAGTTGTCACCGCTGCTCACCGCGGCGAAGGCACCGGCCTCCTCGATCCCCGCCTCGCGGAGCGTGTCCTGGTCGAAGCCCACGCCCGTGACGCGACGGCCGCCGAAGCTCGAGCCCAGACGCCGGAAGGCCGTCGGGTCCTGGTCCACGACCGCGACGGTGTGGCCCTGCTGCTCCAGGGTCTGCGCGAGAGCGGCTCCCACGCGCCCGCAGCCCATGATGACGATGTGCACGTCCCCTTACCCCGCACTCCTGATCGCCCTGCTGACCTGCGAAAACACGCTTCTCACAACTTTCCTGGCCTGGTCGGCCATGTACTCGGCCGCACTTTTCGGCCACGTAGGCGGTCCCCTAGGGCCCGTACGGTCAGTCCATACGGGTCCATACGGTCCCATGCCGTCCCGCGCCGCCCCCTCGGGGCGGCTCGGCCGGCCCGGCCCGACTGGCCCGGACCGAGGGCGGACGCGTGCGTACGCACTGTCCGGTCCGAGCTTATGCGGCAACGAAGACGGGGACCTCACGCAGCCCTCGTTAGGAATGCGTCAAGACCGCGTCAGGGGCGTGTCACCACGGGACACGGCATCTGCCCAGCTCTCCCTTGAGGTGGTATCCAGAGAGATTCCGTGCCGATCGGGGGTGGTGGTCGGCGTGGCTCTTTTCGAACGCTTACGATCCTCTGCGTGTCCAAACTGACCGACGTGCCCAAACGGATCCTGATCGGGCGGGCCCTGCGCAGCGACAAGCTCGGCGAGACTCTCCTCCCGAAGCGCATCGCCCTCCCCGTCTTCGCCTCCGACCCGCTGTCCTCGGTGGCGTACGCCCCGGGCGAGGTCCTCCTGGTCCTCTCGATCGCGGGCCTGTCGGCCTACCACTTCAGTCCGTGGATCGCCCTGGCCGTCGTGGTCCTGATGTTCACGGTCGTGGCCTCCTACCGGCAGAACGTGCACGCGTACCCGAGCGGCGGCGGCGACTACGAGGTCGCCACCACCAACCTCGGGCCCAAGGCGGGACTGACCGTCGCGAGTGCCCTGCTCGTCGACTACGTCCTCACCGTCGCCGTCTCGATCTCCTCCGGCATCGAGAACCTCGGCTCCGCCGTCCCCTTCGTCGTCGAGCACAAGGTCCTCGCCGCCGTCGCGGTGATCGTGCTGCTCACCCTGATGAACCTGCGCGGCGTCAAGGAGTCCGGCGGCCTCTTCGCCATCCCGACGTACGTCTTCGTCTTCGGCGTCTTCGCCATGATCATCTGGGGCGCCTGGCGCGGTCTCGTCCTCGGCGACACCATGGCCGCCCCCACCGCCGACCTGGAGATCAAGCCCGAGCACCAGGGACTGGCCGGATTCGCCCTGGTCTTCCTGCTGCTGCGCGCCTTCTCCTCCGGCTGTGCCGCCCTCACCGGCGTCGAGGCCATCTCCAACGGCGTGCCCGCCTTCCGCAAGCCCAAGTCGAAGAACGCGGCCAGCACCCTCGCGCTCATGGGCGGCCTCGCCGTCACCATGTTCTGCGGCATCATCTTCCTGGCCATGGCCACCAACGTCCGGATGGCCGAGAAGCCCGCCCAGGACCTGCTGCTCAACGGCGTGCCCGTCGGCGAGGGCTACGTCCAGGACCCGGTCATCTCGCAGGTCGCCGCCGCCGTCTTCGGCCACGGAACGTTCTTCTTCGTGCTGCTCGCCGCCGCGACCGCGCTCGTCCTCTTCCTGGCCGCCAACACGGCGTACAACGGCTTCCCGCTCCTCGGCTCGATCCTCGCCCAGGACCGCTACCTGCCCCGCCAGCTGCACACCCGCGGCGACCGCCTCGCCTTCTCCAACGGCATCGTGCTGCTGGCCGGCGCCGCGGCCCTGCTCGTGGTGATCTACGGGGCCGACTCGACCCGGCTGATCCAGCTCTACATCGTCGGCGTCTTCGTCTCCTTCACCCTCAGCCAGATCGGCATGGTCCGGCACTGGAACCGGCACCTGCGCACCGAGAAGGACCCCGCCAAGCGCCGCCACATGATCCGCTCCCGCGCGATCAACACCTTCGGCGCCTTCTTCACGGGCCTCGTCCTCGTCGTCGTCCTCGCCACCAAGTTCACCCACGGCGCCTGGGTCGCCCTGCTCGGCATGGTGATCTTCTACGTGACGATGACCGCGATCCGCCGCCACTACGACTCCGTGGCCGCCGAGATCGCCGCCGCCGAGGAGCGCCCCGACGAATACGTCCGCCCCTCCCGGGTCCGGTCCGTCGTGCTCGTCTCCAAGCTGCACAAGCCCACGCTGCGCGCTCTCGCGTACGCCAAGCTCATGCACGCCAACGAGCTGGAGGCGCTCACCGTCAACGTCGACCCGGCCGAGACCAAGGCGCTGAAGGAGGAGTGGGAGCGGCGCGGCATCAACGTGCCGCTGAAGATCCTCGACTCCCCGTTCCGCGAGATCACCCGCCCGGTCATCGACTACGTCAAGAACCTGCGGAAGGAGAGCCCGCGGGACGCCGTCGCGGTCTACATCCCCGAGTACGTGGTCGGCCACTGGTACGAGCACATCCTGCACAACCAGAGCGCCCTGCGCCTCAAGGGCCGGCTGCTCTTCACGCCGGGTGTGATGGTGACCTCGGTCCCGTACCAGCTCCAGTCCTCCGAGGCCGCCAAGAAGCGGGCCCGCAAGCGCCAGGACTGGAACGCCCCCGGAGCGGTCCGACGCGGACCGGTCGAGAAGGGTGCCGCGAAGGTTCCGGCCGAAAAGAGCAACTAGACTGGTGGGCTGCCGTCCCGAACGGCAGCCCACCGCTCTCGTCTCTTGGAGTCCCCCCGTCATGCAGAACGTGCCCGTTGCTTCGCTGGTCGGGGAAGAGTACGAGGTCGAGGTCGGCCCGGTCGCCCACGGTGGTCACTGCATCGCCCGCACGGACGCGGGCCGCGTCCTCTTCGTCCGCCACGCCCTGCCCGGCGAGCGGGTCCGCGTCCGGATCACCGAGGGCGAGGAGACCTCCCGCTTCCTGCGCGCCGACGCGGTCGAGATCCTGGACCCGTCCAAGGACCGCATCGAGGCGCCCTGCCCCTTCGCCGGCCCCGGCAAGTGCGGCGGCTGCGACTGGCAGCACGCCAAGCCGGGCGCCCAGCGCCGCCTCAAGGGCGAGGTGCTCGCCGAGCAGCTCCAGCGGCTCGCGGGCCTGACCCCCGAGGAGGCCGGCTGGGACGGCACGGTCGTCCCCGCCGACGGCGACAAGCTGCCCGCGGGCGAGGTCCCGAAGTGGCGCACCCGCGTCCAGTACGCGATCGACGCCGACGGCCACGCGGGGCTGCGCAAGCACCGCTCGCACGAGGTCGAGGTCGTCGACCACTGCATGATCGCCGCCGAGGGCGTCTCCGAGCTGGGCGTCGAGAAGCGCACCTGGGAGGGCATGGCCTCGGTCGAGGCCATCGCCGCCTCGGGCTCCCACGACCGCCAGGTCATCCTCACCCCGCGCCCCGGCGCCCGCCTCCCCCTCGTCGAGCTCGACAAGCCGGCCTCCGTGCTGCGCGTCGACGAGAAGGACGGCGGCGTCCACCGCGTGCACGGCCGGGGCTTCGTCCGCGAGCGCGCCGACGAGCGCACCTACCGCGTCGGCAGCGGCGGCTTCTGGCAGGTCCACCCGAAGGCCGCGCAGACCCTGATGCTCGCCGTGATGCAGGGCCTGACGCCCCGCAAGGGCGAGACCGCCCTGGACCTCTACTGCGGCGTCGGCCTCTTCGCGGGCGCCCTCGCCGACCGCGTCGGCGACCAGGGCGCGGTCCTCGGCATCGAGTCCGGCAAGCGCGCCGTCGAGGACGCCCGCCACAACCTGGCCGACTTCCCGCGCGTCCGCATCGAACAGGGCAAGGTCGAGTCGGTCCTGCCGCGCACGGGCATCACCGAGGTCGACCTGATCGTCCTGGACCCGCCCCGCGCCGGCGCCGGCAAGCAGACCGTCCAGCACCTCGCCAAGCTGGGCGCCCGCCGCATCGCCTACGTCGCCTGCGACCCGGCGGCCCTGGCCCGCGACCTCGGCTACTTCCGCGAGGGCGGCTACCGGGTGCGGACGCTGCGGGCGTTCGACCTGTTCCCGATGACGCACCATGTGGAGTGCGTGGCGATTCTGGAGCCGGTGAAGAAGGACGCGTGAGCTGGGGTTTTGTGGGTGCGCGGTATGTGCCGTGTGGGCGTTACGGGCGATATCTTGACGCTGAGATGACGCTCGTGACGCTCATTTGACGCTCGTTCTGATGGAGTGTCAGGACCGGGGGTCGGCCGGGCGCGACGAACACCGTGACCGTCCTGCCCCCCGGTGGGGGGAGTCAGGACCCTTCCACGACCGAGAGGTGGTGGCGGAGCTCGTCAGCCACTCGTGCCCTGTCGCCATTGGCGGGAAGGACTGCCCCGGCAAGGATCAGGGCGCGAGCCGGCCGGAGACCGCAAATACCGTGCCTGACTTCAGCGGGAAGTCCGTCAAGGTCGCCCGCCAGGCCCTCGACGCATCCACGAGTCTCACAGTCACCGATGCATCCCCCGCGGGCCGAATGGTCCTCATGGAGTCCAACTGGCAGGTCTGCACCCAGGAGCCGACTGCCGGCACCAAGCTCGACGGCCAGCCTGTCGCCTTGACCGCAGTGAAGTTCGACGAGACCTGCTGAACGCCCACAGGTCCGCTACGTATCCTCGCTGCCGCGGCCCCATGCTTGAATCGGCGGATGATCGAGTGGCGGTTGCCGAGGTACGGGCGCGGACCATATGACGAGGTTCCGCCCGTTCTCGAGCGGGTTCTGCGATCGCCGTCCAGCGATGAGGAGGCATGGCAAGAGCTCTGGCACCTCCTGGCTACCGAGGGGCTTGCAGTCTCGGCAGCGAGCTTTGCCGCACTCCCGTACCTTCGGGATATCGCCCGCGCCGGTGAGACGACTGCCGTGGACCGGGCGTTGGACCTGGCCGGAGCGATCATGGCGGGGATCCATCAGGACCACGGCGCTGACGACCTCATCAGGACCTTGGCTCCGGTGATCGTCGAATTGAAACAGATGGTCTCCCAGCGCCTCAACGACAATGACCTGCCAACGGCGACCGCGATGGCCCTCTTCCGCGCTCATCTCGCATTCGCCGGGGCGAGCGTGTGGAGCCTGGCCGAGTACGACTTCGAAGACGGCTTCTACGAGGTCGGCTGCCCTCACTGCCACCTCAGCGTCACCATCGCGATCGGTATCTACGGCCGCTACTCGGCCCATCGCGACTGGGACCAGGGAGACATCCGCCGCCGCCCTCTCCAGCAAGCCGACCCGAGCGACCTTGACGGCTTGGCTGCATGGATGCACGAAACAGCCCGTGACCTCGGCTTTGCCCAGTTGGCAGAGGGGATCACCTGGCTGTTCGGCCACGCCGAATGCCCCGAATGCGCGAGCACTTTCGTCATCGGGGACCAGTATGCAGCCGAGAACGAACCCCACCACTCATCTGACGGGCCCATACCAGTTGGAGGGTGGTGACGAGTCCCGCACCGTAGGTCTCCCGCCACTAGCCGGTTCTGATCAATCAGCGGCTTGGCCGCTCCGGTTTAGGCAGTATGCGCTTGGGGCGGTGATCGAACCGGAGGGGATGCAGATGGCGATCAAAGTGCTGCCAGTGACGGGAGAGCAGCCGGACCTACTCAGTGCCGCCATCGCCCTGGGCGACCGGTACACGAAGCGTCTGGGCCTGCTCACGCCACCCGCTTACCGAAAGTACGCGGACGACGGTGGGCTGCTGGTCGCGCTGGAGGGGGACGAGCTCGTCGGCTACGCGCTTTTCGGGTTGCCCAAGCGTAGCCAGTACGTGCGTCTCGTGCATCTGTGTGTGGCAGAGGAACGCCGAGGGAACGGGATCGCTGGGCTCTTGATCGCGGAGCTTCGCCGTCGTCAAGGACACCGGCTCGGCATCCGGGCCAGATGCCGCCGGGACTATGGGCTCAGTTCCATGTGGAGCGGTCTCGGCTTCGTACCGAAGGGCGAGGGGCTCGGACGGGGTGGTGATCAGGAGACCCTCGATACCTGGTGGCTTGACCTCGGTCACGAGGATCTGTTCACCGAGGCACAGAGCGACGCCCTGCTGATCGTGACGGTCGACTACAGCGTCTTCTCCGGGCTTCGCGGCACGGGTGCCGAGCGGGCTGTCGAGGAGTCGAGGGCCCTTGAGGCCGGATGGCTCGCAGACCTGATCGAGCTCACGTACACACCGCAGCTCCTCCTCGACGTGCGGGAGATCGAGAACCGCGAAGAGAGGAAGCATCAACGCAACGGTCTTTCCCGGCTTCGCTCCGCGTCTCCCGATGCGGCCGCGGTATCGGCCCGCCAGCAGGAGTTGGCCACGGCAGTCAGCAAGGAACTGCCGGAAGCGCCGATCGACGGCACGCTACGTGCCCGACTGCGGTACGTGGCCGAGACGTCCTGTGCGGGTCTGCAAGTGCTGGTGACGCGTGATCCTGAGCTGGAGCGGCTGGCCGACATCGCCTGGGAAGTAGCACGCGTCAGGGTCGTCTCGCCGGCCATGGTGACCCTTCATGTGGACGAACTCCGCCAAGCCCAGGTCTATCGCCCGGCGGATCTCATGGGCACGGCGTTCTCCGCCGAGGAGGTCGCGTCCGGAAGCGAAGGGGAGCTGGTCGCCTTCTTCGAGCAGGCCGACGGCGACAGCGGTACCGCCTTCGCGGAAAGGCTGAAGGCCCTTGGCACCGACGGAGTGTTGTGGCGAAGGGAGCTGCTCCGGGACGGTGACGGACATCCGGCCGCCCTGTACGCCTGGGCCCTGGACGGCCGTACATTGAACGTCGCCTTCCTGCGGACCGCGGCACACCCACTGGAGGAGACGCTTGCCCGGCAGCTGTTCTTCATGCTGAAGCGGCTGGGGCGGGAACGAGGCGCGCAGGTCGTCCGCATCGTCGATCCGTACCTCTCCCAGGCTGCCATGTCAGCTGCGGGCGCCGACGGATTCACCGAGGGCGAGAGCGGCTTCACGGCCCTCATCGTCGACCTGTGCGGACCGGCCGAGGCCGTCTCCGAGGCGGCAGGAGCCATCGCGGCACGCGTCGGGCGTACGACACCGCGCCTGCCGGCTCAGGTGTCGCCTGAGATCGCGAGCGTGGCCGAGCGAGTGTGGTGGCCGGCAAAGCTCATCGACACGGCTCTGCCTTCCTTCATCGCTCCCGTACAGCCCCGCTGGTCCACGGAGCTGTTCAACGTGCCGGCCATGCTCGTGCCGCGTGACGACGTGATCGGCATCAGCCGTGAGCACGTCTACTACCGGTCTGCCGGTCGCCGCGGGGAGAGCGTCCCTGGCCGGATCCTTTGGTACGTCAGCGGAGGGACCGCCGGGCAGCAGGGCAAGATGGTGATCGGCTGTTCGCGGCTGGACGAGGTGGTCGTCGGCGATCCTGACACCCTCTTCTCGCGATTCGAACACCTGGGCGTATATGGTCGTGCCGAAGTGCGGGCGAAAGCCGAACCAGCGGGCAAGGTCATGGCGTTGAGGTTCTCGGACACGGAGATCTTTCCCGTACAGGTGACGCATTCGCGATTGTCCGCGTTGGCCAAGGGGCTGGGGCTACCGTTGTCGCTGATGTCGCTATCGAAGATCAGTAGCACGCTGTTCCAGGCCGTGTACGAAGAGGGGCACCGAAAGACGTGAGCGATCCGGAGCGCGCGATGCTGCTGTCCGTCCACCCTCGGTTCGCCACGGCGATCCTGGCCGGGACCAAGACGGTCGAAGTGCGCCGTCAACGCGTCGCCGCCCCACCTGGAACCCCGGTACTCCTCTATGCGACCGCGCCCACGATGGCCATCGTGGGCATGGCGCGGATCGCCTCCGTGCAGGTCGCTTCCCCCCGCGAGGTCTGGTCGGCCAGCCGTGCGAGCGCTGGAATCAGCCGACGCGAGTACGACGAGTACATGAGCGGCGCGACCCGGGCCAGCGGTTTGTCACTCGAAGAGCCGATTATCTTCGAGGACCCCGTACCGTTGGCCGCCCTTCGGGCCTCCGGACCATTCCATCCGCCCCAGAGCTACAGGTACTTGACCGGTGAAGACCTGAGGAAAGTGGCTGCGGCAGCACCTGGTGCTGGCACGGCACTCCGTGGTGCTCTGAACGACCTCGCGCCCGTCTAGTTTGAGGGAGTGCCCCTGTGTCAGTGGGCAGGGGGTACGGCAATCTCGGTTGGACAGTCGGCTGGTGCTACCCAACAGCCATGTGAAGCCCTTGAGGCCGGTGGCGCCAGCTTGTCGACGTCGAAATCGACCGGACGTTCGACCACGGTCCGGGCAGTATGTCTTCCTGTGAACCATGCACTGTGCGGGCTCGCCGTCAATGCGGCCCTGCCCTTCGAGTTGGTCGGGCGCCTGATCGCGGTCGCGGACGCGGACATCGCCGAGGGCCTAGCCAGTCGCCCGGACCTCAGCCATGAGCAGGCGGTCGACCTGGCCGCGCGGGTCGAAGAGAGCGCTGTGCGACTTGCGTACGAGGGCCGGCTGACCGCCGCAGACGTCGACCCTGTCACACAGCCGCAAGCCGCGCTCGCCCTGCTCGGCGAGCACTCTGGCGACCTGGAGTGGGCACGACTCTTCGCCGAGGACTTGGACGTCGAGCGCCGGGAGAAGCTAGCTGCCTGCCCCGGACTTCCGGCCGAAGTGCAGGAGACGCTTGCCGCCGACCCGGACGTCCGGGTCGTCGCGGAACTCGCGTTGTGGACGACGGCGGACGTGGCCGCCCGACTTGCGTGGCATCCGCATGCTGAGGTCCGCCGCGCGGTGGCGGCCAACGAGGCGACGCCACCAGAGGTGCTTGCGATGCTGATCACTGGCGAGGGGCTGCCTCCGGCAGAGCGGTGCCTGGTCTGCGACACCGAGGAGACGCCCTTCGTACACGATCCGCAGTGCCCTCGGCTCGACTGCGAACTGTGGCCTGGTGCCTCATGCGACGGCTCCCACGAGTCCACCGTCCATGAGATGGCGGAGCAGGCACTGCGGAACCCCGCCACGCCTGTCGAGGCTCTTCTCCGGTTCGTCGAGCACCGGTCGACGCTGCTGCGTTGTCGGCTCGCCGCCCGCCCAGATCTGCCGCCGCTGGTGGGGGTGAGGCTCGCCGGTGATTCCGTTCCCAGCGTTCGAGCCGAACTCGCGGAGAACCCTACGATCGACGACGCCCTGATCAGGGTGCTGGCTGCAGACCGTGGCCACGACGTACAGCGCAGACTCGCGCACAACGTCCGTGTGCCGCTCGACGTCCTCGCCGGCCTGGCCGCCACTGTCAAGATCGGTTCGGCTCTGCTGCCGCGTATTGCCGCTGCTTCTCCCGTCGAGGTCGAGGAGCTGTCGAGGTCGTCGAATCCGGTGGTGCGGATGCTCCTGGCCGAGCGGCGCGATCTGCCACCCGAGATCCGCGACGTGCTGGCCGCCGACCTCGACGCGAAGGTGGTCAAGTCCATCGCGCCGCACCCGGGCCTCTCGGAGGATCAGCTGCGGACCATGGTCGACCGCCATGGAGTCCGGGTCGTCGCCAAGGTGGCGGCAAACCCGGATGCGTCGCCGGCGCTGCTTGAGGACCTGACCAGACACGTACCGCCGGTTCAGAAGGCACTGCGCGAGGTCGCCCGGCACCGCGCTGCGACGAGCCCGGCACTTCTCGCGTGCTTGGCAGACAGACAGGCACGGCCGATAGCTGCCGGGCACCCGGCCCTGCCGCCGCGGGTCATCGTCGAACTGCTTGCCGACGACGACTGGCGAGTGGTGGAGGCGGCTGCCGCCAACCCGTCGCTGCCGCAGACCGTGATGGCGGAGCTGGTGCCTGAGTCGAGCGGCGTGTAGATCCAGCGCGGAACCCTGCGGGTCACGCGCAGAAACAGGATGCACGCTGGGCACAGAGCCGACGCCAACTCCGATGTACAGCCCCGATCTGGTCCGCCGCACAGCTGTTGGCAGGGTCAGGAGAAGGCAGCCGATCGGAAGGCGCCTCGGATAGAGGCCAACGGTTCCCGATCGCGAGAGAGGAAGAGCTTGTTGGTCAGGAGGACGGCCCAGAGGCGTTGGGCTGGACTGATCCACATAGCGGTGCCGGTGAAGCCGTAGTGGACCCAGATGTCTTCCCGCAGCTCGGTGCCAGGTGCGGGGTGCCAGAAGAGGCCGCGGGCGGGTGCCAGTTCGCCGGTGCGAGTGCGGAGGGAGTCGCTGATCCAGGCCGGGCCGAACGCGGCTTGGGCCGGGTTGAGCATGTGGCGCAGGAAGCGGCCGAGGTCGGCGAGGGTGGAGAAGGTGCCGGCGATGCCGCAGGTGCCGCCGAGGAGGCGGGCGGAGAAGTCGTGGGCGGTGCCTTTGAGGTGAGTGCCGGTTTCCTCGTCGAGTTCGGTGGGGGCGCAGCGGGCGATCATGTCCGCAGGCAGAGGGGCGAAGCGGGTCTCGGTCATGCCGAGGGGGTCCCAGATTCGGCTTGTGGCCAGTTGGTCGAGGGGCTGACCAGCGAGGTACTCGGCCAGGTAGCCGAGGATCAGGGCAGCTCGGTCGGTGTACTCGACGGCCTCGCTGGGGGCGCGATGGAGGGCCTCATGGAGGACGCCGTCGCGGATGTCCTGGGGGTCGGTGCCGTACAGGTTCTTGAGGTTGGCGCGCAGAGGCAGGCCGGCGGTGTGGGTCAGGAGCTCGTGGGTGGTGACCTGCGCGAGCGGGTGGCCGGTGACCTCGGGCCAGAAGGTACCGAGCGGGGTGTGGAGCTGGAGCTTGCCCTCTTCGACGAGGGCGCCGATGACGGCCCACACGGCGACGATCTTGGTGAGGCTGGCGATGTCGAAGACGGTGTCGAGCCGCATCGGCTCGTCGGGTCGGGTCGGGTCGAGGAGGCCGACCGCCCCGCTCGCCGTCGTGCCGGAGGCGTTGCCGACGGCCCAGACGGCTCCCGGGTAGACCCGGTCGCGGACGCCGTCCTGGAGGAGCTGCTCAATGCGCGGGATGTCGAGCGTCATGGTGTTCCGATCGTAGTGAGACGGCCAGACCTCGTGGGGGTGCGCCACGGGTGATCAGGCGAGTCGCCTGCCGAGGTCGGCGAGGGCTTTGGCGGTGGCGCTCAGAGGGAAGCGGGTCGCGTTGGTGGCGCCGGCCGCGCGGAGCGCCGGCAGGAGGCCGGGGCTGGTGCGGAGGCGGTCGAGTTCCCGGGCGACGGCGTGCGGGTCGGCGAAGTCGGTGGCGAGACCGGCGCCTCCCAGTGCCTCGGTGAGACCGGGAACGGGTTGGTAGAGGACGGGAAGCCCGCATGCCTGGGCTTCGAGCGCCACGAGGCCCATGGCCTCCAGTGTCGTGGAGGGCATCACTAGGACGTCGTGGTCGGCGAAGGTCCTCCAGAGCTGTGGTCGGCGTAGCCAGCCGAGGTAGTGGACGTGTACCCCGCGCTGGTGGAGGCGGGGGCGAAGGGCGTGGAATTCAGCTCGGGGTGCGGCGATGGACAGCTCGGCAGACTGGGTGAGGGGGAGGGCTGAGAGGAGGGTGTCGAAGCCCTTCTCGGGGGTGAGGCGGCCGGCGTACAGGATCCGCAGGTGGCTGGAGGGCTGGTTCCGGCGCCGTGGGGGAGGGGTGGCGATGAGGTGGTCGGGGATGCCCCAGGGGATCTTCTCGATCTTGCGGCGTCGGGTATCGGGGGCGAGGAGGAGTAGTCGGTCCGCCATTGCGCCGGTCGGCACCACGATCGCGTCGGCGGCCCAGGCTGCCTCGCGCAGGGTGGCCAACTGTTCGGGGTGCGTTTCGGCGAAGAGGAGGTCGGTCCCGTGGACCAGGGCGATCCGAGGGCGTTTCGGGAAGGCTCTGAGCAGGGCCGGCGTGGCGCCGAAGGCCAGGTGCTGCAGATGCAGGACTCCGGCGTCATCCGGATCTACCGCCTCGACCAGGGCCCGCTGGAGGGTGGCGACGTAGCGGCGGAAGGCGTAACCGGTCAGGCACTTTCCCGGAGCCTGCACCAGCTCCAGACCCGCCGGCATGGGCGGCCGCAGCCCCCTGCGCTCGGGCGCGAGCATGAAGGCGCGGGCGGGCAGGAGGGGAACGCGGCCGGTGTACAGGTCCAGGAAGAGCTCGACGCTTCCGCCAGGGCTCGGGAACGGCAGGTCGAGGGCGGTGACGACGGTGGGGTTCACGCGGGGCCTCCCGGGTTCTCCTCGTAGAGGCGGGACGTTTCGATGCCCTGGCTGGCCCGGTATTTGAGGCCGTGGTTCTGGTAGCTGGCAGTGGCGCCGAGGGCCTGGAGGAAGACCAGCTTCCCGAAGGTCATGCGCGGGTAGACCCGGACCGGTCGGCTCGCTCGGATCTCCAGGGTCCAGCGAATGGCGTGGCCCTGGTGCCCGAGGGGAGCGGAGACGTGGACCCAGATGCCGAGCGCCCCGATCGTCCGGTCACCGTTGAGGAACTGCGCGTACGCCTCCGAGCCGGTCCGCTCGTACGTCGTCCCCAGGTAGAGGACCTCCGGCCGCAGCACGTACCCGGACTCGGGGATCGGCGCCTCCTGGAAGTCGGTCGGCCTCGCCGCGTCCAGGGAGCCGTCGTGGAAGCGCAGGGTGTCGCCGAGACGCCAGTCGTAGGCGTTGGGGGAGATCCTCCGCGGCTCGTACGGCTCGATGGTGATCTCGCCAGCGGCTCTGGCTGAGGCGATGGCGGGGCCGGTGAGGATCACGAGGCCACCGCCCCGAGGGCGGCGAGGTCCCGCCAGTACGCGGAGGGCTGTGGGCCGGCGGACGACTGGTACTTGCCCGCGTAGAGCGCCACCGGACCGACCGAAACGAAGAACATGATCTGGCCGATCCGCATGCCCGGGTACACGCGCAGCGGCCGGATCGGGGAGAGCATGAGCGTCCACTGGCCGTGGAAACCGATGTCCCCGATGGGCGCGGTGATCTCGACGAACAGGCCGAGGCGGCCGACCGAGGAGCGGCCGAAGAGCAGGGGCACGAAGGTGTCCGAGCCGACCTCCTCGATCGTGTGGCCGAGGTAGAGCTGGCCGGGTTGGAGCTCGAAGCCGTCCGGACCGATCTCGATCGACTCGGTGGCGTTCGGCCGGTGGGCGTCCAGGGTGTGTGCGGTGTACGTGAGCAGGGTCCCGCCGAGACGGACGTTGTAGCTGTTCGGGTTCACCTGCGTCGGCTCGAACGGGGAGATGCGGATGCGGCCGTCGGCCGTGGCCTGGGCGATCTCGGGGCCGGTGAGGATCATCGGGATTCTCCATCGGTGAGCGTGCGCTGCACGGCCTGGCTGAGACGGATGCCGGCCTGCCGGGTACGGCCTCCGAGGTACGCGTCGGCGAGATAGCCGGTGGTCAGCACAGTCGGCAGGCGGTCGGGCAAGGGACGGGGCGCGGACACGACCGGGCCCGTCTGCGCAGTGAGGTGGGCGAGGAGGACCGCCGGGTCTGTGAGGAAGCGCTCCGGCACGTGGGCGTGTACGAGCTGGTTGTCGAAGGGCTCGATGGCCAGGAGGTCGCCCTGCGTGAGTACGGTCCCCAGCCGGGGAGACCGAAGCGCGGTCTCGTTCAGCAGGACGGCTTCGGCGCCCAGACCGTTGTGGAGGCGGCCGGCGACGTCGGTGAGCAGGGCGCGACGGTCGAGCAGGCCGTTCGCGTACGGGGCCCGGAGCGGACCAAGCGGCGTGCGCAGCTCCTCGCGGATGGCGTCGATGGCCTCCCGTACGGGGGCGAGTTCTCGGGGGAGTTCCGCTGTAGGCGGGAAGGAGTCCACCCGGGCTGCCCAGCCGGCGCCCACGGGCTCGGCCAGCGCGTACCCGGCCGCGAGTTCACGCCCCTTGAGAACGAGCGTGTCTCCCACGGGCACCGGCCCCGGCCGCTCGCTGTGACAGTGCCCGGCGAAGACGACATCCAGGAACGGGCAGGCAGCAGCCAGCTTGAGATCCTCGTCGAACCCGGAGTGGCTGAGCACCACCCAGGAGTCGGCCTGGTGGTGATGGGTCAGCATCAGCTCGCGCAGTGCCTGGACCGTTTCGGTGACACGGTGTCCGGCGCGCTGGTCGGCGGGGATGGCGTTGAACGCCTGGGGACCGATGACGCCCGTGACGGCGACGCGGCGGGTGCCGACTTTCACGAGGCGGGCCGGACGGAAGAGAGGATTGCCGGTCTCGGCGTCCACGGCGTTCGCGCACACCGTGATGCCATGGAGGTCGGGCTCGAAGTGGTGGACCCAGCCGTGGTTGCCAGGGACGACGGCGTCGTAGAGGCGGACCAGGACGTCCCGCTCGATGCGGCCCTGGCCGAGCCGGTAGTAGCCCGTGCCCTCGAAGAAGTCCCCGCAGTCGACGACGAGGCTGTCGTGCCTTCTGGCGTGCAGGTGCGTGAGCATCGGTACGGCGTCATCGAAGGCCGAGTGGAAGTCGGTGGTAGCGATGATTTGGTGGAGGCGTCTGGCTGCGGTCATGGGGTGACCTCGCAGATGTCGGCGCCGAGGGCGAGGAGCTTGCCGGGCAGGTCGGCGTGGCCGCGGCGGATCTGGTCGACCCCGCCGAGCGTGGTGACGCCACGGGCAGTGAGGCCGGCGACCATCAGCGCGGAACCCGTGCGGATGTCGGTCGCCTCCACTCCGGCACCCGTCAGCCTCTGGGGGCCGGTGAAGCGGCATTCGGTCGAGGACAGTTCGGTGATCTCCCCGCCCATGCGGACGAGCTGGGGGATGAGGTTGCTGTGGCGCCCGGGGTTGATCGGGTCCGAGAACAGGTGCGTGCCGGGGAAGCCCAGGGCGAGCCCGAGCAGCGGTGGTTCGAAGTCGGCGTCGAGGCCGTTGGGGGCGAGGGTGGCCATGGCCCGGAGGGGCCGACCGGTCGGCTGAGTGTCCCGACCGTGGACGGCCAGCGCCTCGGTCTCCTCGGCCGTGGGGATGCCCATCCGGTTCAGCGCCGCGATCAGCGGACCGATGTCAGATCCGTGGACGCCCTCGATCCGCGCGGTGCCGCCGGTGGCGGCCACGGCACAGGCCAGGGTTCCGGCCTCGATCTTGTCTCCCGGCACCTTCCAGACGGGCGCGTCCCCTGAGACCGAAGATGGCGGGGCGAGCGTGAGGACGCGCTCGCCCGCACGGTACGCGTACCCCACGGCCGTCAGAGCGTCCAGAACGCAGAGGACCTCCGGGGAGAGGTTCGGCTGCCCGAGCCGCAGTGGCGCACCTGCGACCACGGCACGCAGGACCGCGGCGATCGTCGCCCCGCGCGAGCGGAACGGCAGGGCCAGCGACACCGTGCCAGGGACCGCCTTGCCGGCTTCGACCACGTACCCGCGATCGTCCACGCGGACGCGGTCGCCGAAGGCTTCGTACACCTTGAAGTGCTGCTCCATCCCGCGGTCGCCGATCCGGCAACCGCCGGGCCAGGGGAGCCCGGCTCGACCGCACAGGGCGATCAGGGCGGGGACGAGGTAGTACGAGGCCCGGATGCTGGAAGCGTCCTCGTCGAGCCCGTTGGCCTTCGGGGCCGCCTCGCCGGGGAGGACGAGGACGGTGCGGCTGTCACCGACCGAATGGGCGGTGTTCCATCCCGCCTGCCGCAGCAGGTCCAGCAGGGTCTGGACGTCGGAGCTGGCGGGGACGTTGTCGAGACGTACGGGGCGAAGGAGAGCTGCGGCAGCCGCGATGAGCGGGAGCGCGGCGTTCTTCGAACCGTCGACCGTCACGGCACCGGCGAGGGGCCGGCCGGGCCGGATCGCGATCACCTGGGACGTAACGGCGGGGACGCTGGTACTCACGTACAACTCCTCTGCGTGGGAACAGACAAGACGGAGGCGGATCTGGTCGGGGATGCGCCAGCGACGTCGATCTCGGCCCAGCAGCACTTGCCAGAGCCTGTCGGCGCCGTACCGAAGCGGTCCGCGAGTACGCCGACCAGGAAGAGCCCGCGTCCGCCCTCGCTGTCCTCGTCCGGCAGCGCGGCCGTTGGCAGAGTGGGGCTCGCGTCGCTGACCTCCACCCGGAGAACCGCCTCGGAGAGCTGGGCTACGACACTGATCGGCTGATGACCGGCGTAACGGACCGCGTTCGTGACGAGCTCGCTGACGACCAGCTCGGCCGTGTGGACGGCCTCCGACGCCGCGGGCACCGCCGGCCAGGCGGCTATGGCCTCCCGCATCTGGCGTCGTGCCACGGGCACAGCCGCCGGAATCGGCGGGAGGGAGAAGATGAGCTGGTGCGCTTCCACGAGCGGCCTCCAGAAGTCGGATCGACCACCCCAAGGAACAGCGCCGCCAGCACACTTCGCGACGGCCTGTGCCCGTACTGCATCGTTCATGCAGAAGCTGCATGAAGCCTTCGTGCGACTCGCCTACGCTGCGTCCGGAGGGGCATGCTCGACGCGGACGGAAGGGCATGGATGGCAGACGTGAAGACCGAAGCCGAGGAGATCGGCGAGACGATCAAACGCGCTCGCCTGCGCACCAGTCGCTCGCAGGCGGACGTCGCCACCGCGCTCGGCTACCACCAGTCGAAGATCAGCCGCCTGGAGAGCGGACGGGGCACGGAGGACACCCGGGTCTTACGCGCCGTTGCTGCCGAACTCGGCATCCCACTCCACCTCCTCGGCCTGAGCGGCCCCGGCCCGTCCCTAGAACCGACAGACGATCCCGAGACAGAAGACATGCGCCGCCGCACCTTCCTCGCCGCGAGCATCGCGTCCCTCGCGGCTCCCACCGCACCTGCCACGGCTGCCCACGACGACCTCGTCCGTGCACTCCTCCCCGGCCCACGCACGGCTTCCGCCCGAGTGGACGGCATGGATAAGGAGTCCCTGGAATCACGGATCGCCGTGGCTCGGCGCCTCTTCTACACCTGCGACTACGCAGCGCTGGAGGCAACTCTTCCCAGCCTCATCGCCGACCTGCGCGAAGCTGCGGGCGGCGATCACCACGGTGACGCGGCGATGGCCGGGCTCCTCGCTACCGCCTACCAGACCTCCACGAGCCTGCTGCTCAAGCAGGGCGACCACGGCAACGCCTGGCTCGCCGTGGGTCGTGCCATGGCCGAAGCAGAACGCTGTGGCGACCCCGTCGTTCTCGCCTCCAGCGTCCGCGTCCACGCCCACGTCCTGACCCGCGAGAAGCACACCGCCGAGGCCGTCAACCTGGTCCGGCACACCGCAGGACAGCTCGCAGGCTCATACGACCAACGCTCCCCGCGCTACCTCGCGGCAGTAGGACTCCTTCTCCTGCGAGGCGTGACTGCCGCCAGCACGGCCGGCGACCGTGCCGCCACCCGCGAATTCCTCGACGAGGCCCGGGACATCGCCCGCTACGTCGCACTCGACCGCCCCGACGCCTGGGCCAACTTCAGCCCCACGAACGTCGCCCTCCACGCGGTGAGCGCCTCCGTGGCCTTCGGCGACGCCGGCATCGCCCTGAACACCGCCGCGCCCCTCATGCGCCGCCACATCCCCGTCCCCGAACGCCGGGCAGCGCTGTGGGTCGAGGCCGCCCGCGCCTACAACCAGCAGGGCCGCCTCGCCGAGGGCTACCAGGCCCTCCGCATCGCCGAGACCTGCGCCGCCCAGGACGTACGCCGTCCCGCCGTCCGTGACCTGGTCGCCGACATGGCCGCCCGCGATCGGCGACGTACGCTGCCCGAGCTCCACCACTTCAGCCGCCGACTGGGAGTCCCCGCGTGACCGCACAGCCGTTCCTGTACGTCGTCGTCTGCGCCGCCGGCATCGCTGGCGACGCCCACAAGCTGATCACCGCCGCGCAGGAGCAGGGCTGGGGCGTCGGCGTCGTAGCCACACCACAGGGCCTCGGCTTCCTCGACGCCGAGGCGGTCGAGGCCCAGACGGGCTACCCGATCCGATCGGCCTGGCGCAGGCCGGGCGACGCGCGCCCGCTTCCGCCCGCCGACGCCATCGCCGTCGCGCCAGCCACCTTCAACACGATCAACAAGTGGGCCGGCGGCATCGCCGACACCCTCGCGCTGGGCATCCTGTGCGAGGCGTACGGGATGGGCATCCCGACGGTCGTGCTGCCATACGTGAATGCAGCCATGGCCGCGCATCCGGCGTACGGCCGGAACCTGGAGCAGCTGCGGGAGATGGGCGTGCTGGTGGGGTCATACGAGCCGCACCGGCCGAAGGCGGGTGGGGGAGCGGACCGCTTCCGGTGGGAGGAGGCGCTTTCGTTGCTGGCTCAGGATGCGCGCCGCTGACAAGCGAGGCGTGCGGACGGTCGATTGAGCTGGGGGCGCCCCTGAGGGTTGCTTCTCTTCGCGAGCGGCTGACGCGAGCATTCGCGGGTTCGGTACGCGCGACGGCAAGGCTTCGGCTTCTGCTGTGCTTCCCACGGCTTCGATCCGCCCTCGGTCGATGCCTCCAGGACCTGCGCCCTTGGAGCAGGTCCTTTCCCGCCCCTTCGGAGGCGGGTACGGCGGAAGTACTGCTTCCGCCCCAACTTGCTCCGCTGGAGGACCGGGTGAGGCCTTGCGCCTACGTTTCCGGGTTGTGGATTCGTTCATCGAGGGTGTTCCTCTGGTGATGGGTCTCCCCGGA
>NZ_JBVJDK010000006.1:172222-518956 GCF_055582325.1 Streptomyces sp. NPDC042100
ACCGTGAACCCGGACCGTGAACCCGGACCGTGAACCCGGACCGTGAACCCGGACCGTGAACCCGGACCGTGAACCCGGACCGTGAACCCGGACCGTGAACCCGGACCGGGTTCGGCGCTGCCCGAGGCGAGCTCGTGGCCGCAGAGCCCGGCCGAGGCTGGGCCGGGAGGAACTGCAGGGGGTGCGCCTGCTGTGGGCGATGCGCCGCCTGCTGTCAGTGGCGCGGCGAGCGGGTGCCGTTCGGGGCTGCCGGCGGTGGGACGGGAGACGCTGTGCGCGGCCGGGAGCGGGACGCTTCGGCGTGTTCCACGCGGGATGGATGAGGCTGGGAGCTCAGGGTGTTGCGGTGCACGGTGCCATCCGGCCCGATACGCCGGTCGCGGCAGGGGTGGTCCTTGGGGACGCCGCAGTGCGGGCACGGAACGCCGAGGGGATCGGGGAGCCCCTTCGCCACGGCAGCTTGGCGTGCGGTGCGTCCGGGGCGGAAGGGGGCGAGGGCGGCTTGGACGTCTGAGGGGATGGGCGAGCCCACGCTCTGGAGGCAGGCACCGATGTCGGCGGAGCGCGAGGCGCCGGTGGTGAGTTGGCGGTGGGACGAGGGCGCCTCGGTTCCTGCGGCGACGGCCTGCCGGTTGGCGGACAGCGCGGCTCGGTAGGCGGCAGGGTCGTCCGGGTTGGCCGCGGGGACGGGATCGGTGTGACGGGCGAGCTGGTCACGTTGGTAGGCGCGCCACTGTCGGATTATGTCCGCGGGCTGGATCCGGTACGCAGAAGTGCAGATGTGTTCCCGAGCTGCTTTGCTGGCGTCCCATCCGTGTTCGGTGGTGGCGGGGACGTCGTGGAGCAGTTCGTGCCAGCGGTTGATCTCGTCACGGGCCTCATTCGCGTCGGAGTGGGCCGTGCGGGGGTCGAGCTTGCCTATGTAGGCGAGGAGGACGGCGATTTCGCGGCGGTTCAAAGGGGTGGGCTACTCCGTTCCGGTCGGTTCTTCTAGGGCGGCGAGGAGGGCGGCCGAGTGGGCCTGGGAGCGAGTCCGGGCCGGCGAGGTGGTGGCACCTCCGGGCAGGGCATAGAGCGCTGGATGCCCAGGGGCGGGAGGGCGTTCACGGGTGATCCACGCGCGCCAGTCGGCGGCCCAGGCAGCCGCGCTGCGTGGTGCCGAAGCCGCCCGGTAGGCACGCCATTTTTCGTCCGCCGCGCGCAGAGCCTGCTCTCCGAGTCGAACGTGATGTTCTTCGGCCCGGAGCCAGTTGCGGGTGCCCTCGTCGATCTCCCACTCTGCGGCGGGGATGGGAGGAGCAGAGCTGCTGCTCTGACCGTTCACCTTCGATTCCACACCGTTCTGGGGGTCGGAATCCGCGCTCCCTTCGGGCCGGAATCCGGTCCCCTCGCGGGTCGGAATCCGAGCCCGGGTGCCGTGTTCTGGCCCTCCCGGCGATGGGATGGCGGGGTCGGATTCCGTTCCTGTGGGGGCCGGAACAAGGTCCCCCTCCAGGGCTGCGTCGGCGAGGAAGTGGGCGGTGACGGGAAGGTGGTAGTACTTCTCGCCCCGTGGTCCCTTCCGGCCCGGGATCTCGACCAACTCCGGGTCGGCGCCCGAGACCAGCCGGTCGAGGGCGTCGCGGACCGCAGTGCGTGAGGCGTTCGCTCGCCTCATGAGGGTGGGGACGGACGCGTAAGCGACGCATCGGCGGTCGACACACCGGTCGGCGATCAGGGCGAGCACCATGCGGGCGGTGCCCTTGCTGCGGCTGTGTTCCCACACCCATTCGCGGGCGTCGAGGCTCATCGAGTGCAATCTCCTGGTGGGATTCGGGGACAGGGAATGTGGCAGTAGGCCAGTTACAACACAGCCACACCCCGGCGTGGAAGTCCAGCTTTCAGGTAGAAAGCCGTCATGGCTCCCGCACCGGCCCCATGACAGTAAGCCCGATTCCCCGGTCACCGAAATGATCATGCTGATTCCATCGGTATCTCGCATCGCTCACGGCAGAACTGAATGGGCTTCCCCAGCGCCCTTTGAGCAAGTTAAAACACCACTCATGTCGCTGCGCCCACCCGAAATCGCCCCCGTCGGACGAGCCGTCGCCCGCACCACCGACGCGCCAGAACCCTCTCCGGCTGCTCCCGGCGTCAGCTCGCTGCCGGCGTCACCGCGCCGGTCCGCCTCTTGGCCTTCAGTGCGCTCTGGGGCGTCGAACGCGCCCTCCGAAGCTGCGTCATCGGCGGCCTCACCGCCATCGTCGCCGTGCTCGGCACCCCGTCGCGCAACCTCCTCGCCGCCCCTCTCGCGTGCCCGGTCACGACCAGAGTTGGCGAAATATAGCCGACGATCCCCGGTTTTCGAAACCGGGGATTCTCCGGACTATTGGTTGTCCCGGAGCGCCCGCCGGGCCAGTCGATGTCAGAAGTCCGCCGACCTCATGCGAGGGATGCCTTGTCCGATTCACCCCACGTCGACCGTGGAAACCCTGCCGTGGTTGCGAGGAGGTGGGCTGCGTTCCTTCTTCGCCGCCCAAAGAATCTGGTCGTAGGTGGAAGTCGTACTAGTTGATTTCGCCGCCACGGTCGAGAACGCCCTGTTTCATTCCAGGTCAGATTCCGCACCCTGCTTCTCCTGTTCACGCAAAGGAACCGCCTATGGCCCCGCGCCTGCTGTCCATACCTGCTGTTGCCGCAGCCCTGGACGTCGACCGCCGAACGGTCTACCGCTTCATCGCCGCCGGCGAGCTGCCCGTCGTCGACCTGCGCACAGGACCGGCTCGCTCTCGTGTCCGCGTACCCGCCGCGAGCCTGGACGACTTCATCAACAGCAGGGCGGTCGCACCGTCGGCGCGGCGCCGCTGACCAGGACCAATCCCGTCCGTACGCGAACACAGGAAGGATCGGAACCACGTACCTCCGGAAGCTGAAGTCCGGCAAATGGCAGGCGACCGTCCGCAACCGGGCTGGAGACCGGTTCAGCGAGTCGTTTCCCCTCAAGGCCCAGGCCCGCGCCTGGGGTACCGAGATGGAGACCGAGTTCTCCCGCGGAAGTCTGCGGGACCCGCGAGCTGGCGAGATGGCGTTTCGCGAGTGGCACGCCCGCTGGTGGCAGGCCCGCGTCGTCGAGCCCCACACGCTGCGTGGCGACGCCTCCAGCATCAAGAACCACGTGCTGCCCCACTGGGCCGACTGGGAGATGTGGGCCGTCACCCGCATGGACGTCCAGAGCTGGATCCGTGGACTGGTTGAGAAGGGGGTCGGCGCCTCGGCGATCAAGAGGGCGTACAACCTGTTGTCGTCCATCATGCGGGCGGCCGTCGACGACGATGTCATCGCGGTCAGCCCCTGCCGGAACATCGACCTGCCGCAGATCGCGGTCAAGCCGCCGCAGTGGTTCACCCTCGACCAGGCGCAGAGCATCGTCGACGAGCTACCGGCCCCGTGGCGCACCATGTGCCTGCTCGGCTTCTACACGGGCCTGCGCTGGGGCGAACTCGCCGGCTTGCACCGCCATCGGATCGACCAGCGCCGTTCCCGCTTGTTCGTGGTGGAGGTCAACACCAAGAGCGGTATCAAGGAGTACCCCAAGAGTTCGAGGAGCCGCCGGGAGGTTCCGCTTCCGCCACACGTCCTGGACGCCCTCGAACGGCACATCCACCCGCTCGAACGCGACGCCCTGGTCTTCGCCACCATTACCAAGGGGCGCGCTGGCCGTCGCCTCGACGACGGCAACTGGCGCCGCCAGACCTGGTGGCCGGCTATCGAGAACGCCCACTACTTCGACACCGACGGGGAGCAGCTCCCCGTCCCGCACTATCCGCCCCACTCCATGCGACACACCTGTGCCTCGTGGCTCGTCCAGAAGGGAGTCTCGCTCTACGAGGTCCAGCACCTCCTCGGCCACGAGAGCTTCCAGACCACCCAGCGCTACGCCCACCTGCAACCAGACGCCCACAAGGCCGTGCTCGGGGCCTGGGAGCGCTTGGACGTCCCGCTAGCCATCGACGCATGAAGGGTTCTGTGCCCCGCCTACATGGGCGGGGCACAGGCGTTGGGCGCTGGACCACAGCGGTATTACGGTTGGCCACTCAAGTGACGTCCTGGCTGCGCTCTGGGGGAGTCAGTCCGCCTATAGGGGCGTTCACCGGGGAGGGGAGCCGTTGTGCAGGCGCTGTATGCCGTTGATTTCGACGTCCAGGACGCTCAGTCCGCTCAAGGGCGAGAGCACGTCTACGAGCGTCTCCGTCGTCATCTCTCAGAATGGCTTGGTGACCGTGGACGCATAGAGGCGCCGTCCATCCATGATCTGGACCAATCTGGACAGGCCGAACTGGCAGGCAAGATCCCTGGCCACGGCCTGCGGCTGGTGAGTTGGTCCGCTGCGGGAGACGAGCGAACCCGTGCTCTGCGTTTGACCATCCACCAGCCATTGGCCGATGGCCCGGCCCAATTTGTTACCCGAGTCACGGTTTCCAAGTCGGCGGAAGGAGGCGGAGGGCTCAGGGTGGTGATGGGGAGGGAGATCCCTGACGGCTGGATTGCGCCTGTGCAGGATCCGCCCCTCAAGCGCCCCAACCTGCTGCGTGCAGTGTTTGGGGACCAGGAACTCGAGGTGCGGGTGCTGGGCCAGCTTGCCACGGGCCGATACGAGCGGATTCGGGAGGAGCCGCACGCGGACGTGCTCCTCGAGTCGCTCGCGCTGAGCACCCGCCTGCCCATCCTCTTGGTGCATCCCAGGGATCCAGCGGGGTGGAGCGCCGCGGCCCTTGCCTCCGCGCAATTGGCTGGACTGGCCCAGGTCGTAACTCTGAACTACGTCACCGCGCAGACCGTTCGCCGGGTCCACGAACAGGTGGCAGTTCCCAGCGGTGGGGCGCGGTTGGTCTGGCCTAACCTCGGTCTTGCCCATCCAGCCTATTCGCGCGAGGAGGTGTCTCAGCCCTCCTTCGTGGAAAGGCGGCTGATGCCGTCGCTCGCGCATCTTTCCGTAATCGCCCGCGGCAGTGACACGGCGTGGGAGGTGGCGCGTCAGGCTTCGTACCGGGCCGGGGCGCGCAAGGCGTCGGAGGAACTGTCGCGCGCCCAGGCTGCTGGTGACACCAACGCTGAGCTCAAAGCGTTGAAGGACCATGCGAGGCAGCTTGAAGAGGATGCAAAGTCGTGGGAGGACATGGCTCAAGCCTGTATGGAAGAGCGCGACAAGGCACGCTCGGAAGCCGCCGTCGCAGAGGTGTTGCGTCAGGACCGCGACTACTGGAAGACGCAGTATCTGGAATTGTCGAAGGGCGGGGCTGGCCAGGCTGTAGAGGTGGACGCCTGGAGCGAGATCCCCGTTCTGGCAGGGGATGCTCTGCCCACGTTCGAGGCTCTTACCAGGGTGTCGGAAGGGCGTATCGTCTTTACGGCGAAGGCCGTGCGCGCCTGGAAGGTATCAGAGTATCCGCATCCTCAGGAGATGACTGACCAGCTGATCGCCCTTGCGCAGGCGGCGATGGACCTGTACTCCAGCCCCGGCAAGATGCCGCGCCTGGACGAGTGGTTCTACGACAACCACGGATTGAAGTACGCGAACAGCGACGAGAAACTCAGCAAGAACAAAGAGAAGCGCTACTTTGAGTTCGAAGGCAAGCGCAGGGACGGCTTGCAGCACATCAAGGTGCGCGATGCAGTGTCGCCCAACGAGGTTGGGCGGGTTTATTTCGACCGCGACTTCGAGGGGAAGCGGCTGATCGTGAACCATGTTGGGCTGCACCTGTAGCTGGACGTCCCGTGACGCTCGTTTGACGCTCTGGCCGGCCGAGAGGCCGCCCAGAGCGGCTGTAAATCTGCGTTGACCTGCGACGTTGCAGATTCCCCCTGCGCGCGACCACTTCCCGATGACGCACCATGTGGAGTGCGTGGCGATTCTGGAGCCTGCTGACAAGCGCCGCTGACCTGGTGTTTCCCCCGTCCTGACGGGGCCTCAGCGTAAATGAGCCGTCTTCCGTGCCAGGGTGAAGTCCTGGTGCGGAAGGCGGCCTCTTCATGCCGAGTCCGGCGTTTCAGGGGCTGTGAGGCGGGCAGGGTACGTGGATGCCGGCCCCGGCGGTTCGAGGGCGCGGGGTCGCTCGGTGATTCCGGTTCCGGATGGTCGGGTTTCGCGGAAGCCGTCCCGCGCGAGGCATGTGCCTGGATACCATCCGGCCCTGCTTCCCAGTCGATCAGTCTTGTTCCGGCACAGGGGGAATGCCATGGCTCCCAGGACGCAACGGCCCTTACGGCGGCGGATACCGCGGTGCGCGCGCGGCTCGGCCGTGCGGCGGGTCGCGGTGCTGGTCCCGGCTCTGGTGCTGGTGTTCGTCAGCGGGTGCGCGGGCGGCACCGGCGCGGACGGCAAGAGCACGCGCGGCACGAACGGATCGGCCCGGTCGGCGACGCCTTCCCCCGCCTCGTTCCCCTCGGTTCCGCCCGAAGCCGCTCACTGCCCGGGTACGGTCCTCGATCACCGGGACATCAGCCATCCCTACCTCGGGGCGGTCCGCGTGTTCCTGATCCGGCGGACCGGCTCCGGCGCTCCCACCGGGTGCGTCGCCTCCGTCACCGGCAGCGGCGACGCACTGGCATCCATCGACGTGACCATCTACGAGAACGACCTGCATTTCGCCTCGCCGGAATCCGACGCCACCAAGAACACCTTCGTGATCTACAACCCCGGACGCTATGACGGGGTGCTGGTGCTCGTACCCGCCAAGGACGGGTTCGAGGACGTCAGGTGGACCGACCCGGACCTCCACTACCGCGGCGGCAGGTACGCCTTCTACTACGCACGGCTCGCCGGCCCCGGCGCGGACGGCCGGTACACGATCGTCCAGTCCCAGAACTCGTGCAACCCCAGCTGTGCCGAGGGCGCCACCTCGAACATCACGCTGCGCTGGAACGGCCACGAATACCTGCCGACCGGATGAGGGCGTGGCGCATGGCCCGCCGCCGGCGGCTCAGGACCGAACTCGGATACGGCGCCTTTCTCTCCTACAGCGGGGAGCGCGACCGGGGATGGCTGCCGCATCTGCGGCGGGCGATCGAGAAGCAGTCCCGCCCCTGGTACCAGCCGCCTCGGATCAGGGTGTTCCTCGACGACAGCAGCATTTCGATCGGGCCCGACCTCGGGGGAAAGATCGAGGCCGGCCTCGCCCGCTCGGACTGGCTCGTGGTCATGGCGTCACCGGAGGCGAAGGCCTCCGAGTGGGTCGACCGGGAGATCGCGTGGTGGTTGAGGCACAAGTCGGTCGACACCATCCTGCTCCTCGTGACCGCGGGGCTGCTGGTATGGGACGAGCAGCGTGGCGACTGGGACCCTGAACTCTCGACGGCGCTGCCCGCCCGCCTGCTGGGACGGTTCACGCGGCAACCCGTCTGGAAGGCTCTGGTCCTGCGCCCACCCGGGAGCGGGAGCGGCGCCGGTCCCGTGCCGGACGTGGACGGTGTCGCGCTCGGTATCGCGTCCGTCGTCCGTGGCCTCGCGGAGGAGGACCTCAGGTCGGAGGGCATCCGCGACACCCGGCGCAACCTGCGGACGGCCAGGATCACCGCGGCCGTACTCGGCTTGCTCCTCCTGGTCGCCAGTACGGTGTCCGTCGTCGCGCTGATCGCGCGGGCCGAGGCGGCCCGCCAGCGGGACCACGCCGTGGCCCAGCAGTTGATCGGCCAGAGTTCCTTCCTCGCGACCCGTGACCCGTTCGGCGCCCGGCTGAAGGCGCTGGCGGCATGGCGCATCGATCCCACCCCGGAATCCCGCCTCGCCATGCTCAACGCCGCCGCCGACCCGGCGTCCGGACTGCTCGCCCATTCCTGGCCCGTGGAATCGGTGGCTTTCAGCCCGGACGGCAGGACCATCGCCACCGGGAGCGGCGACGGCCTCATACGGCTCTGGGACGCGGCCACGCAGCGGAGGATCGGGGGTGCCTACAGCGGGCACCGCCTGGCCGTCACCTCGGTGGCCTTCGGACCGGGTGGCGAGACCCTGATCAGCTCGGGCTCCGACGGTACGGCCCGGCTCTGGAGCATCGCCGGCCACAAGCAGATCGGTGACGCCTTCGACGCCCGGGCCGGGATGCTCTCCTCGGCCGCCCTCAGCCCGGACGGGAAGACCCTCGTCCTGAGGGGCGACGGCGCCGCCGGGGCCGTACAGGTGTGGGACGTGGCGACGCACCGCCGGATCGGCGGTCCGCTGGGAGGCCGCTCCCAGGGCACTGGCCCCGTGGCCTTCAGCCCCGACGGAAAGACCTTCGTGACCGGCATCGGCCATGAGGTGAGGCTCTGGGACACCGACTCCCGTGCGCCTGTCGGCAAGGCGCTGACGATGGGCGACGGCGAGATCACGTCCGTCTCCTTCAGCCGTGACGGCCGTACCGTCGCCGCCTCCGACGCCGACGGCGACGTCCGGCTCTGGGAGACCGCCACCCGGGCCCCGATCGGCGAGCCGTTCAGCGCCGATGGCCGATGGGCCGACTCGGTGGCCTTCAGCCCCGACGGCGGGGTGTTCGCCGCCTCGTACGCCGACGGCAGCGTGCGGCTCTGGGACATCGCGGGGCACACCCAGGTGGGAGCTCCGTTCACCGGCCACATCAGCGACGTCCGGGCCGTGGCCTTCAGCCCGGACGGCTCGACCCTGGCCAGTGCGAGCGAGGACACCACGGTCCGGCTGTGGGACGTCCGGGCGCAACGGCAGATCGGCACACCGATCGGTACCGGGCCCCAGGGGGCGACGGAGTTCAGTTCTCGTGGGCATGTCCTCGCCCTGGGCGGATCCGCCTCCGCGGTGCGTTTCTGGGACATCGCCTCGCGCCGCCAGATCGGTGAGCCGCTGGTCTCCCGCGACGTGGACACGGGTGCTCCCTTCGCCCTCGGCCCCGATGGCACCGTGCTCGCGACCACCTCGTTCGCGACCAACGACGACGTGACGCTCTGGGACGTCGCGACGCGCCGCCGCATCGGCGAGCCACTGCCCGCCGGACCCGGCAGCGTCCGTGCGATGGCTTTCAGCCCCGACGGCGGGAGCCTCGCCACGTCCGTCGGGAACTCGGTGCGGCTCTGGGATCTGGCGACGCGCGGCCGGATCGGCAGGGAACTCGCCGTCAGCTCGTGGAGACTCGAATTCAGCCCTGACGGCAGCACCCTCGCCACCAACACCGATGACGACACCGTGGCCCTCTGGGACGTCGCCACGCAGCGCCGGATCGGCGAGACGCCCCCGAGTCACACGTCACAGATCAACGCGCTCACCTTCAGCCCTGACGGCACGATCCTGGCGACCGCGAGCCGCGACAGTACCGTCCGGCTCTGGAACGTGGCCACGCGCGAACAGATCGGCCAGCCGCTGACCGGGCATCGCGGCGGCGTGACGTCCGTCGCCTTCAGTCCGAACGGGAGGACGCTGGCCACCGGCAGCATGGATCACACGGTCAGGCTCTGGGACGTCTCCACCAGGCAGCAGATCGGTGCCCCGCTCGAAGGGCACAGCGCCGACGTCACCGGTGTGGGATTCGGTCCCGTCGGGAAGACGATCGCCGCCTGGGGCGAGGAGGGCTCCATACGGCTGTGGGACGCCGAGTCGACGGTGGACCCGGTGGACTCGCTGTGCCGGTGGGCGAGGGGTGCCTTCGACGCCGGCCGGTGGCGCGAGTACGTACCCGCGGGCCCCGCTTTCCGGCCGCTCTGTCCGCGTTGACCCCTCGGGGGCTATCTTCTTCCTACCACGGGGCACGACGGGGGAACGGACGAGACGATGAGCGACCAATTAGCGCGATCCAGGGCCCGGTTCGCGGGTGGGAGGCGCATCCTCGACAGCACTCCGCTCCGGCTCGTCGCGGCCACGGCGGTCGGCGCGCTCACGGGGCTCGTCCTCTTCAGCCTCACCCAGGTGACCAACCGCAGCCTCTTCGTCATCACGGGCGCCGTCGCGGGTGCGATGGCCGTCCTGGTCGTGCAGTGGTACCAGCGCACGGCGCGCCTCACCGAGGTCAAGGTCTCCGTCCCCCAGCTGAGCGAGCTCACCTTCGCCGTCAACAACGACTCCCGCCAGGTCGCCTGGCAGATGTTCGTCGAGACGGTGACCCGCGTGTCCACGCAGCCCCTGGCGAGCGACGAGGGAGTCGTCCGGGAAGCGCTCACCTCCCTGTACGGGCTGTTCGCGACGACGCGCGAGACCCTCAAGACCGCCCGCCCCTCGGCCCCCGTTCCCGGCGGGCAGACGGTCGAGTACCTGGCGATCACCATGCTGAACCGTGAGTTGAGGCCCTTCCTGTCCCAATGGCACCCCCGGCTGAGGGAGTTCGAGCAGGCCCACCCTGACGGCCCGGAGTCCGACTGGGCCGACAACGCCGCCTGCCGGGCGGAGTTGCAGCGGGTGCAGCGTGACATCCACGCCTACGCGGTGGGCTTCGCCCGCCTGGCCGGTGTACGGGAAGCCGAGTCGATGATCGGCCAGGTTCCCGCCCCTCGTGCCCCGGACGACCGGTCCGAGAGGAGCGCCAGTCCCTCGGCGGACAGCACCCGGCGCCCGCGCTGAACGCCCCGGAGGCCACGGGCGGCGGCACCGCCCCGGGCGTGCGGCGTGAGGCCGGGGAGCCGACCGGATACGACGCCTTCATCTCCTACAGCCACAGCGGGGACAGGGAGATCACCAAGGCCTTCCAGAGCCGATTACAGACCTTCAACCGGCCCTGGTACAAGCCGAGAAGCCTCAGGCTGTTCCGCGACGAGACCAACCTGGCGGCAAGCCCCCATCTGTGGCGCGAGATCGAGCGGGGACTCACCGGGTCCCGGTGGCTCGTACTGATGGCCAGCCCGGCCGCCGCGGCTTCCCCCTGGGTCCGCAAGGAGATCCGCTGGTGGCTCACCCACCGGTCGGCGGACACGCTCCTCATCGCCTGGACCGACGGAACACTCGTCTGGAACGACTCACGGACCTCGTTCGACTGGTCGAGGACCGACGCCCTCCCGCGCGAGGAGATGGACGGCGCCTTCGGCGAGCAGCCCCGCTGGGTCGACCTGCGCTGGCTGCACGGCGCGGAGCGGACCGGTGCGGCCGACCCGCGGTTGACCGAGTGTCTGGCGGAGTTCGCGGCGCCGATCACGGGCAGGTCCAAGGACGAGGTGATCGGCGACCACGTACGCCAGCACCGCCGGACGGTGCGCCTGGTGTGGTCGACCGTGGCCGTGCTCACCGCTCTGCTCCTGGTCGCGATCGCCGGGGGCGTCACGGCGTACCAGCAGCGCAACGCCGCTCGGGCCCAGGCCCTGATCGCGCAGTCCCGCCAGCTCGTCGCGGAGGCTTCGTCGATCAGCGACACCCAGCCCGACCTGGCCCGCCAACTGCTCGTCCAGGCCTACCGGCTCGCTCCGACCGCCGAGGCGGCCGGGGCTCTCGTCGGCAGCCGCGGCCTTCCCCGCGTCATCGACGGGATCGGCGCTCCTCGCGGGGTCGCGTGCAGCAGCGGGGGGCTCCTCGCCGTGGCCGATGACCGGGTACGGCTCTTCGATCTGGCCACCGGCGCACTGCGCGCCTCACTGGAGGAGCCGGACAGCGGCGTCGCCGCCGTCGCGTTCAGCCCGGACGGACGACTCCTGGCGATCGGCGACGCCGACGGCGGGGTCCGCCTGCTCGACGTGGCGTCAGCGGACAAGCCCAGGACCGTGGCGGTCGTGGCCGCGGCGGGCGGCGACACGAGGGAACTCGTGTTCACCCCCGCCGGCAGGCTCCTTGTTCTGACCGCCACGGGCGGGTCCGTACTCGACATCGAGGACCCGGCCCGCCCCCGTTCCCTGGGGTCCCTGCCCCCCGAGACGATCGCGGCCGGCCCCACGGGCTCGCTGGTCCTCACGGAGTCGCATGAAGACCTCTCGCTCGGACTGTGGACCCTGTCCGGCTCGGCCCGAACGAGCCGGGTCGCCGCCCTCGCCCCTCCGTCCGACCGTGCGCGCGTCACCAACGCCCGCGCCGCGTTCAGCGCGAACGGCCACCTTCTGGCGGTCGGCGGTGCGGACAACCGGGTGCGGCTGTGGGACGTCGCCGACCCCGCCCGGCCGGCGATCCGCTCGGATCTGCACACGCAGGGGCGCGACGGCGTCAGCAGCCTGGAGTTCTCCTCGGACGGGACCGTCCTGGCCCTGGGCGGCAACGACGGAGTGATCACCCTGTGGGATGTCGCCGACCCCTTCCGCCCCCACTCCGGCGCCCGCCTGACCGGCTACCCGGGATTCGCGTCCGTCTCCGGCATCGCCTTCGGCCCTGACGGGCAGACCCTGGCATCCATCGCGAGCGACCGGGAGCAGCGGACGTCGGCAAGGGTGTGGGCCGTGTCGGGCTACGACAGGACCTCCACCCTCACGGTCCTGCCGACGAAGGGAACGTTCCTTCCCTCCTTCAGCGCTGACAGCCGGCTGCTGGCCGCGGGCGGAGAGCCGACCACCGTGTGGCGGATGGACGACAAGCCGGGACTCCGCCGCGCGGCCACCGTCGAATCCTTCAACGCAGGTGGTCAGGCCGCGGCGTTCGGCCGGGACGGCCGCACCCTGTTCTCCGGTCTGCCCGTGGTCGCGTGGGACATGACGGACCCGGCGGCTCCGCGAAAGGTGACCCCACCGGCCACGCGTGACGACGGCGGTACGGCCATCGGGGTGAACCCCGTGCTTCCGCTGCTGGCGACGGGGACGGGGCCGCAGTCCCGTTCACCCGCGCCCGTGGGAACCGTGCAGCTCTGGGACGTGGCCGACCGGACACGTCCCGTGCTCGTCGGCACCCTCGGGGGTGCCGCGGTCGGCCGCCAGAGCATCGCGTTCAGCCCGGACGGCGGACTCCTGGCCGCGCCGACCGACGAAGGAGGCGTGCGGCTGTGGAACATCGCCCAGAACACCCGGCCCACGGCCGCGGGAATCATCGACGTGCCGGGGGCGAAGGCCACCGCGTTGGCCTTCGCCCCCGGCCACCGCACCCTGCTCGTCGGCGACGACAGCGGGGCGATCACCACCTGGGACGTCTCACGTCCCGCGCGGCCGTCACGCGGGGGCAGCGCCGCCCCGCACGCCGGCCAGATCAGCGGACTCGCCCATCACCCCGGCGGCGCGCTCGCGGCCGGAGCCGCGGAGGACGGGCGCATCCGGCTGTGGGACACGAGCGACCCGGACCACCTCGTGGAGATCGCCTCCCTCGCCACCGGCGGCGTGTACCCGCAGGCGTCCCTCGCGTTCAGCCCGGACGGCGGTCTCCTCGCGGCCAGCGGCGACCGGGGCACGCGGCTGTGGAGCGTGGACCCGGCCGCGATCCTGCGGCGGTTGTGCTCGGAGTCCGCCCGCATCACCCGCGACCAGTGGAACCAGTACCTCCCCGACCAGCGATACGACCCGCCGTGCGCCTGAGCGCACGCGAACGGAGGACACGATGACAAGCGGCTTACGGCGCGGAACCACCTCGTCCCTCGCCCTGCTCACGCTTCTCCCGCTCATCGGCGCGTGCGGCTCACCCCGCCCGGCTCCGCCCGTCCCACCCCTCACTCCCTCGTCCGTCGCCCCGGCGCCCGAGTCCCCCTCGCCCCCTCCGCCGTCCTCGCCGGATCGGGCCCCGGTGCTCGTCGGCCCGGCGCCGGCCGATCTCCATGACGTGGACTGGTCGAAGACCCCTGTTCCGGGCGAGTTCTGCGGCGTCCCGGGACTCGTCACGCTCGACACAGAGGGCAACGCCACCGCGACGTCCCGAACGTGGGGCACCGTGCGCATCCGACGGGGGACCAGCGTCGCGTACGGCGACACGGACGGTGACCGACGCGACGAGGCGGCCGTCTACCTGGGGTGTGATGACAACGGGTCGACGATGAGCGGACAACTCGTCGCCGCATACGTCGTGTTCACGCACCAGGGGAACGGCCTGGCCGCGCTCGGTGCGATCACGCCGCAGCAGAAGTCGGCCCAGTACACCACCGCGCTCGTCGGACTGGAGTTCGCGCCCGGCCGTATCACCGCGCATGAGCGCTGGTACCGCCAGACCGACGCCCACTGCTGTCCCAGCGGGAACGCCGACACCGTCTGGACGCGGGAAGGGGACCGCCTGACACCGGGAGCGCCCCGTGTCGTCTGATCGGGCCTTCGCGGGCGGCCCCGGTCGGGGCCCCTGAAAGGCTGCCCAACTTCCCTTCTCTGACGTACGATCCGGGAAACCCGGCTCGCTGAGAGGCGTACGTGGCAGGCACTCATAACCAGCAGGTCCTCGCGGAACACAAGGCGAAGTTCGAGCGGACGGTCCTCGGGGGCAGAGAGTTCAACAGGCTCCTTCGCGAGATGGGTGCGGAGCCGTACCGGTTCGTGGAAGACCGATTGGACGCGCGGCGCTGGTGGATCTACATCACGCTGCCGACGAACGTGCAGGACACTTTTGACCTGCACCTTGAGGTGCTGTGTCTGTCGGCCTCCTACGAACGAGTGGAACCGCGGACGCTGGACACGATCGCGGCTCGGTTACGCAAGGGCGAGGCGCGACTCGATCCGGACTTCGCGATCCTGCTCACTCCGGACTCGGGGGCGGAAAACCTCGTCCGCCGCCGCCGAGGGCAGCTGCCGATCCTGACGATCGACTCCAAAGAGCTGACGGAGACCAAGGTCAGGATAGGACTGCGTGAGCGCATCGCGCAGATCATGGTGACGCACGATCACTACGACCTGACCAAGCCGATCACCGAGCCCACGGCGTTCTACGGTCGTCGCGTCGAGGTGCGGGAACTCGACTTCGCCTTGGACCGTGGGCAGTCCGTGGGCATCTTCGGCCTGCGGAAAGCGGGGAAGACTTCGCTGCTCAACTATGTCGAGAACCATCGGGCGGAGCACGGCAAGCCGGTGATCAGGCTGGACATGAGTGGACTGTCGGCCGAGCAGTTCCAGCTCGGCCTGCTCGTGGAATGCCACAAGCTGGTGCGTGGCATGGCGGGCTCCGCCCCTCGTCTGACCCTGCTCACCCGTGACGGCAGGCCTCACCCCACCGCCGCTGTCCCGACGCACTGGCTCAACGATCTCGACATCCTGCTGGATGCCCTTCCCGGTCGTCTGGAACTGTTCATCGACGAGATCGACCAGGCGTGGCCCGGCGGCAGGTCGAACCTGGAAGAGGACGAGGCGCGAGCGCTCCTGAGGTGCCTCACCCAGCTCCGGGGCGTCATTCAGCGTCGCGAGGCCGAGGGCAAGGACGGGATCTGCATCGTGTGCGCGGGGGTCGATCCGGCGATCTTCGAGCGTCCGCTCCTCAAAGGACGGGACAACCTGCTCTACAAATTCGTCCGGCTGTCCTTTCTGTCGCCGATGAAGAAGGACGAGATGCAGGAGATGGTGCGGAGCCTCGGACGGCGTATGGGTCTGCGCTATCGCGACCCCGCGACGATCGACTTTCTCTTTCGGGAGTTCGGCGGCCATCCGCTTCTCACCCGCAAGGCCTGCTCCGCGGCCGCGGGTACGCGCCCTGATGACGTCATCCCGTGGCACGTCCCCCTGGAGGCGCTCCAGGAAGCCATGGACCAGCGCGGCCCCAATACCCCACGCTCCGAGGTGGAAGACGTCTTGAAGTCCTTCACCGACTGGTTCGGTGACGAGGCCGCGATGCTTCCCCTGCTGTGGTCGGAGGATCCGGAGGAGCGGCGAGACGCCCGGGAATGGGCGGAGAGCGAACCGGACATGGCCGCGCACCTGGTGTTGTACGGAATCACCGATGAGAAGTGGGCCCCGAGGATCCACGCCATGCGCTACCTGGTGCTGAAGTGAGGACGTGAATGAGGCTCTTGCCTGGCCAGCGCAGATGGGTCGACCAGGTATGCGAGTACCTGATAGACGGCGAGACGGTCATCGCCCGCGGGGTGCCAGGCGCTGGAAAGACCGTCCTGTTGGAAGCGGTGGCGCGCGAGCTTGGCGAGACGAGTGTCCGCACCCGAGGGCGAACGTACACGGATGACAATCAGGAAGAGCGAGTCACCGCTTTCCACCGGGATGTCTCCGCAGCCCTGGCCCGGTCTGGTGCGGCCCATCTGCTCTTCGACGACTATCCGCACGCTTTGCGCAATTCCCGTGGTCTGCGCCTCCAGAGGCAGTTGTTGAAGCTCTTAGTGGATGGCGACCGGTCTTTGGACATCGGTGCACTCCTGACCGGCCGATGGGGACGCAGCATGCACCTCGTCTCCACCGGCTCGCCGCTGGTCGCGCGTGCTCGCGTGGTCGCGCTGCCCCTTGCCGACGCCGCGGACTTCGAAGCCGTGGGCTGTGGCCGATCAGTGGACGCGATCGAGAGCGTCGGCGGGAATCTCGCGCTGCTCTCCAAGGCCGCACCCGTCCTGGGGCGCGTCGCTCTTCATCAGGTGAACCAGTCGGCCGAGACCCTCGCACCCCGGTGGGTCCGTGACGTGCCGTGGGGGGCGGCTACGTGGATCAAGGGCGTGCTGCGGGAGGGCCCGGGGCCGCTGCCCGCCGACGACTCGGCGGCCGAGGCGCTGGCTCCGCTGCTGGTCCCGGCCGGCGATCAGCGATACGGGGTCGTGCGTGCCCTGCACTCGGAGGCGGCGCGTGTCGCCCTGGAGGGGCGGGTGCCCACGTGGCCCGCGGACTGGCAGCGGTCGGCGAAGACCTTCGCGGGATTCCTGGCGGGGGTGCCCGAGGCCATCTGGGTGGACCGATACATGGCGGTGAATCCCGCGAGGCTCCTGGGATTCATCCGGGCCGTCCGCTCCGACTGCCGCACACCGCTGCGGATGCTGATCGCCGAGAACGGCAACGACATCACCTTCACCCCCGGAGACGTGGCGGCTTTCAGGGGGCAGAACTGCGCGATGAGGGTGATGCACCGTGGCGACCGGAGGCAGCTTCACGACCGCCACCTGATCTTTCTGGGGGACGCGGAGGGCGGCATCGTCCTGCCGACCGCACGGGTCCTGATGTGCCAGGATCCGCCTGGATCGGCTGTCGCCGTCCGGGCTCCGACGCTCGATCGCAAGCTGGTGCTCGACGCGTGGGACCGCGCCTCTCCTCTGCGTGTGTGAGGGCTCCATCCGTGGCGGGTCCCGATGACCGAGGGGGAGCGGGGACCGGCCGGCGGGGCCGCTCGGGGAAGCCGGCCACCGCGGCCGCCCCCGAAACTCAGGCGCTCCCCTGTGAGCCCGTTCGCTACCATGGCCGTGGCTTGCAGAGGCGGTTCGTCACCGTGTGTGACGGGGACTGTGCTGATCGGCTGCGACCCTCCCATCTTGGCGCGCCGTGGCTGGAGCCCCGGCGCCGTACGTACGAAATGGAGCATCCGAGGATGGCTCGACACCTGGTAACCAGCGCGCTTCCCTATATCAACGGGATCAAGCACCTGGGCAACATGGTCGGGTCGATGCTTCCCGCGGACGTCTACGCGCGGTACCTGCGGCAGCGCGGCCACGACGTGCTCTACATCTGCGCCACCGACGAGCACGGCACGCCCGCCGAGCTCGCCGCCAAGGCCGCCGGGCTGACCGTCGCCGACTTCTGCGCGCGGGCGCACGACGCGCAGAAGGCCGTGTACGACGGGTTCGAGCTCGCCTTCGACTACTTCGGGCGCAGCTCCTCCGCGCAGAACGTCGAGATCACCCAGCACTTCGCGCGCAAGCTGCACGAGAACGGCTTCATCGAGGAGCGGGTGATCCGCCAGGTGTACTCGCCGGCCGACGGGCGCTTCCTGCCCGACCGGTACGTCGAGGGCACCTGCCCGCACTGCGGCTACGACAAGGCCCGCGGCGACCAGTGCGAGAACTGCACCCGCGTGCTCGACCCCACCGACCTCGTCGACCCGCGCTCGGCGATCAGCGGCTCCACGGACCTGGAGGTCCGCGAGACCAAGCACCTCTTCCTGCTGCAGTCCAAGCTCCAGCACGAGGTCGAGGAGTGGATCTCCCGGGTCAGCCACGAGTGGCCGCACCTCTCCACCTCCATCGCCCGCAAGTGGCTCACCGAGGGGCTCAACGACCGGGCCATCACCCGCGACCTCGACTGGGGCGTCCCCGTCCCCGCCGACACCTGGCCCGAGCTCGCCGCCGAGGGCAAGGTCTTCTACGTCTGGTTCGACGCCCCGATCGAGTACATCGGCGCGACCAAGGAGTGGGCCGACGCCGCCCCCGACGGCGAGGTCCGCGACTGGAAGTCGTGGTGGTACGAGGCCGACGACACCGTCCGCTACACCCAGTTCATGGCCAAGGACAACGTCCCCTTCCACACGGTCATGTTCCCGGCCACCGAGCTCGGCGTGCGCGAGCCCTGGAAGAAGGTCGACGTCGTCAAGGGCTTCAACTGGCTGACCTTCTACGGCAGCAAGTTCTCCACCTCGCAGAAGCGCGGCGTCTTCACCGACGCCGCCCTGGAGATCCTGCCCGCCGACTACTGGCGCTACTTCCTCATCGCCAACGCGCCCGAGTCCGACGACTCCTCCTTCACCTGGGAGCACTTCACCGCCACGGTCAACAAGGACCTCGCCGACACCCTCGGCAACTTCGTCAACCGCGTGCTGTCGTTCTCCCGCAAGCGCTTCGGCGACGAGGTCCCGGCCGGCCACCCCGCCGGCGAGGCGGAGGCGAAGCTGGGCGAGGAGATCGCCCGGCTGCTCGGCGAGTACGAGGAGCAGCTGGAGGCCCTGCAGTTCCGCAAGGCCGCCGCCGCCCTCCGCGCGCTGTGGTCCGCGGGCAACTCCTACCTGGAGGAGAAGGCCCCCTGGCTGGAGATCAAGACCGACCCCGAGGGCGCCGCGCTGACCCTCCGCACCGCGATGAACCTGATCCACCTCTACGCGGTGGTCTCCGAGCCCTTCATCCCCGCCTCGGCCGCCGCCATGCGCGGCGCCTTCGCCCTCGCCGGCGACACCGCCGCCTGGGTCGGCGCCGACCAGGCCCGGGCCCTGGACGCCGTCCCCGCCGGCACCGCCTTCACCGTCCCCCCGGTCCTCTTCGCGAAGATCACCGAGGACGACCTGGAGGCGTACCGCGCGCGCTTCGGCGGTGCCCTGGAGGCTTGATCGCCGGGGGCTGATCCCCTGGGCGTGCGGCGGGTGAGCCCCGAGCGCTGTTGCGTTTCCCGCGCTCGGGGCTCAGCCCTGTTCCGTCACGGGGCCGCGAGGTGCCGCTCTATCAGCGCCTTCAGGTCCTCGTAGCTCCTCGGCTCGGCCTTCTTCCCCTGCACGAAGAACGTCGGCGTGCCCCGCACCCCCAGCGCCAGCCCGTCGCGCTGGTCCGCCGCCACGCGTTCCGCCGTGCCGGGCGCCGCCACGTCCGCGTCGTAGCGGGTCATGTCCAGGCCCAGCTCGCGGGCGAAGCCCCGGAAGACCGCGTCCTTCGGGGTCTGCGCCTCGCCCCACTCGCGCTGCGTCTCGAACAGCCTGTCGTGCATCGCGAGGAACCGGCCCTGCCGGGCCGCGGCCTCCGCCGCGCGCGCCGCCGAGCCGCTGTTGCGGTGCCCCGGCATGGGGAAGTAGCGGGCCACGAACGTGACCCGGTCCCCGTACTCCTTCTTCAGCCGGTCCAGCACCGGATGGAAGGCCCCGCAGCCCTCGCACTCGAAGTCCAGGAACTCGACCACGGTCACCCGGCTCTTCGCCGGGTTCGTCAGGCGGTGGCTGTCCGGGCGGACCACCTGGGCGTTCGCCGCCGGCTCCGGCAGGGCGGCGGCGTCCGTCCCCTGCTCCGGCGCGGGGCGGAACAGCAGGAACGAGCCGAACGCGACCGCCAGCGCCGCCAGCAGGACCGCCGCCGCCGACAGTTGCTTCCTCAGTCGCTTCCTCGGTGCGGTGCGGGTGTTGTCCATGGGTTCTCTCCTGTCGGTCATCGGGGCCTGCGGTTGTGCAGCGCGGCCAGGTACGCGTTGTACGCGGCCAGTGGGTCGTCCGCGTCGGCGCGGTCGATGCGGCGGTCGATCCGGCGGGCCTCGCGCGCGTCCGAGCGCACCCACTGGATCGCGAGGATCACCGTCGTGATCAGGACCGGGATGTCACCGGTCGCCCAGGCGATGGCGCCCGCGTTGTACTGGTCGTCCGCCAGTGACGGACCCCAGCCGCGCCCGACCGTCGTCCACCAGCCCTCGGCCAGCAGATCGGTCGAGCTCATCAGCGAGATGCTGAACCACGAGTGGAACGGCATCGTCAGGATCAGCACGAACAGGCGCCCCAGGTGCGGCGGCCGGCGCGGGCCCGGGTCCACGCCGATGACCACCCAGAAGAACAGCAGCCCGACCGCCAGGAAGTGCGTCAGCATCGCCAGGTGCCCCAGGTGCCCCAGGTGCCCCAGGTGGCTCCGCATCAGCCGCTCGAACAGCGGCGTGTAGTACACGGCGAACGCCGAGCCGATGAAGAGCGCCCCCGCCACCGCCGGATGCGAGATCACCCGCACGTACCCGCTGTGCAGCAGCCTCAGCAGCAGCTCCCGGGGCCCCGGCGCGGCGTCCTTCGCGGCGGCCGGCAGGGCCCGCAGCGCGAGCGTCGCCGGAGCGCCGAGCACCAGCAGGATCGGCACCGTCATCGCCAGGATCATGTGCTGGCCCATGTGCACGCTGAACATCACCTTGCCGTACACCGCGAGCCCGCTCATCGAGGCCAGGACCGTGACGGCGAGCCCCAGGAACCAGGAGACCGTACGGCCGGGCGGCCAGCGGTCGCCGCGCGCCCGCAGCCTGCGCACCCCCGCCGTGTACAGCAGTCCCGCCGCCCCCGTGCCGAACGCGAAGACCGGGTCGACGTGCCACTCCGTGAAGAGCGGCGTCCACGGGAAGCCGCCCAGCGGCCCCGGCATCGCGAAGCCCAGCGCCTCCTCCACCGGGCCCGGCTGCGCCACCGCGGGCGGCGGCGTCCGCGCCAGGCCCACCGCGAGGCCCGTCGCCACGCCCATCAGCAGCAGTTCCCCCGCCGCCAGCCGGACGAACAGCCGCGCCCCGCCCGCTCCCTCCGCGCCGAGCGCCGCCACCGTCCGCCGCCGGTGCCACAGCCCCGCCAGGGCCAGGAGCAGCAGCAGCGCCGTCTTCGCCAGGACCAGCCGCCCGTACGCGCTGGAGAACAGGTCGCCCCAGCCGGGCAGCCGGACCGCCGCCCCGACCACGCCCCCGGCGCCGACCGCGAGCAGCGCCGCCCCCGCCGTACCGCTGAACCGGCGCACGGCCACCGCCGCGTCCGGATGCCGCCGGGCCACCAGCGGCAGCACGGCGAGCAGCCCGCCGACCCAGACCGAGGCGCCCGCCAGATGGACCGCGAGGGACACCACGGCCGCGTCGTGCCCCGCCGAGCCCGCCGCGTGGCCCGTGAACGCCGGCGGCAGCAGCCCCGCGAGCGCGGCCAGCAGCCAGAACCTGGCCCAGCCCGTCGACGTCACCCCCTGGCCGAAGGTCGCGAGCAGCAGCCCCAGCGCCGTCGTCAGGGCGTACGCGGTGCCCCTGGTGTCGGTGACCGCGAAGTCCAGCAGCACGGACGGTTCCAGCACCTCGGCCACCGGCCGCGCGAACAGGTCGGACAGCGTGAACACCGCGACCGCCGCCGAGGCCACCGCCCACACACCGCCCGCCGCCGACGCCCACAGCATCGCCCGCGCCCGCGCCCCGGACAGCCGCCGGGGCCCCGGCAGCAGCACCGCCGCCGACAGCAGCGCGCCGACGGCGGCGACCGCCGCGCCGTCCGCGACGGTACGGGACAGGGGCAGCGCCCAGCGGGTCAGCGGGCCCGCGTCGGCGATCCCCGGCACCACGGCCCCGGCGCCTCCGGTGCCCGCGACCACGGCCGCCACGGCCGTCAGCGCCGCGAGCGCCGCGGCGGGCGCCGCGACCCGGGCCCGGCGCGCGGCGACGTCAGCGGGCGGCATCGTCCCCGGCCCTCCTGCGGCGGCGGACCGTGCGGGTCATGGCCACGGCCAGGCCCACGAGCCCGATGCCGAAGCCGATCCCCACGGCCTTGAGGCTGGTCACCGCGCGCTCCCCGGAGGCCTTCGCCGTACGGGAGAGGGTGGGGGAGGGCGACGGGGACGGGGACCGGGACAGGGACGGGGACGGGGGCGTCGGCGTGGCGGGCCGCTCGCTCGCGGGCGGCGCGGTCGGCTTCGGCGGGCGGACCGTGAACGTCGACGAGCCCGCGACCGGGTGCCCGTCCGCGGACACCACCCGGTACCCCACCGTGTAGCCGCCGCCCGGCGCCCCGGCGCCCGGCGGCCTGAGGGTCAGGCGGACCTCGCGCCCCGTCACCTTCGGCGCGCCGGCGCCGAGGGCGGTGCCGTCCGGGCCGGTGACGGCGAGCTGGGCGTACTTCCGCGACATGGGATCGCTGAACGTGAGCGTGACCGCGCCGGGTACGGCGGTGAGGACCGCCCCGTTCGCCGGGTCGGCGCCCGTCAGGTCGGTGTGGGCGGCGGCCTGCGGGGCGGAGACCGCCAGCAGGGCGGCCACGGCCGGGGGAAGGAGAAGGGAACGCGCCGCCGTACGGGCGGGGCGCGCGTGCCTGATGCGCATGGGAGAGGTCTCTCTGCCGGCCCCGGCCCGGTCGGGGCGGAGCGGCGGCGTGGTGAGGAGACCGCGGGGACGGCGCGCCGGGAACCGCTCGGGGCGGCGGAACGGTACGGCGGGGACGGCGTCGTGCCGTGCGTCGTCGCGTCAGGCCGCGAGGCGGAGACCGGTCACGGCCCGCGGCCGGAACGGAAGCGTCGGGAGCGGGGCCTGGCCGGGGGGAGCGCGCCCGGGGCAGGGGTACGCGAGGGCCACCGGCCGCAGCGGGGCCACGTCGCCGGCCGGCCGGAGCACCGGGCCGTGCGAGGGCGCCACGCGTCCGAGCAGTGGCAGCAGGGCGTACACGATCTGCTGGGCGGAGTCCGCGACCGGCCGCGCGCGCAGCAGCAGCGACTCGGTCGTGCCCAGCAGCCGCGCCGCGAGCAGCAGGGTGACGGCGTGCCCGCACAGCAGCACCGACGGGCCGGGCCCGGCGCCGGCGTGCTCGGCGAGTCCCGTCAGGTGCCCGCCGACCGCGCGTGCGCCGGTCAGTCCCGCGCACGCCTCCGGGACCACGTAGCAGAGGTGGTACGCGGCCTGGGCGCCCACGAAGGCGGCCAGGAGCTGGGTGTCGGTCAGCCGCCGCCGGGTGAGCACGAGGCCCAGCGACAGCGCGAGCGCGGTCACCAGGGCCAGGGCCAGCGGGCGCGCGGTGTGCCCCTGGAGCAGGGCGTGCCCGCCGACCGGCAGCAGCACGCACAGCACCGCGAGGACCCCGGCCCGTACCGCCCGCAGCGCGCCTGCCCACGGCTGCGCGCCGTACGGGGTGCGGAGAGCGGCGACCATGGCGGGCTTTCGGGCTGGGGAGGGGCGGTGGGGGCGCGCGAGGAGCGGCCGGAACGCAGCGTACCGGCCGCTCCTCGGGCCCCGCGCACCGGCCGCCGCCGAGGGGGCCCGAGGCCCCTCCCCGGTTGTCACCGACGGGCCTGACGGCCTCTCTCCCCCCGGCCGTCACCGACAGGCCGCCGCCCCTTCCCTCAGCCCTTCGCGTACCGGCTCGTCGGCCGGGGCAGGCCCAGGTGGCCGCGGAGGGTCGTCTCCGTGTACGCCGTGCGGAAGGCGCCGCGCCGCTGGAGCTCCGGCACGAGGCCCCGGGTGATCGCCTCCAGGTCGTGCGGGAGCGTCGCCGGACGGAGGCGGAAGCCGTCGAAGCCCAGCGGCCGCCAGTCGAGGAGCAGGTCGGCGAGGGCGGCCGGGGTGCCGGTGAAGAGGTGCGCGTCGGAGGCGAGCTCCGCCCCGGCCAGGGTGTCCAGCTCGTCCTTGCGCGCCTTCGCCGCCGCCTCGGTGTCGTCCAGCACCACCACCAGGTCCGCGAAGCGCCTGAGCGGGCGGGCCGCCAGGTCGCGGCCGGTGACGCGGACCGCGGTGTCGACCTCGGCCAGGATCCGGCGGGCGTCCGCCGCGTCGTCGGGTGTGACGAACACCAGGTCGGAGGCGCGGGCGGCGAACTCGTACGGCGTCGACGCGTGCGCCAGGCTCGCGACCAGCGGCTGGCCCTGCGGCGAGCGCGGGGTGATCGACGGGCCCCGGACGCTGAACAGCGGGCCCTCGAAGTCGACGGCGTGGAGTTTGGCGCGGTCGACGAAGCGGCCCGTCGCCGTGTCGCGTATCTCCGCGTCGTCCTCCCAGCTGTCCCAGAGCCGCCGCGCGACCTCCACCACGTCGGTGGCCTCGGCGAACAGCGGGCGCAGCCGGGCGGCGATCCGCTCCTCGCTCAGCACGTCCTCGTCGGTCAACTGCGGGGTGTCGCGCCGCCCGAAGTGGCGGGCGTCGGCGGCGCGGGAGGCGATCTGCGGGCGCCAGCCGGCCCGGCCCCGGGCGGCGTGGTCGAGGGTCGCGATGCCGACGGCGAGGTGGAAGGGCTCGGTGTGGGTGACGTTCGTCGTCGGTACGAGGCCGATGTGCGAGGTCAGCGGGGCCACCCGGGCCGCCACCAGGACCGCGTCCAGGCCGCCCCTGACCTGGTCGGTGCGGTCGTCGGGGCGGTGGAAGGCCGCGGACTGCTGGCCCAGGGCGTCCTCCAGCGTCACGAAGTCGAGCAGCCCGCGCTCCGCCTCGGCCACCAGGTCCGCCCAGTAGCCGGGCGAGAACAGCTCGGCCGGGCGGGCGTCCGGAGCCCGCCAGGCCGCCGGGTGCCAGCCCGCGTCGTTCAGCGCGACGGCCAGGTGCAGCGGCGGGGTCATGATGCCTCCTCGGGGGACCGCAGGGCGCCAAGGCCCAGGTGTTCACGGAGCGTCGTGCCGGTGTAGTCCTCGCGGTAGACGCCCTTCTCCTGGAGCAGCGGGACCACCCGGTCCACCAGGTCGTCGAGCCCGCCGGGCGTCAGGTGCGGCACGAGGACGAAGCCGTCGGCGCCGTCGCTCTGCACGTAGTGGTCGATGGCGTCGGCGACGGTGCGCGGGCTGCCCACGAAGGTCTGTCCGCCGTGCACCTCGATCATCAGCTCGCGGATGCTCAGACCGCGCTCGTCGGCCAGCTTCCGCCACCGCCGGGCCGTCTCCTCGCGGCCCTTGCGGAACACCGAATGCCCCTTCAGGACAAGGGACTCGGGCTCCGGGTCCACGTCGGGCAGCGGGCCGTCCGGGTCGTAGCCGGACAGGTCCCGGCCCCACACGCCCTCCAGGTGCGCGATCGCGGTCTGCGGACTCACCTGCGCCCGGGTGATCTCGTCGGCGTACGCGACGGCCTCCTCGTCCGTGTCGGCGACGATCGCCGTGGCGGTGGGGAGGATCTTCAGCTGCTCGTGCGTGCGCCCGTACGCGGCGAGCCGCCGCTTGACGTCCGCGTAGAAGGCGCGGGCGTCCTCCAGCCTGCTGTACTTGCTGAAGATGACCTCGGCGTCCGAGGCCGCGAACTCCCGGCCCGCGTCCGACTCGCCGGCCTGGATGATCACCGGGTGCCCCTGCGGTCCGCGCGGGGTGGTGAACCGGCCCTCGATGTCGAAGTGCTGCCCCCGGTGGGCGAAGCGCCCCGCGCCCTCGCGTACGAAGCGCCCGGCCGAGGCGTCCGCGAGCACGTCGCCCTCCGCCCAGCTGTCCCACAACTCCCGCGCGGTCTGGAGGAATTCGGCGGCCCGGGTGTAGCGGTCGGCCTCGTCGAGGAAGCCGCCCCGGCGGAAGTTCTCGCCGGTGAAGGCGTCGTAGCTGGTGACCACGTTCCACGCGGCCCGGCCGTCGCTCAGCAGGTCCAGGGTGGCGAGCTTGCGCGCCACCTCGTAGGGCTCGTTGAAGGTGGCGTTCACGGTGCCGGCGAGGCCGAGCCGGTCGGTCACGGCCGCGAGGGCGGCGAGCACGGTCAGGTTGTCGGGGCGGCCGACCACATCCAGGTCGTACACCTCGCCCTTGTGCTCGCGCAGCCGCAGCCCCTCGGCCAGGAAGAAGAAGTCGAACTTGCCGCGTTCGGCCGTCCGCGCCAGCCGGATGAAGGAGTCGATGGAGATCTGACTCTCGGAACGCGGGTCCGACCAGACGGTCACGTTGTGGATGGCCGGCAGCTGTACCGCGAGGTGCACCTGTTTCACCGTGCCTCCTCCTTCTCGGTTCTGGGGACGGGGGCCGGTCTGCTGAGACGAGCCTGCCTGGACACCTGTACGAGTGCCCAGGCCGACCGGCCCTGTTTCATGAGCTGTTCACGGAGCGGGGCCCTGGACGGCGTGCCCCGCCGCGTCACGCGAGCGGAGCGGGGCTCACGTAGGTGACCTGGTTCTCGAACGCGATCCCGTGGCTCTTCACCTCGATCGCGATCCGGTCCCCGTCGGCGATCCGGAAACCGTCGTGGAAGCTGGCCTCGTCCGCGCCGAGCAGCACGTAGTTGACCAGCCCGGGACGCCGCACCGCCGGGAACGAGAACAGGTGCGCCGCCATGTCCTTCACCCGGAAGTACAGCGCGTCGCCGCCGCACTCGAAGCCGCCCTCCCAGGCGGTCGCGCCGTCGCGGGTGATGGTCACCCGCCCGTTCGCGGAGCGGGGCGGCTCGCCGAGGAACAGCCAGGGCGCGAGGGCCGTGTCGCAGAGCTTGCAGTACGGGTTGTAGCCCGGGTCCGTGCGGTGCAGGCCGATGTCGCAGAGGTCGTTGCCGAAGGTGTAGCCCGCGTAGTGCGGGGTGCCGTCGGCGTCGTTCACGTAGACCAGGGCGACCTCGGGCTCCTCGATGAGCGCCACCGGGTTCGCGGGCACGGTCAGCGGCTCGCCGGGCAGCCGGATCCAGTCGCCGAAGCCCTTGAAGAACCACTTCGGCGGAGTGAACTCGGCGCCCTCCGGCTGGGTCTCGCCGCCCCACTTCTTGCGGTGCGTGCCCATGAAGCCGCTCAGCAGCGCGTTGCCGGTGCCCGTCGGCAGGAGCGGCGGGATCAGCTTCAGCCCGGGGTCGTCCGAGGGCACGGTCACGGGCGTGACGCCCTCGGTGACGGCGGCCCGGATCGCCTCCGCCGAGCCGTCGGTGGCGATGAACGCCGCCGCCAGCCGGCCCTCGGCCACCGGGTACAGGGTGTGCGGGGCGTCGGGCTCCCCGGGCGTGCCGAAGCCGACGTGGCGCTCGCCGCGGTACAGGGCCTCGAAGAGGCTGGGGGTCGGAAGGGACATGGGAAGACCTCCTGGAACGTTCGGGTGAGATTCGGGGGAGATTCGGGTGGGAGGGGAAGGACGGCGGGTGGGCGCCGGCCGGTCAGCGCGGGCCCGGCTTCGCCAGGGCCGCCACGGCCTCGCCGACCCACGCCACGGAGTCCCGGATCCACGGCAGCGCCAGCGGGTCCGGCGCCGCGAGCGCGGTCAGCCGCTGCTCGTCGGTGTCGCCGTACAGGCGGCTCGTCGCCACCCGGATCCGCAGCGCCTCGGCGGGTTCCCCGAAGGCGCTCGCCGGGAGCACGCCGACTCCGTGCCGCTCGCTGAGGAAGCGGGCCACGTCGTCGCCGCCCCGGACACCGTGGGTGCGGGAGAGTCGCTCTCGGAGCGGAACGAAGTCCGGGTAGAGGTAGCAGGTCGCCCGTACCGGGGCGAGCAGGGCGCCCGCCGCGGTGAAGTGCCCGGCGACCGCGCGCACCACCGTCTCGTGCAGCCGCCGGGCCGCCGCGATGTGCGCGGTCACCTCCGGCGGCTCCCCGAAGGCGTACGCGGCCACCGTCTGCACCGGCGCGGGCGGGCTCGACCAGATCTGGCTCGCGACCGACACCAGCCGCCCGTGCAGCTCCCGCCCGGGCTCCCCGTCCGGCAGCCGCGCCACGCCCGTGCGCCAGCCGCCGAGGGCCAGGTTCTTGGTCAGCCCCGTGGTCACGACGGTCCGCTCGGGCGCGTGCAGCGCGGGGGACTCGGCCGGCGCCCCCGTGTCGTACACGAGGTCCCCGTAGATCTCGTCCGAGACCACCACCAGGTCCAGCTCCCGCGCCACCGCCGCGAGCCGGCGCACGGTGCCGGGCGAGGCGATCGTGCCCGTCGGGTTGTCCGGCACCGTCACCACCACGGCCCTCGGGTCGCGCCCGGCCGCCCGCGCCGCAAGGACCGCCTCGCGCAGCCGCTCCGGGTCCGGCACGCCGCCCTCGCCCGGCGGTGTCGGCACGGGGAGCGGGCTCGCCCCCGCCAGCCGCGCCTGGGCCGCGTAGCTCACCCAGCTCGGCACCGGCACCACCACGTCCCCGCCGATCGCCAGCAGCAGCGCGAACAGCAGCGACTTGCTCCCGGGCCCGGCCACGACCCGCCCCGGGTCCACCCCGATCCCGCGCCGTGCCCAGTACCCCGCGGCGGCCTCCCGCAGCGCCGCGCTGCCGGGCACGGGGCCGTACGCGTTCTCCTCGGCCGCCGCGGCGAGGCGGTCCCGCAGCACCGGCAGCACCGGCAGGCCGATCTCCCCGCTGGCCATCGACAGCACCCGCTCCCCGGCCTGCCGCCGGCGGGCGAGCGCCTCGTCGGCGGCCAGGGTCGCGGACATCGAGACGGGGGCGGGGGCGGGCGGCGGCATGGGGCACTCCAGACGTGGGGTCGTATCGACGGAGGGGGGACAGGGGTTTCCGCGCACGGCGGGGGTGGCGGGGGCGGGGGCGGGGGTGGCTGGGGTGGCGGAGCGGGGCAGGTCAGGCGGGTGTCGGGCCCGCCCCGTACCGCTGCCGGAGTTCCACCTTGCGGACCTTGCCCGTCAGGGTCTTCGGCAGCGCGGGCAGGACTTCCACCCGGTCCGGAAGGAACCGGTCGTCCTGCCCCGAGGCCAGCAGATGCGCGCGGACCTCGGCCAGGGTGGGGCCCCCGGCCGCCGCCGCGTCCGACGGGACCACCACCGCGCAGATCACCGGCGGCTCGCCGGCGGCGGCCCCCGGCAGGCCCACCAGCGCGGCCTCGACCGCCTTCGGATGCGCGCCGATCACGGCCTCCAGCTCGGTCATCGGCGCCACCGCCCCGTCCCGGACGATCGCGTCGCGCGACCGTCCGATGATCCGGATGCCGCCCTTGCCGTCGTCCCGGGCGAGGTCGCCGGTGTCGAACCAGCCGTCCGCGCCGAACTCCGCCGCGAACGCCTCCTCGCGCCGGTAGTAGCCGAGCGCGAGGGACGCCCCGCGCACCCGCAGCCGGCCCACGCCGCCCGCCGCGCCCTCGGTGTCGATCCGGGTCTCCATGGCCTCGATGGCGCGCCCGTTGCTGTGCGCCGCCCAGTCCTCGGGGTCCGTGGGGCGGGTCATCGTGACCGGGCCGTTCTCCGACATGCCCCACAGCGAGTACGTGCGCGCACCGAGGGCCTCGTGGACCTCGTCGGCCAGTTCGGCGAGGACCGGGGCCGAGCCGATCACCACGTGCCGCAGCGTGCCGGTGTCCCGCTTCTCCGCGCGCTGCGAGGCGACGACGTCCGCGAGGGTGGCCGGCGGCCCGTACAGGAGGGTGGCGCGGTAGCGCTCGACCAGGTCGAGCAGCGCCTCGTTCTTCCGTACGTCCTGGAAGGCCACCGTCCCGCCGACCATGACACCCGCGAGGACGCCCTGCGCGAAGCCGGAGTAGTGGACGAGCGGGGTGGACACGGCGGCCACCCAGTCGTCGCCGAGCCCGAAGGCCTCGACGTAGCCTCGGATGGCCGAGTGCACGGTGTTCTGGCTGTGCAGCACGCCCTTGGACTCGCCCGTGGTGCCGGAGGTGAACAGCACCACGAACGGCTCGTCGGCCGTCAGCGGGGCCCGGCCGGCCAGGATCGCGGCGGCCTCCGGGCGCTCCTCCCGCGCCTCGGCCACGGCGTGCTCGTGGAAGGAGAGGGCGCCTCGCGGCGCCTGGCCGTCCACGACCAGCACGTGTTCCAGGGTGGGGAGTTCGTCCTTGAGGCGGGTGGAGATCTCGGCCAGCGGCGTGCCCGACCACTCGGGCAGCGTCACGGCCACCCGGGCGCCGGTGAGGCCGAAGCGGTGGCGCAGCTCCTCCTCCGGGCAGATGGGCGAGATGGGGCAGATGACCGCGCCGATCCGGATGCACGCGAACATCAGCGGCACCATCTCCCAGCGGTTCGGGAGCTGCACCGCGACGAAGTCGCCTCGCTGCACGCCGAGTTCGATGAGCGCGAGGGCGAAGCGGTCGGTCAGTACGCGCAGTTCGGCGAAGTCCAGCGTGTCGGTACGGGACTCGGGGATCCGGCGGCCCGCGATGGCGAGCTTGCGCGGGCGCTCGCGGGCCTGCCGGTCCAGGTCGTCCAGGAAGGTCTCGTCCCGCCACCAGCCCTGGCGCCGGTACGCGGCGCCGGCCTCGGCGGAGAGGTGCGCGGAGGCCGCCCAGGCGGCGGGCTCCCCGACGCCGGCCCCGGCCGAGGCCCCGGCCGCGCCCGCCGCCTCGCGCACGCCTCCGTCCTCGCGCACGCCTCCGTCCTCGCGCACGCCTCCGTCCTCGCGCACGCCTCCGTCCTCGCGCCTGCCCCCGGCCCCGGTCGTCGTGCCCGTCATCCGTGCAGGTCCTTCCGGCGCACGGCCAGCAGCTCCGGCAGCGGGTCGCCCGCGCGGCCGTCCGCGATCTCCAGCAGGTCGCGGGTGTTCCGCCGCACCCGGTCGCCGACCCAGTCGAAGACCCACGCCTTGCGGGCCTCCGCCGCGAGCTCGAAGGGGACGACCCGGGTGACGGCGAGGGCGGCCGAGGCCGCGCCGCCGATGTTGGCGATGACGCCCGGCACCAGCGTGCCGCCCGAGGCGGCCACCTTCTCCTTCGCGGCGGCGGTGGAGGCGAGGTTGGCGCCCTCGACGACCAGGCCGGCCTTCAGCCGGTGCGCGTTCTCGGCGGTGAGCGCGTACTTCTGCGCGGCGAGGATCAGCAGGTCGGCCGGCACGTCGAGCCAGGCGTCCGGGCCGCTGGACAGCGTGACGCCCGAGGGCAGCCGCGAGCGGTCGATGCGCCCGAACTCGTCCGTGATGGCGATGAGTTCGGTGACCGGGAGACGGTCGGCGCTGATCGTGCCCTGGACGTCGGCGACGCCCACGACGACGTGCCCGCGCTCCTCCAGGAAGCTCGCCACGGCCCGGCCGACCGCGCCGAAGCCCTGCACCACGACCCGGGCGGCCTCGCTGCGGCCCCGGGTCTCCAGGGCGGTGAGCGCGGCGACACCGACGCCGTGGCCGGTGCAGTCGATCAGCGGCTCGTAGTAGGTGCGCCAGTCGATCGGCATGTCGGGCGCGCCGAGCCGGAAGCGCGGGTCGTAGCCGGCCTCGTCGAAGAAGACCGCCCGGTCGGCGGGGGTGACGCCCATGTCGATGCCGAGGTGGATGCCGCCGTGCAGCAGCGGCTTCACGGTGCGGCCGAAGGTGCGGAAGGTCCGCTCGCGGTCGGCGCCCTCCGCGTTGTCGGGGGTCGCGACGATGCCCGCCTTGGCGCCGCCGATGCGCAGGCCCGCCAGGGTGAACTTGTCGGTCATGTCACGGGCGAGGCCCGCGACCTCCTCCTCGGAGACGCCGGTCGTCATCCGGGTGCCGCCCATCGCGAGGCCGTCGACGAGGGTGTCGACGACCACCCAGCCCTTGACCGCGCCGCGGCTGCCGTTGAGGTGGACGGTGAAGGCGGGTTCCTGCGCCTGCGGATTGTCCACAGCGTCGCTCATGTGTCGCCACTTCCTTGGGTACGTAGGTGAGGTGGGGGTGGGGGAGGTCCGGGCCGCCGGGGCCGCCGGGGTCACCGGTAGAGGGCGGTGAAGCCGCGCAGGATCTCCAGGCCGTCGGGGCGGAACTCCACGTGCGCCTGGGAGCCGACGATCCGTCCGTCGTCCGAGCGCAGGAACTCCACAGGCGCGTTGTCGGACCAGCCGATGGCGCGGAAGCCCGCCGGGGCCTCCTGGAGGTAGAGGGTGTGCCGGTGGAAGACCGTCACGGTCTTGTCGACGTGGGCGAAGAGCGGCTCGTTCGTGTCGACGGTCGCCTCGTACCCGCCGACGCGCTGCGGGCCCTCCGCGAGCCGGCCGCCGTTGGCGACGGCGATGATCTGCATCCCGCCGCAGATGCCGTAGACGGGGACGTCGCTGCCCATCACGAGGTCGATCAGCGGCCGGTAGTGCTCGGTCTCGTAGGCCCGCACCTTCGTGCCGCTGAGCACGATGGCCTGGTGACGGCCGTCGAGCCGGGCGGGCACGCCCGCCACGTCGGTGACGTCGGTGTCGGATCCCAAGGTGTCCAGGCGGGCGCGCAGTTGCTTCAGGGACAAGGTCCCGTTGTTGACGACGAGTACCCGGGGTCGGGCCATGGTGCCTTCGCTCCTCAGCTTCGGGTGATGACGGTGCCGGTGCGCCCGGCGAGCAGCTCGCTGACGGAGGCGGCGCCGATGACGACCCGCTCCACCCCGCCGTCCAGGGCCTCGCCGGCGGCCCGCAGCTTCTTCCGCATCCCGCCGGTGGCGCCCTTGTCGCGGAACGCGGCGGCGGCCCGCGCGTCGATCCGGGACACCGGCTCGCCGTCGATCAGCAGATGGGCGACATCGGTGACCAGGACCAGGTCGGTCGCGCCGGTCGCCGCGGCGAGGGCGGCGGCGGCCCGGTCGGCGTCGGTGTTGACCTCGCGCCCGGCGGCGTCGCGGGCCAGCGGGGTGACCAGGTGGGCGTGGCCGGGCCGCAGGTCCTTCAGGAGCGCCGGGTCGACGCCGGTGATCGGCCCGACCAGGTTCTCCAGCTCGACGAGCTGCTTGTCCCGCCACCACCAGCGCTCGGCCTCGCCCGCGGCGACCAGGCCGTCGGAGCCGAGCAGCCGCTCGCCGCCGATGCCTCGGGCGGCGAGCCGGGCGAAGACCTCCTCGGCCAGCTCGGCGCTGACCGTCTTGATGTCCTCGATCACCTCGGGGGTGGTCCAGCGGCTCTGGTTGCCGTAGCGGTCGCGGAGCACCGCGGACGGCTCGCTGTAGCGCGGGCGGAGCCGCTTGAGCGGCTTGGACCAGCCGTGCACGAGGACCAGGGGATGCGTGGCGCCGTACGCGGCGAGGTCGTCCCACCAGGCGCCGGACAGGTCGTCGAGGCAGCTCCCGCCGAGCTTGACGACGGTGGGGACGGGCGCGCCGGACGGGGCCGGCGGCTTCGGAACGGCGCTCATACGGGCAACACCGGCTGCATCGTCAGCCCCGTCTCCTCGGGCAGCCCGAACCGCAGGTTCGCCGCCTGCACGGCCTGGCCGGCCGCGCCCTTGACCAGGTTGTCCAGCGCCGAGAGCACGACGATCCGGCCGTCGTCCTCGTCGTACAGGACGGTGACGTCGCAGAAGTTGGAGCCGAGCACGGCCTGCGGGTCCGGCACCGGGATCAGCGTCTCGTTGTGCCGGCGGACCCGGACGAAGCGGTGCTCCTTGTAGAAGCGCAGATACGCCCGCTGGAGCTCGCGCTGGGACACGGGCTCGTCCGTGAACACGTAACTGCTGGTCAGCAGCCCGCGGACGTGCGAGACGCCGTACGCGGACATGCTCAGCGAGCCGATCGAGCCGGGCTTGCTCCGGACCAGGAAGTCCTTGACCTCGCCCGCGTGCCGGTGCCCGGTCGGGGCGTACGGGGCGATGGCGCCGTTGCGGAAGGGGTGCAGGTCCGCCGTGCGGAGCTGGAGCCCGCCGCCGCTGGAGCCGCTCTTGCCGTCCACCACGACCGTCTTCAGGTCGAGGCCGAGGCCCAGGGTGAGCGGGGCCAGGCCCAGGGTGATGGAGGTGGCGTAGCAGCCGGGCAGCGAGATCAGCGGCGCGTCGGCCAGCCGCTCCCCGACCAGCTCGGGCACGCCGTAGACGAAGCGCTCGGCGAGCTCGGCGCTGCGGCTGACCTTCGGGTACCAGCGGTCGTGCAGCTCGGGCGTCCGGATGCGGAAGGCCCCGCTGAGGTCGATGACGGCCGGGACCCGGTCGGCGAGCAGCGCCGAGAGCTCGGCGGAGACCGGCGCCGGGGTGGCGAGGAAGACCACGTCGAGGGTGTCGGCGAGCTCGTCGACGTTCTCGGCGGTGACCGGGCGGACGGTCAGTCCGCCGAAGTCGAGCCGCAGCCCGGGGTGGAGCTCGGACGGGCGGCGGCCCGCGTTGGAGGAGCCGCCGAGGAAGGCGAGCTCCAGGTCGGGGTGCTGGGTGATCAGCCGGATGAGTTCGCCGCCGGCGAGTCCCGAGGCGCCGACGACGCCCGCGCGGATCGGGCGGGTGGTGCGCGTCATGCGAGCAGCTCCTGGAGGTAGCGGCCGACGGCGGCCGGGATGTCCGCGCCGGTCGCGGAGGCCACCGCCCGGAAACCGGGGGCGTGGTTGACCTCGTTGACGACGTAGCCGTCGGGTGTGCGGAACAGGTCGACCCCGTAGATGCCGGGGCCGAGTTCACCCACCACCCCGTCCACGATCTTCAGGACGTCCGGGTCGTGGGCCACGGCGCGGCTGCTGTTGCCGAGCGCCGCGTTGTTGCGCCAGTCGGTGCCCGCACTCTCGAACTCGGCCGCGCCGACCACCTCGTGGCCGACGACCAGGCAGCGCACCGAGGTGCCGCCGCCGATGTACGGCTCGACCAGGCAGGCCTGCTCGAAGGCGTGGCCGAGGTCCTCGACGTAGTCGTACACCGAGTGGGCGAGGTCGGCGTCCCGGACGAGCGTGACGCGCTTGCCCATGCCGCCGAAGATCGGCTTCAGGACCACGGGCGTCGACAGCTCGGCGACGGCCCGCTCGAAGTCCTTGCGGGAGAGCACGAGCCGGAAGTCCGGCACCGGGACCCCGGCCCTGCGCAGCTCGGCGCGCAGGGCCGCCTTGTTCTCGCAGACGTGGATGGCCCGCGCGGAGTTCAGCACCCGCGCCCCGGCGGCCTCGGCGAGCGTGGCGACGAGGCCGCCGCGGGTGTAGCTGCGGCTGCGGACGAGCAGGGCGTCGAAGCCCTGGAGGGAGGGGGCGTCCTCGTGGCCGAGGGCGAGAGACTCGTCGTTGACCCATTCGACGGTCAGGCCGAAGTCCGGGCCGGCCTGGATCAGCTTGCGTTCCTCCCAGCTGATCCGGTCGGCGACGATCGCGATGCGACGGGCCATCTCACTGACCCCAGTCGCGCAGCTGCACCTCGACCATCTCCAGCGTGAGCGTGCCGTCCTGGACGGCCTCCACGCGCAGCGTCAGCATGCACTCGGGGCAGGAGAGGGTCTCTCCCTCGCCGATCGGGGGCACGGTCAGGTCGGTCTCGCACTCGGGGCAGACGCCGGTGAGGGTGGCGGTGGGCATGGGTGAACTGCCTTTCGGTTCAGGTGAGGTTGAGGTGAGGTGAGGTTGATGTGAGATGAGGTGAAGGGAACGGAAGGGAACGGAAGGCGATCGTGGGAGCGGGCAGGCTCAGGCCGCCGACTGGAAGTCGATCGCGGCCTTGCGGATCGCGTCCCGGTCGAGCAGCGGGGCGCCCCCGCGCTCCTGGCGCTCGGTGAGCCAGGGGGTGAAGGCCTCCACGTCGACGAACACGCCGGAGCCGTCCAGCGCCCACTTCACGAGCGCGGGCGTGAGCCGGGTGCGGACCAGCAACTCGCGCGAGTTGCCGACCAGTTCGGCGGGCAGCGTCTCGTAGGCCTCGGGGTGGGTGAGCTGACCGGGGAGCTCGTACGCGAAGGCGTGCGAGGTGGTCGGCCCGGACTGGAACGCCTCGCCGAGCCCCGCGCCCCTGAGGGCGATCCGGGACAGCTCGGTGAGGTGGGTCAGGTCGAAGCGGGTGTCGCCGTGGATGACCCGCAGCGAGGTGAGCAGCTCGGCGAGCGGCGCGTTGCCGCCGCGCTCGCCGATGCCGCCGACGGTCGCCGAGATCCACTGGGCGCCCGCCCGGACGGCGGCGAGGGAGTTGGCGACGGCCATGCCCAGCATGTTGTGGGAGTGGATCTCGATCTCGGACCCGTCGATCTCGGTGAGGTCGCCGATCACCTCCTCCATCTGCCAGGGCGAGAGGTACGCGACGGTCTCGGCCAGCCGGAAGCGGTCGGCGCCCGCCTCGAAGCCCGCCGTGACGTACGGGACCAGCCGCTCGCGCGGGGTCCGGGCCCCGTCCTCGCCGCTGAAGGTGACGTGGAAGCCGCGCTCCTTGGCCTGGGTGATCGCCGAACGGGCCAGCGTCTGGAGGAACTTGGCGCTCGGCGAGCCCAGCTTCAGCTTCGCGTGCTGCTCGGAGGTCGGGATCGAGTACATGATGTGGCGCACGCCCAGCCGCTCGGCCTCGTCCAGGGCCCGCCCGACCTGCTGGCGGTCCCGCACCACGACGAGCGTCATGCTGCGCTCGGGCGTCACGGCCTCGTGGGTGGCGAGCACCAGGTCGGCGTCCTTCGAGCCGGGGCCGGACACCATGCCGACCTCGACCAGCTCGACACCGGTCCGCACGAGCAGGCCGGCGATGGCCGCGGCGTCCTCGGGGCCGAACTCGACGCCCGCCATGTGCGCCGAATCCCGCAACGTCGCATCGGATACGCGGGGGAGGTGCTGGGGCGCCTCCGGCCTTTCTCCTGCTGCCATTTCCTCACTCCTTGTCGGGGGTTCCCGGATTTACGGGACCTGGGGGACTGGCGGCTTGTGATCACCACACTCCATCGGCCGCATGTAAGAAACAAGGGGAATCGGGTCAGGGCTCTGTAGGGGAATGTCAGGCAGTGTCAGGAACGACAGGGCGTGCAAGGCCGTTGTGAGCGGGGTGTGTTTTCGCCGGCCTTCCGCTGCCGGACGCGCGGGGCGCGCCCTACTGTGCGGGCCATGGACCTTTTCTCGCTGCCCCGACTCGGTGTCGTCGTCCCGCCGGAGAACCCCACGGCGGAACCGGAGTTCAACCGGCTGCTGGGAGCCGGAATGCACGTCTACACGGCCCGGTTCCCCACCACTCCGGGTGTCGGGCTCAAGGAGATGCTGGAGACCTACAACCGGGTGCTGCCCGAGACGCTCGGCGGCTTCGGCGCCATGCGCCTGGACGCCGCCGTCGTGGCGTGCAGCGCCTCCCACTACCTCTTGGACCCGGACGGGGACCTCGCCCTGTGTGAGGAGCTCTCGCGGGAGGCAGGCTTCCCCGTCCGCTCCTCGACGCAGGCGATCCTGGCCGCGTGCGAGGCGCTCGGCGTGCGCCGGCTGACGCTCGTCTCCCCGTACCAGCCGTGGCTGACGGAGGTCTCGCGGACCTTCTGGGAGCGGGCCGGGCTCACCGTCGACGACGTCGTCCTGGTCCCGGCGGGGCGGACACCCGAGGGCGCCGAGCACTTCGACCCGTACGAGGTCACCGCCGAGCGCATCGGCGAGCGGATACGCCTCCACCTGCGGGAACACAAGCTGCCCGAGGGCTCGGCGCTGCTCTTCACCGGTACGGGCATGGGCACGCTGGCCGCCCTGACGGAGCTCGCCGCCCGCCCGGACACCGCCGGCCGCCCGCTGCTCTCCTCGAACCTGGCGTCCGCGTGGTGGGCGCTGCGGGCGGGCGGGGGCGCGGGGGCCGCCGAGGCGCATCCGCTGGTGCGGCGGCTGGCCGCGCAGGTGGAGGTCGCGGCGGCGGGCGCGCGCTGACGCGGGGGAGACGGGGCGGGGGCTGACGCGGGGGAGGCGGGCGGTCGGGGGCGGACCGGTATGCGGCCCGCCCCCGTTCTCCGCCCCGCCCCCGTCTCCGCGTGTGCCCTCGCCCCCGCCCTCGCTCTGCCCGGTCTCCGGGTGTCAGCCCGCCGTGGTCTCCGGCAGCCGGGCGTAGGCCTTGTGGTGCCCCATCCGGTAGCCGACTCCGCGGACCGTGATGATCCAGCGGCTACAGCCGAGTTTCGCGCGCAGGGTGCTCACATGGGTGTCTATCGTGCGGCTCGTGGTGGCCCATTCGCTGCCCCACACCTTCGCCATGAGTTCCTTGCGGGAGATCACGGTCTCGGAATGCGAGGCGAGTACGTAAAGCAGCTCGAATTCCTTCGAGGTGATATCGACGAGCCGGTCTTCGAGCCGCACTTCCCGGGCCCGTGGATCGATGTGCAGCGGGCCGAGGAAGATCTCCTCGGGAATCGCCGAATGAGGTCTCCGGGCCCGGCGGAGAACGGCCTCCACACGGGCCGCGATCTCCCGGAAACCCCAGGTCTGCGCGACACAGTCGTCCGCGCCCGCCTTCAGGGCGAGGACCCGTTCCAATTCGTCGTCGCTGCGGGTGAAGGCGATCAGCGGGACATCGCTCTCGGCCCGCAGATTGCGGCAGACCTCGATGCCGTCGACGTCGGGCAGTTCGAGCGACAGCAGCACGAGGTCGGCGTCGCGGTAGGTGCGCAGGGCGTGTGCCCCGCTGTCCACGCTGCGGGCGGCGAAGCCCTGGCGGCGCAGATCGCGCACGAGTGACGCGGCGGAGGAGGCTTCCCGTTCCACCACGAGTACGTTTCTCATCGTCGCGGGCCCTTCTCGTCAGCCCGCGGCCCGGGCCGGCACCGGGGCGGGGCCGCGGAACGGCGGTACGGGGGCGCTGCCGCGCCGGCGCAGGTGCTGGTAGGCGTAGGCGGCGGACGTCATCGTCATGTGGTGGTGCCAGCCGGGATAGGAGCGCCCCTCGAAGTCCAGCGCGCCGAAGCGTTCCTGGAGCGCGGTGACCGTCGACCGGATGGTGGCGCGGCTGCGCATCAGCGCCAGGATCCGGTCCACCCGCCGGTCGGCGAGGCTGGTGATCCAGTACCGGGCGGGCCGCAGCCCGTCCGGGTCGGGGAGTTCGAGCAGCCGGTAGCCGCGCTGCGCGCCGTCGGCGCCGACCGTGCGCAGCGGGAGCCGCACCGTACCGGCGTACGTGTAGAGGGGCGCCCGCGCGCCGCCGCGATAGCGCGGGTCGGCGAGCGGGACGGGACCCGACAGGGCGGTGGGGACGGGGACGGCGGCCGGGACGGTCACGGGGACGGTGTCGAGCATGGCCGCCTGACGGGTCAGCGCATACGGCTGGCGCGCGTTGCGTTCGTCCATCAGGACGCCCACGGTCGTCACGGTCGGGGTGCGGCGCCCGCCGATCACCACCTGGCCGGGATTCACCTCGCACAGGATGTCCGCGCGGTGCCGGGCCAGCCCGGCGAGCACCCCGCTCGCGTCCTCGCTGCGGGTCAGGTCGAGCACCCACGGCAGCCGGGGCAGCCGGGGCTGGGCAGCGGCGCCCGCCGCGTAGTCGAGCACGCAGGCGCCCACCGAGCGGGCCGTCTCCTCGTCCGGTATCCGCGCCCGCAGCCGGCGCTCCTGGTCCCAGCCCCACGGCCCGTCGAGCACGAGGCTCCAGTCGACCGGGAAGCAGTGCGCGTCGGTGACCAGGAACAGCCCCACCGCGCGCTGGCCGTTGACGGTGCGGCCGGTCTCGGCGTCGACCCGGCGGTGCACTCCGACCGAGTGTTCCCCGCGTTTGGGGATGAGGAGCTCCGTGGCGGTCCAGGCGTAGGGAGCGGCGCCCGCAGCGACACGGAGCGCGAGTCTGCGGCGCACCGGCTCCCAGTCCCAGGTGCTGGTGTTGATGAACTGGTGCAGGCTGTGCGCCGCGGCCGGCGGTAAGCGCTCGGTGCGGGCCATGCTCCGGGGCGTCTTCCGGCCGGAGACATGGAGCAGGCCTCGTAGATAGGCACGGGCCCAGCGGCGTTGCTCCGCTCGGTGGAGGGGTCGGAAGATCTCCTCCAGGAACGCGTGCAGGTGGGTGTCCTCGTACCCCGCGGTCGCGCGTGCCGTGCCGGTCGTGGTCGACGTGCTTGACGACATGTGACGCTACGCCCCCTCGTACTCCTTCGCGCGCACCCCAGTCGGTGCTCCGCGTGCCGTACGAAGCTCAAAAATACCGTCTCGAAGGAAAATTTCACGGGCCACTCGGCGACTTTGCTCATTCGCCCTCTGACCTGCGGAAACGCCCCCTGTTCGGGGGCGTGCGGGACCCCCTCCCGGCACCGCGCGGCGGTGTGCGGCCGGGGGCCGGAGAACGGCGTGAAAAGCACCCCTCGGGCTTGCGCCCGCTGGTCACACGGCCAGGGCGCGGGCCGCGGTCCGGGGCGTTCCGGCGGGGTCGGGACACGTGTTCGGGCGCACGTGTCAACAGCTCGTGAACAATCGACGGACGGGGCGCCGGGACACCCCGGCGGGCGGGGACACCCCGGTGTGACGGGGCGTCCCCGTCACACCGGGGAGCCGCCGAAGGCCCGGGGGAAGGTGTGCCTTCGGCGGCTGCTCGGGAGCGGTCGGGGTGCCGGCCGCTCCGGTCGGTGGCGTACGGGTCCGGCGGGTCTGGCCGGTCCGGCGGTACCTCCTGGTACTGCGCGGGACCCGGTCAGGTGGTGGGGCGCTGGCCCGGGAAGCCGTGGGCGCGGGCGGCCAGGACGACCACCAGCACCGGCGCCAGGAGCAGCAGCACGGTCCACGGGAAGGAGTCGCTGCCGACCGCGTCCAGCAGGACGCCGCCGATGATGCCGCCGCCGGCCATGGCGACGTTCCACAGCGTGACGAGCATCGCCTGCGCCGAGTCGGCCTGTTCGCCGCCCGCGTCGGCGACGGCCGTCTGGAGCAGCGTCGGCACCCCGCCCCAGCCGAGGCCCCACAGGGCGGCGGCGACGTAGACGAGCGCGGTGTTGTCCGAGAGCACCGCGAGCAGCGCCGCCGCCAGGGCGACGAGCAGGGTGCTGGCGACCGTGAGCGCGCGCAGCCGGCGGTGGATCTGCGCGCCGACGATCCAGATGCTGGCGAGCGACGCGCCGCCGAAGACGAGGAGGACGAGGTCGGTGCTGCCGCCGAGGCCCACGTCGTCGAGGAACGTGGCGATGTACGCGTACAGGATGGTGTGCGCGAGTACGAACACGAGCGTCACGAACAGGACGGGGTTCACGCCCGGCACCTTCAGCGCCCGCAGCATCTTCGGGCGCTCGCCCGCCTCCTGGCCCGGGTAGTCCGGCACGGCGGCGCTGATCCACACGAGCAGGAGGACGGTGAGTCCGGTCATCGCGAAGAAGGCGACCCGCCAGCCGAGCTGCGAGCCGAGGAAGGTGCCCGCGGGCACGCCGAGCGAGAGCGCGACGGGAATGCCCGCCATGGCGATGGCGATCGCCTTGCCCTGGAGGTGGACGGGCGACATGCGCCGCGCGTAACCGGCGAGCAGCGCCCAGGCGAGACCGGCGGCCACACCGGCGACGAAGCGCGCGACCATCGTCACCTCGTAGACCGAGGAGACGGCGGTGACCGTGTTGGCCACGGCGAAACCGGCCATCGACGCGAGCAGCAGGCGCTTGCGGCGCCAGCGGGCGGTCGCGGCGGTGAGCGGGATCGCGGTGAGCGCGGTGCCGAGCGCGTAGATGGTGACCGTCTGGCCGGTCGCGGACTCGCTGACGGCCAGGTCCTTGCTCATCGCGGGCAGCAGACCGGCGGGCAGGGTCTCGGTGAGGCTGGTGATGAAGACGGCGGTCGCGAGGGCGAGCAGGGCGAAGAGCGGCAGCTTCTGCGGCTCGTCACCCCCGCCCGCCGCCGCCGGTGGCGACGCGGGAGCGGCGGTGGTGTCGGGTGAGGTGCTCATCTGGTGTGCTCCGGAGGGAGGAAGGAAGGGGGACGGGGACGAGAGAGAAAGACGGGGGTGGGGATGGGGGTGGGAGTGAAAGAGAAAGACGGGGGTGGGGGTGGGAGTGGGAGTGAAAGACAGGGATGGGGATGGAGATCGGTATGGGTACGGGGTCGAAAGAGAAAGGCGCGGGCTCGGGCGGGACTTGACGGATTCCGTGTGGCCTAGGCCGGGCCGAGGCCGCCGTCCACGGGCAGGTGGGCGCCGGTCGTGAAGGTCGCGTCCGTGGCGAGGAAGAGCGCGGCACGCGCGACCTCCTCGGCGGAGCCGAGCCGGCCGAGCGGCGGCAGCGGCGGCGGGGCGACGGGCGGCGCCGCCTCGATACAGCCCGGGGCGACCGCGTTGACCCGGATGCCGCGCGGCGCGAGCTCGGCGGCGAGCGCCCGTACGGCCTCCGGGGACGGGGCGGGCGCGGTCAGCACCACGGCGCCGCCGTCCCGCAGCAGCGGCAGGAGGGGCCGGGCGGTCGCGACGGCGTCCGCGAAGAGCAGATCCGGGCCGTCGAGGCCGTCGAGGCCGTCCGGCCGACCGGCCGCGTCGTACGAGCCGTCCGGGCTCTCGACGACGTGGGCCGCCGAGCCGAGTTCGGAGCGGGCGTGGGCGCCGTCGGCCGCTGTGCGGGCGGTCAGCAGCACGCGCGCCCCGCCCTCCACCAGCCGCTTCGCGATGGCCAGGCCGATCCCGGTGTCCTGGCCGACCACGACGGCCCTCCTGCCCGCGTACCTGGTCATGACCGCCGCTCCTCTCCGCCGCCGGGTGATGGTTCTCCCCGACTGTGCGCCCGGCCGCTTCGGGGACGCTTCGGATGCGCTGACGGTCGGCTGACGCGCGTGTGCCGAGGCGGGGGCGGGGTACGGTGGCCGACATGCGCTTTGGGGTACTGGGACCGCTCGTGGTGTGGGACGACGAGGGCGCGGCGGTCACGGTCCCCGAGGTCAAGGTCCGTGCCCTGCTCGCCGACCTCCTCGCCCACGACGGGGACCCGGTCTCCGTCGACCGCCTCGTGCAGGACCTGTGGGGCGACGAACCGCCCGGCAAGCCCACGGGCGCCCTCCAGGCCAAGGTGTCCCAGCTCCGGCGGGTCATCGGGCGCGACCGGGTGGTCCACCAGGCGCCCGGCTACCGGCTGCGCCTCGACCGCGCGGCCCACGAGGTGGACGCCGACCGCTTCCGCGCCCTGGTGGCAGAGGCCCGCACCGTACGGGACCCGCGCGGGCGGGCCGCGCTGCTGACCGACGCCCTCGACCTGTGGCGGGGGCCCGCGTACGCGGACTTCGCCGACGAGGATTTCGCACGGGGGGCTGCCCAGCGCCTGGCCGAGCAGCGCCTGTCGGTGCTGGAGGAGCAGGCGGAGGCCCGGCTCCTGGCCGGTGACCACGTGCTGCTGGCCGGGGAGCTCGCGGCCCTCGTCGACCGGCACCCGCTGCGGGAGCGCCTCCGCGCGGTCCAGATGCGGGCCCTCTACCTGGCGGGCCGGCAGAGCGACGCGCTGGCCACCTACGAGGACCTGCGCGCCCGTCTCGCCGACGAGCTCGGCGTCGACCCGGGCCCCGCCCTGACCGCCCTCCACCAGGCCGTTCTGCGCCAGGACCCGCGCCTGGGGGAGGCGTCGGAGGCGGGCGCGGGGGCGTCGGGGACGCCAGGGGCGCTGGGGACGCTGGGGGCGCCAGGGGAGGAGCGGTCCGCCGCACCGGCCCAGTCGTCCGCGACCCACGCGAGCGATGCGACCCACGCGGGCCATGGGCTCTACACGGGCCACTCGCCCCGCTCGTCTCACCCGGCCTCCCTCGCAGGGCCCACGGCACCCGACGCCCCCACCCCCACCCCCACCCCGACTCCCTCCAATCTCCCCGTCCCCCTCACCCACCTCATCGGGCGCGAGGAGGCCGTCGCCCAGGTGACGGGTCTGCTCGGCGGCACCCGGCTGGTGACGCTCACCGGGGCCGGCGGCGTCGGCAAGACGCGGCTCGCCGTGGCGGCGGCCGAGGAACTGGCCGGGCGGCCGGAGCGGGCCGAACTCGGCGACGGCGTATGGCTCGTGGAGTTCGCGGGTGTACGCGGCGGCACGGCCGCCGACCTGGCGCAGGTCGTCGCCGCCACCCTCGGCATCCGCGACGACGCCCCGGCGGCGCTGCCCGGCACCGGCGCGGGCGCCGCGGGCGCGCCCTCGCCCGCGCACCGGCTCGCGGCGGCGCTGCGGGACCGGCGCAGCCTGCTGGTCCTGGACAACTGCGAGCACGTGGTGGACGCGGCGGTGGAGCTCGCGGAGCTGCTGCTGCGGACGGCACCGGGCCTGCGGGTCCTCGCCACCAGCCAGGAACCGCTGGGGCTGGCGGGGGAGGCGGTGTTCCCGGTGGAGCCGCTGGGGACGGCGGACGCGGTGCGCCTGTTCAGCGAGCGGGCCTCCGACCGCGACCCCGGCTTCCCGCGCGACCCGGCCGCCGTCGCGGCCGCCGACCGCGAGGCCGTGGCCGAGATCTGCCGCCGCCTGGACGGCATCCCGCTCGCCCTCGAACTCGCCGCCACTCGCGTACGAGCGCTGGGGGTACGGGAGTTGGCGGCGCGGCTCGGTGACCGGTTCCGGGTCCTGAACTCCCGTCGGCGTGGTGTCCCGGAGCGCCAGCAGACCCTGCGGGCGGTCATCGACTGGAGCTGGGAGCTGCTGAGCGCCCCCGAGCGCATCGTGCTGCGGCGGCTCGCGGTGCACAGCGACGGCTGCGACCTGGACGCGGCGGAGGCGACCTGCGCCGGGGACGGGGTGACCCGCGAGGAGATCCTCGACCTGGTGACGCGCCTGGTGGACCGGTCGCTCGTCGGCGTGGTGGACGGGCCGACCGGGCGGCGCTACCGCCTGCTGGAGTCGGTGGCGGCGTACGCGACCGAGCGGCTGCACGAGATGGCGGACCTGGCGGCCGTACGCGACCGGCACCTCCGCCACTACCTCGCTCTGGCCGAACGCGCGGAGCCCCGGCTGCGCGGCGCGGGCCAGCGCACCTGGCTGGCCCGCCTGGACGCGGACGCGGGCAACCTGCGCGCCGCCCTGGACGAGGCGATACGACGCTCCGTCGCAGGGGGGCAGGCATCCCCCGAGGCCCCTCCCGCGACACCCGGGGGTTGGTCCTCCGAGGCCGTCCGTCTCGCCACCGCGCTGGCCTGGTGGTGGCTGCTGCGCGGGCGGCTCGCCGAGGGGCGCCGCAGTCTGGCGGCGGTGCTCGCCACCGCACCCGACGACCGTCCGGCGGATCCGGAACTCGCCCTCCTTCACGGCGCCTTCGCGCTGCTCACCGGCGACCACGCGGAGGCGTGCGCGCTCGCCGACGCGGTCGCGACCGCCGACGGCGTGCCCGACCCCGTACGGCGGGCGCGGGCGCTGTGGCTGTGCGCGTACGGCCTGTTCAGCGTCGGTGACCCCGCCGAGAGCGCGGCGCTGAACACCCGGGCGCTCGGCCTGTTCGACGCGGCGGGCGAAGGGTGGGGCACCGCCGCCGCGCTCGGGCTGCGCGCCACGCTCGCCATGGCGGGCGGCGATCTGGCGGGGCTCGGCCGCGACGGGCTGCGCAGCGCCGAGCTCTTCCGTGAACTGGGCGATCGCTGGGGCGAGTTGCAGACGGTTTCCCCGCTCGCGTCGCTCGCCGAGATCAAGGGTGACTACGCCGACGCGACCCGTCGCCAGCGCGAAGGGCTCCTCATCGCGAGGGAGTTGGGTCTTGAGGCGGAGGTGTCGGCCCGGCTGTCCGGGCTCGGCCGGCTCGCCCTGCTGGACCACGACTGGGACCGGGGCCGCGATCTGCACGAGCAGGCCCGCCGGATCGCCGCCGAACAGGGTTACAAATACGGCGAGATCCACTCCGAGATGGGCCTGGCGCTCGGCGCCCGCCGCTCCGGCGACCTCGGCGCAGCCGAGACCCACCTGCTGCGCATCCGGGACGGTTACGCCGAGCTGTCCTCGGCGGCGGGTGACCACCTGCTCTTCGCCGAGCTCGGCTTCCTGGCCGAACTGCGCGGCGACGCGGCGGGGGCCGCCGCGCACCACCTGCGCGGCTGGTCCGTCGCCCGGGCGCTCGACGAACCGCGCGCGCTGGCGCTGTCGTTGGAGGGCCTGGCGGGCGCGGCACTGCCGGCCGGGGGCGCCCGGGGCCCGGCGGTCGCCGCGCTGCTGCTGGGCGCGGCGGACGCGGCGCGCCGGGGCGTGGGAGCCCCGCTGCCGCCCGCCGAGCGGGGCGACGTGGACCGCGTCGCGCGGGCGGCCGGGGTGGCGCTGGGCGGGGCCGGGTACGAGGCCGCGTTCGCCAGGGGCGCCGGACTGACCGCGTACGAGGCCGTGGCACGGGCCGGGGAGGAACTGAACTGGCCCCTGGACCAGCCGGTCACGGACGGACCGGCGGACTGACGGAAGGACCGACCGCCCTGCCGACGGGCACGCGGTGACGTGTGCGGTGTGGGGTGTGCGGTGTGGGGTCTGGGGTCTGAGGTCTGGGGTGTGAGGTGTGACGCGGGCGGGGCGATCAGCCGCGCGGCGCGGACGGGCAGAGTTCGATGTCCTCCTCGGCGCACGGGATGATCGCCCGCACCACCGCGATCGTGCGTTCCGGCAGGTCGGCACGGTTGTTGAGGACCCAGGAGATGTGCTGCGCCCCGAAGAAGGCGGAGACGAGGACGGTCGCGAGATTGGTGGACGCGGTGAGGGCGCCGGGGGGGTCGGCCCCGTCGCCCGCGGTCTCCTTGGCGAGCCAGGAGGTGATGAGGTCCGTGTACCCCTCGTACGGGAGCGGGATCTGGGCGCCGATCAGCTGGCGTTCCAGCTGTAGCCGGGCCCCGGCCTGGAGCGCGGTCTCGTCACGGAAGGCGACGGCGGTGCGGATCAGCAGCTCGGCGACGGCGCTGACCGGCGGAAGGCCCAACTCCTCGACGGTACGGGCGATCTCGCCGATCCGGCGGTTGAAGAGCTCGGTCACCGCGACGGCCAGCGCGTCCTTGTTCTCGTAGTGAAAGTAGACGGCGCCCTTGGTCATGCCGGCCGACTGGGCCACGTCCAGGATGGTCACCGCCGGATACCCCTTGGCGGCGAAGGCGGAGGCGGCCGAGGCGAGCACCCGTTCCCGTGTCCGTACCGCGCGCTCCTGCTTCAGCTCCTTGGTGACGGCGGGAGCCGAAACGCTGAAGATGTCGCCCGAGTTGGCTGCCATGCCCCGTCCCATTCCCGCGGCCCCACTGATCCCCGTTTCGTACCGCCGGGAAGGAATCGTACGGGAGGGTGGCCGAAAACCGAAGGGCGCACCGCGCGCGCCGCGCCGCGCTCGCGGCGGCCGCTCCCACATCGGGGGAAGCGGCTCCGGACGGGCGCGCGAGACAGTCGAGTTGGGCCCGGACGCGTGCCCGCTGAGACCCCATCCCATGGGCGGCCCGCCCGCGCCCGGCACCTCCGCGCGCCGCCCGCTCGCCGGCACGAACCCCGGCTCGAACTCGCCGGTGCCCGGGGGTGGGCCTCTACGCGGACCATGACGTGGACCTCTGGCCGGCTTCCGGGCCGACGCTTACGCGGCTCTCTACGCGGCCCTCCCGCCGGCCTTCTCCCCGGCCTCCAGCAACTGCCAGACCTGACAGACCTGCCGGGTGCTGTGGGCGGGGGAGGCGTCGGTCGGCGCGGTGTAGCCCATGCCGAGCATCAGGGACAGGAACATCGAGCCGAGGACCTCGGGGCTGTGGGTCGCGGCGAGTTCCGCCCGGTCCTGGGCGGCGGTGACGAGCCGGGTGAGCTCGACCGTCAGGTCCGTGACCGCCTGCGGGGCGGTGTCGCGCGCGGAGGCCTCCTCGTACGCGAGGCGCAGGCCCGCGCGGAAGCGGAGGTCGGTGTGCATCCGGTGGACGAAGCCGACCGTGACGCGGTGCAGGACGGCGAGCGGCGGATCGGACTCGCCGATCGTCCGGAACAGCTCGCGCCACCCGGCGTCGAAGGCGGAGGTGAAGACGGCGGCCAGGGCCTCCTTCGAGGAGAAATGGCCGTACAGCGCGCCTTTGGTCATCCCCGCCTGGACGGATATGCGCTGCAGGTTGGCCCCCGCGAAGCCGTGCCGGGCGAATTCCTCGGCCGACGCGTCCAGGAAGCGTTCCTGTGTCCTCACCGCTCTCTCCTGCTTCGCCACGGTGTCCCTCCGGAGTCGCTCGGTCACGGAAAATAACAGTCTCTGGAGAATTTTTTCTCGTGGGAGCTCTCATACCCCGGGGCGCGGCGCCATGGCAACCAAGCGATCCCGTCGAGATGGTGACGGAACGGCACGTACCGGCGGACGCGGCGGCGAGATCGGCGCGAAGGCGTGCGGCGATGGCGAGAAGCGGACGGCGGGCCGATCCGAGATGACACGGCGAGCCAAGGGGTGATCTTGTGGGGGCTGCCCGGGTGAGACGAGCCCAGTCCGCTCGTGTCGCTGTTGGGCCGAACGGGTGAGTAACGGGAGGATGGGTCCATGAGTAGGTACGAGAGGTACGACGTCACCGACGAGCAGTGGGAGGGCCTCGCGCAGGTCGTGCCTCTGCGCGGCCGTGACGAATGGCCGTCCAGGGTCGACCACCACACGATCCCCGAGCAGTACGGAGCGGCCGAGCAGCGCCGCATGGTCGTGCTGCGTGTCCAGGTCTTCGCCGACGCCCGCGAGGTCGCGGAGTACCTCATCGCCCAGATCCCGGTCCTCCTCGATCTGACGAGCGCCGACACCGAGGTCGCCAAGCGGATCCTCGACTTCAGCAGCGGCGTGGTCTTCGGCCTCGGCAGCGGGATGCACCGGGTCGACCGGAACGTCTTCCTCCTCGCGCCGGCCGGTACGGAGGTCGAGGGCGCGGAGGCGGAGTCGGTGGAGGACGTCGACAGAACCGGGGTCACGGTCCCCCGTTCGTAGGAAGGTCATTCAGACGTAACGGTTCGTCACGCGGAGCGCTGCGTACGGTCCGATCATGACCACCACCGGCGGCTCCGCCCCCGCCCGCACGTCCCCCTGCCCGCCCGCCCCCACCTGCGAGGGCGCCGGCCCGACCCGCCCGGATCGGCCCGACGCCGGGGCGGCGGGGACCCTTGGGACGGAGGGGGCCGGCGGCGGGCTCGACGGGGCCGAACCGGACGTTCCCGTACGCCCTTCGGCACCCGGTTCCGGCGCGGGCGCGACGCCCGGTTCGGGTGCGGTGCCCGGTCCGGGTGTGGTGCCCGATTCCGGCTCCGGCGCCGCCTCCGGGCCCGGGGCCGAGCCCGCTTCGGGCTCCGGCGCGCCCGTCCCCGGCCCCGACTCCACCCTGAGCGTCCCCGTCCCCGGCCCCGACTCCACCCTGAGCATCCCCGCCCCCGTCTCCGGCTCCGCCCCGAGCGCCCCCGCGCACGCCCCCGACTCCGCCCCGAGCGTCCCCGCCCAGGGCGGCACCCGGGGACGCACTCGCACCCCGGGCCAGACCCAGGCTCCAGGCCAAGCCCAGGCTCCGGGCGGGACCCAGCCTCAGCGCCAAGCTCAGGCTCCGGGCCAAGCCCAAGCTCCACGCCAAGCCCAAGCTCAGGGCCGGTCGCAGGCTCCCGGGCGGCCCCAAGTGCCGGGCCGGGTGCCGCCGCCTGGCCGGGTCCCGCCCCCCGGACTGGTGCCGCCCCCCGGCAGGATCCCGCCCGCCGGTCCCGCTCAGGCTTCCGGTCGTGGCCGGCCCCCGGCCTCCGGTCGTCCCCCGGTCCGGGGCCTCGCGCCCGCCCGGCGCCCGTCGCCGCCGTTCCAGAACCCGGCGCCCTACCCGGGCCCCATTCCCGGCTCCGCCTCCGCCTCGGCTTCCGTCTCCGGGGGGCGGGGGCAGCAGCGGCCGGTCGTCACCGAGCTGCGGCTGTCCGCGTTCGCGGTGCACCGGGCGGCCGTGCTGCCGCTCGGGCCCGTGACCTTGCTGCGGGGGCCCAGCGGCAGCGGGAAATCGAGCGCGCTGCGGGCGTACGAGGCGCTGGCGATGCTCGGGGCGGGCGCCGGGCTCGGCGAGGCGCTGCCGGACGCGGCCGATCTGGTCCCGGAGCGGGCACGGCCCGACGCGCAGGGAAGGCGGGGCTTCCGGATCGGCTGCACGGTCGAGGGGTCGGCGGGCCCGGTACGGCTCGATGTCGCCGTCCAGGCGGAACCCCGGCTGCGGATCGTCGGCGAGCGGCTCACCGCGAACGGCCGCACCCTCCTGGCCACCGCCCTGCGCGACCCGGAGCGCAGCACGGTGCAGGCCGAGTGGCACACGGCGGGGAGCACTCCGGTCACCCGGGGGCCGCTCCCCGACGACCTGCTCGGCACCGCCCTGCTGCCGCTGCGGGTCGCGGGCAAGACCAAGGGGCAACTGGAGGTGCTGGCGGCCGCGGAACAGGTGCTGGTGGGATTGCGGTCGGTGTTCGCGTGCGACCCGAGGCCCGCGGGGATGCGGGCGCCGGTCCCGGTCGGCGAGGGCCGGCTGCGGCGCGACTGCCGCAACCTCGCCGAGGTGCTGCACCGCACGGCCACCGAGTGCCCGCGCCGGCACGCGCGGTTCGCGGCGGTGGCCGGCGCGGGCTGCGCGGGGCCGGTCACGGGGCTCGGGCTGCGCGAGCCCGCCGAGGGCCTGGTGCAGGCGGTGCTGGAGCGCGGCGCGGGACGGGGCCCGACCCCGCTGGGCCGGCTCGGGGAGGGCGAGCTGCGCTATCTGGCCCTCGCGCTCGTCCTGCTCACGGGCCCGGGGGTGCTCGCGGTGGACCCGCTCGCCGAGGTCCCCGAGGCGATGCGGACGCTGACGGTCCTCGCCGACGGCCTGGACCGGGGGCTCGACCCGCGCCAGTTCCGCGAACTGCTCGGGCTCGCGGCCTCGATCTGCGCCAACGGGCACATGCGGCTGGTGGGCACGGTGGGGACGGCGTGGGGCGCGGGGCCGGGCGACCCGGGCGAGGCGGGGGAGCCGGGCGAGGCGGGCGGTGCGGGCGGAGACTGGGGGCCGGGGGTGACGGTGGTAGACCTGGGGACGTGACCGAACCAGATGTAGCGGGCCTGCAGCGCCGCCTCGCCGACTTCGCGGCCGCCCGGCGGTGGCAGCCGTACCACAACCCCAAGAACCTGGCGGCGGCGCTCAGCGTCGAGGCGTCCGAACTCCTGGAGATCTTCCAGTGGTTGACGCCCGAGCAGGCTGAGCGAGTGATGGAGGACCCGGACACCGCGCACCGGGTGGGCGACGAGGTGGCGGACGTCCTCGCCTATCTGCTCCAGTTCTGCACCGCGCTCGGGGTCGATCCGCTCGCCGCGCTGGCGGCGAAGATCGACCGGAACGAGCTCCGCTTCCCGGTCCGCGCCGAGAACGACACTCATCGTCACTCTTCGGAGTGATCGACTTATCCCCACCGAGCCACCTGTCCACAGATTTCCGAATTCCCCTGGTGTTTGGGCTCAGTCGGCCTCACGCTGGGTAATGAATTGATGGGCAGTAAGTCATAAGAACGGGGGCGGCGTTGATGGAAGCGGAGCGACTCATCGCGACCGGTCGACACGCGTTGGCCGAGAGCCGCACGGCGCTGGACATCGTGGCGGAGGCCTGGCAGGCACAAGTGCTCGCCCAGGCGATAGGAAGTCATCTGCTGCTCTGCGGACTGCTGGAGCTGCGGAGCGAGGCGCGGGGACTGAGCGAGATCGGGGTGGGGCGCGGTCCGGTGGACCACCCCACGCTGCGCGGCGGGGTGCCGAGGGCCGCGCGGCTCACCGAAGTGGCGGACGAGCGGGCCGCGTTGACGGCGCTCGCGGCGCTCCTCGGCGAGGTGGGATTCGCCCTGGTCGGAGTGGCCTGCGCCACGGACGAGGAGGGGCTCTACTGGCAGTGCATAGAGGCGATCGACGCCGCCGACGAGGCCGGTGACCGGGTGCGCGGGATGCTGCGCCGCCTCACGGAGCGGGAGCGCGGCCGTCCGCCCGACCCGGCGCGGGGGCGGGCCGGTCCGAGACCGGGCCCGCGATGAGGAGCGCCCCGGCCTCGGCCGGCCCGGGGCGGGGAGTGCCGGTGAGGGCGTCAGTCGAGGCCGCCGCCGCGCGGCTCCGCGGTGCCCGCCTGGCGGTCGGCGGAGGACTGGATGTCCGCGTCGAGCTGCGTCAGGTCGGCCGAGAGCGCGGCCATCAGCTCCTCCATCTGCTGGAGCAGGCCCTTCGGAGCGCCGCCGCTCTGCTGCTCGGGCACGGTCGGCGCCGGCTGTGCCGACTGCTGCCCCGGCGGCACCGGAGTCACCTGCGGTACGGGCTGCTCGGGCACGGCCCGCTCCGGCGCGGCTTCCTGGGACATGTCGGCCTCCTGGCCCAGGCCCCTCCGCTGCGGGAAGGGCCACGAGAAGGTGCGTCGCACCGGCAACGGCCGCCGGCACGCGGGCCGGGCGGTCCGGCTCCGCCCGAGCCAACGACGGGTCACGGGCCCCGGTCACTGGCCTGGCGGGACGCCGCCCGCCCAGGGGGCGGATATTCACCCGACCGGGCCGGTGGTGATCGTTCGCTGACGAAGTGGTTGACGCACCCGCGCGGTGCAGGATGGAGGCATGGACCTTCGCATCTTCACGGAGCCCCAGCAGGGCGCCGACTACGACACTCTTCTCAGGGTCGCCAAGGCCACCGAGGACCTCGGCTTCGACGCGTTCTTCCGCTCCGACCACTATCTCCGGATGGGACCCGGCGACGGGATGCCCGGACCCACCGACGCGTGGATCACCCTCGCCGGGCTCGCCCGGGAGACCCGGCGGATCCGCCTCGGCACGCTGATGACGGCGGGCACCTTCCGGCTCCCCGGCGTGCTGGCCATCCAGGTCGCCCAGGTCGACCGGATGTCCGGCGGCCGGATCGAACTGGGCCTGGGGGCGGGCTGGTTCGAGGAGGAGCACCGGGCGTACGGCATCCCCTTCCCGAAGGAGAGGTTCGGGCGTCTGGAGGAGCAGCTGGAGATCGTCACCGGCCTCTGGGGCACCGAGCCGGGCAAGACCTTCTCCCACGAGGGGCGGCACTACCGGATCGAGGACTCGCCCGCGCTGCCCAAGCCGGCCCAGGCGCGGATCCCGGTCCTCGTCGGCGGGCACGGGGCGCGCCGCACCCCACGGCTGGCCGCGCGGTTCGCGGACGAGTTCAACATCCCGTTCGCCTCGCTGGAGGACACGGAGCGGCAGTTCGGGCGGGTGCGGGACGCCGTCGCGGAGGCCGGGCGTCCGGCGGACGCGCTGGTGTACTCGAACGCGCTGGTCGTCTGCGTCGGCCGGGACGACGCCGAGGTCGCCCGGCGGGCCGCAGCGATCGGACGGGAGGTCGCCGAGCTGAAGGCGAACGGCCTCGCGGGGACGCCCGCCGAGGTCGTCGAGAAGATCGGGAGGTACGGTGCAGTCGGCTCCCGCCGGATCTACCTCCAGGTGCTCGACCTGGACGATCTGGACCACCTGGAGCTGATCTCGACACAGGTCCAGACGCAGCTGGGGTGACCCGATGAAACCCGTACGTACGCTCGCCGCCGCCCTCGCCGAGCAGGTGCTCGTGCTCGACGGCGGGCTCTCCAACCAGCTCCAGGCGCAGGGCTGCGACCTCTCCGACGCGCTCTGGTCCGCCCGGCTGCTCGCCGACGGGCCGGAGCAGATCGAGGCGGCCCACGCGGCGTACGTACGTGCCGGGGCGCAGGTCCTGATCACCTCCAGCTACCAGGCCACGTTCGAGGGCTTCGCCCGGCGCGGGACCGGGCGGGCCGAGGCGGCGCGGCTGCTCGCCCGGAGCGTGGAGCTGGCCCGGGCGGCGGGGGAGGGCACGGACCGGGAGGTGTGGGTCGCCGCGTCCGTCGGGCCGTACGGGGCGATGCTCGCCGACGGCAGCGAGTACCGGGGCCGGTACGGGCTCTCGGTCGGCGAGCTCGAACGGTTCCACCGGCCCCGGGTGGAGGCCCTGGCTGAGGCGGGCCCGGACGTCCTCGCCCTGGAGACGGTGCCGGACGCCGACGAGGCGGAGGGCCTGCTGCGCGCGGTCGAGGGCTGCGGGGTGCCGGTCTGGCTCTCGTACACGGTCGACGGGCTCCGCACCCGGGCCGGGCAGCCCCTGGAGGAGGCCTTCGCGGTGGCGGCCGGACTCGACGGGGTCGTCGCCGTCGGTGTGAACTGCTGCGACCCGCGCGACGCCGGGCCCGCCGTGGAGATCGCGGCCTCGGTCACCGGCAAGCCCGTGGTCGTCTACCCCAACAGCGGCGAGGAGTGGGACGCCGGGGCCCGCGACTGGCGGGGCGGGGCCACGCTCGCCCCGGACACCACCGCCCGCTGGCGCGCGGACGGCGCGCGCCTCGTCGGCGGCTGCTGCCGGGTCGGCCCCGACCTGATCGCCGGGCTGGCCGGCACCCTGGCGGCCGGGCCGGGGAAGTAGCCCGGCCGGAGGCGGCCCCCGTCCGGCTCCGGTACCGGCCCCGTCCGCCTCGGGCTCCGTCCGGCTCCGGCCCGTCCGCCCCGCTCCCCGTCTGCCTCCGGTACCGGCCCCGTCCGCCCTGCTCCTCGTCCGGCTCCGGTACCGGCCCCGTCCGCCCGATCCCCGGCCGGCTCCGGCTCCGGCCCGTCCGCCCCGCTCCCCGGGTGCTCTCCCCGCCCGAAAATGCCTGGTCGGTGCGGGGGCCGGTGGTCATACTCGGACGGGTGTTCCTGACGATCAGTACCACCGGTACCCCTGAGCGCCCCGCGACCGATCTCGGCTTTCTGCTGCACAAGCATCCCGAGAAGGCGCAGGCGTTCTCGACCTCGCACGGCACCGCCCATGTGCTGTACCCCGAGGCGAGCGCCGAGCGGTGCACGGCGGCGCTCCTCCTGGAGGTCGACCCCGTGGCCCTCGTGCGCCGAGGCAGGGGCAAGGGCCGGGGCGGCGCTCCCGACGCCGCGCTGGCGCAGTACGTGAACGACCGGCCCTACGCCGCGTCCTCGCTGCTCGCCGTCGCGCTCGCCAAGGTCTTCAAGAGCGCCCTGCACGGTTCCTGCGCGGCCCTGCCGGAGCGCGCCGCCGAGCCGCTGCCGCTGCGGATCGAGATCCCCGCGCTCCCGGCCCGAGGCGGCGCCGCCCTGGTCAGCCGCCTGTTCGGCCCGCTGGGCTGGGCGACGGTGACGGCCGAACCGCTCGCGCTGGACCCGGAGTTCCCCGCCTGGGGCGATTCGCGCTACGTGCGGCTGGTCCTGGAGGGCGAACTGCGGCTGGCCGACGCGCTGAACCAGCTCTACGTCCTGCTGCCGGTGCTCGACGACGCCAAGCACTACTGGGTCGCCCCCGACGAGGTCGACAAGCTGCTGCGCGCCGGTGACGGCTGGCTCGCCGGGCACCCGGAGCGGCAGCTCATCACCAGCCGCTACCTGGCGCGCCGCTGGGGACTGACCCGCGCGGCGACCGAGCGGCTGGAGCTGACGCGGCTCGCCGAGGCGGACGGTCTGGAGGTGGAGGACGTCGACAACGCCGTCGACGAGACCACTGACACCGAGGAGCGGCCGGTGCCGCTCGCCGAGCACCGGCGCTCCGCGATCCTGGAGGCCCTGCGCGCCGCCGGAGCGGCCCGGGTCCTCGACCTGGGCTGCGGACAGGGCCAGTTGGTGCAGGCGCTGCTCAAGGACGTCCGGTTCACCGAGATCGTCGGCGTGGACGTGTCGGCCCGCGCCCTGTCCGTCGCCGCCCGCCGGCTCCGCCTGGAGCGGATGGGCGAGCGGCAGGCGTCCCGGGTGAAGCTGCTCCAGGGCTCGCTCACGTACACCGACAAGCGGCTGGCCGGCTATGACGCCGCCGTCCTCAGCGAGGTGATCGAGCACCTGGACCTGCCTCGGCTGCCCGCCCTGGAGTACGCGGTGTTCGGCTCCGCGCGCCCCCGGACGGCGATCGTGACGACCCCGAACGTCGAGTACAACGTGCGCTGGGAGTCGCTGCCCGCCGGGCACGTCCGGCACGGCGACCACCGCTTCGAGTGGACCCGCGAGGAGTTCCGGGGCTGGGCGGCCGGTGTCGCGGCGGCCTACGGCTACGAGGTCGCCTTCGTGCCCGTGGGACCCGACGACCCCGAGGTCGGCCCGCCGACCCAGATGGCCGTGTTCACCCGTACCGGAACCACCGAGGGACCCGCCACCGCTCCCCGTACCGACGAGGCCTTGAAGGAGGCCGGCGCATGACCCGTACGCTTCCCGTCACCGACCTGTCCCTCGTCGTGCTCATCGGGGCCACCGGCTCCGGCAAGTCGACCTTCGCCCGGCGTCACTTCGAGCCGACCGAGATCGTCTCCTCCGACTTCTGCCGGGGGCTCGTCGCCGACGACGAGAACGACCAGAGCGCCAGCAAGGACGCCTTCGACGTCCTCCACTACATCGCCGGCAAGCGGCTCGCCGCCGGACGGCTGACCGTCGTCGACGCCACCAGCGTGCAGCGCGAGGCGCGGCGGCAGCTCGTCGAGCTCGCCCGCGCGCACGACGTGCTGCCCATCGCGATCGTCCTCGACCTGCCCGAGGAGGTGTGCGCGGAGCGCAACGCCACCCGGCCCGACCGGGCCGGGCTGCCCCGCCACGTCATCCAGCGGCACCGCCGCGAGCTGCGCCGCTCGCTGCGCGGGCTGGCCCGGGAGGGCTTCCGCAAGGTGCACGTACTGCGCTCCGAGGAGGAGGTGGCGGAGGCCGAGGTCGTGCGGGAGAAGCGCTTCAACGACCTGCGCCACCTCACCGGCCCCTTCGACGTCATCGGCGACGTGCACGGCTGCCGCTCCGAGCTGGAGACCCTGCTGGGCAAGCTCGGCTACGTGGACGGGCGCCACCCCGGGGGCCGTACCGCCGTCTTCGTCGGCGACCTCGTCGACCGGGGTCCGGACAGCCCCGGCGTGCTGCGCCGGGTCATGGGCATGGTGGCCGCCGGGGACGCGCTGTGCGTGCCGGGCAACCACGAGAACAAGCTGGGCCGCTGGCTGCGGGGCCGCACGGTGCGGGAGACGCACGGGCTCGCCGAGACGATCGAGCAGCTGGGGCGCGAGCCGGAGGAGTTCCGCGCCGAGGTGTCGGCGTTCATCGACGGGCTGGTCAGCCACTACGTCCTCGACGAGGGCCGGCTGGTGGTCTGCCACGCGGGGCTGCCCGAGAAGTACCACGGGCGCACGTCCGGCCGGGTCCGCGCGCACGCCCTGTACGGGGACACGACCGGCGAGACCGACGAGTTCGGCCTGCCGGTGCGCTACCCGTGGGCGGAGGAGTACCGGGGCAGGGCGACCGTCGTCTACGGGCACACGCCGGTCCCGGACACCTCGTGGATCAACAACACCCTCTGCCTCGACACCGGGGCCGTGTTCGGCGGGCGGATGACCGCGCTGCGCTGGCCCGAGCGCGAGCTCGTCGACGTGCCGGCCGAGCGGGTCTGGTACGAGCCGGCCCGGCCGCTCGTGGCCGACGCGCCCGGCGGTCACGAGGGCCGGCCGCTGGACCTGGCCGACGTGCACGGGCGCCGGACCGTGGAGACCCGGCGGTCCGGCAACGTCGCCGTGCGCGAGGAGAACGCGGCGGCGGCGCTGGAGGTCATGAGCCGCTTCGCCGTCGATCCCCGGCTGCTGGCGTATCTGCCGCCGACGATGGCGCCGACCGCGACCTCGCGGCAGGAGGGCTACCTGGAGCACCCGGCCGAGGCGTTCGCCCAGTACGCCGCCGCCGGGGTCGGCGAGGTCGTGTGCGAGGAGAAGCACATGGGCTCGCGGGCCGTGGCGCTGGTCTGCCGGGACGCCGGGGCGGCCCGGGAGCGGTTCGGCGTGGACGGGCCGACCGGCGCCCTGCACACCCGTACCGGCCGCCCGTTCTTCGACGACCCGGAGACGACCGAGCGGGTCCTGGCGCGGCTGCGGGAGGCGATCGGCGCCGCCGGGCTGTGGGACGAGCTCGACACGGACTGGCTGCTGCTGGACGGAGAGCTGATGCCGTGGTCGCTGAAGTCGGCGGGGCTGCTGCGCAGTCAGTACGCGGCGGTCGGCGCCGCCTCCCGCGCGGTCTTCCCGGACGTGCTGGGCGCGCTGGAGCGGGCCGCCGGGCGCGGGGTGGCCGGGCTCGACGGGCTGCTGGAGCGGCAGCGGGGGCGGGCGGCGGACGCGGCGGCGTTCACCGAGGCGTACCGGCGCTACTGCTGGCCGACCGAGGACCTGGAGGGCGTGCGCTTCGCCCCGTTCCAGCTGCTCGCCGCGCGCGGGCGCTCGCTGGCCGGCGTGCCGCACGACGAGCAGCTCGGCCTGCTCGACCGGCTGGTGGAGCACGACCCGAGCGGGCTGCTCCAGGCCACCCGCCGGCTCGTGGTCGACCCGTCCGACGAGGACGCGGTGCGGGCCGGGGTGGACTGGTGGCTCGAACTGACCGGCGCGGGCGGCGAGGGCATGGTGGTGAAGCCGCTGGCCGCCCTGGTCCGGGACGCCGGCGGGCGGCTCGTACAGCCGGGTGTGAAGGTGCGCGGCCGGGAGTACCTGCGGATCGTGTACGGCCCCGAGTACACCCGTCCGGAGAACCTGGCGCGGCTGCGGGAGCGTTTCCTCGGCCACAAGAACTCCCTCGCGCTGCGGGAGTACGCGCTCGGCCTGGAGGCCCTCGACCGGCTGGCCGACGGGGAGCCGCTGTGGCGGGTGCACGAGGCCGTGTTCGCGGTCCTCGCGCTGGAGTCGGAGCCGGTCGATCCGAGGCTCTGACCACCCGCGATCTGTCGCGCGCATGACCGAAATTCGGTCATGCGCGCGACGGAATCGCGCCGGGCACCCGGCGCCCCGCGCGCCCGTTTCCCCGGGAGTGAGCCCGTCGTACACGCGCCCGTGACCTCGGCGCCCGCCGTACGACGGGCCCGTCGGGGCGGCCGCGGGGCCGGGGGGTGACAGGGGGCGCAAGCGTGCCGAAAACGGCGCTCCCTTGCGCCCCCGGTGTTCATCGCCGAGCGCGTTGACGCGATTCTCGGCCAGCCTCTAGCGTTCTCACCCCACGGCGTGACACAGCGTCAACACTGTGACTCTGGTTGTCCCTTGGTGTGGGGAACGGGCACGCGAGCGAGCAAGTCGTGCGGGGGTGTGAGCGAGAGTTGAGTCTTTTCGGCCAGGACCGCTCCTTCCTCCACGCGCTTCCCGCGTCCGACCGCCGCGACCTGCTCGCCGAGGGCGCCCCGCGCTCCTACGAGCCGGGCGAGATCATGATCCGGGAGCGGGACACCTCCGCGTACGTCCTGGCCCTGCTCTCCGGCTGGGCGGTCGTCTCCGTCGGCACCGAGCGCGGCGCCCGGCTCATCCTGGCGCTGCGCGGCGCCGGCGAGGTCGTCGGCGACCTGGCCGCCGTCGACCAGGGCCCGCGTTCGGCCACCGTCACCGCGCTCGGCCGCGTCGAGGCCGTCGCCATCTCCGGCGACCGCTTCCGGCGCTTCCTCGCCACCCGCCCGCACGCCACCTCGCTCATCATGCGCCAGCTCGCCACCCGGCTGCGCAGCGCCGACGTCGAGCGCCGCTCGCTCGCCTCCGAGACCGTCCTGCGCCGGCTCGCCGCCCGCCTGGTCGAACTCGCCGAGCGCGCCGGCCGCCGGGCCGAGACGGGCACCGTCCTCGAACTCCCGCTGCCCCAGCACGATCTGGCGGCGGCCATCGGGGCCACCCGCGAAGCCGTCGCCAAGGCGCTGCGGCTGCTGCGCGAGCAAGGGGTCGTCGACACCGCCCACCGCACCGTGGTCGTCGTCGACATGCCCCTGCTCGTCCTCCTCGCGCAGGGGCGCGCACGCCCCGGCGCGGACTCCTCCGATAAATCACCCCCGGCTGTGTAAACGGCTACATCGCCCGCGCACGCCGGCCGCCAGGCTTGTCACGTCACCACCTCACCACCACGGAACCACGTCATGAGGAGTCCGAGTGAGCAGTACGGGAGCGAGCGCGGGAGCCATCCACCGGCTCGTCGTCTTCGGGGACGTCGTCGGCTCCGGACGCCTCGGCATGGACGAGAAGCGGCTGACCAGGGCGGCCATGTACGAGGCGTTCGGCGAGGCGTACGCCTCCGTCGGCATCGAGCCGGGCACCGTCCACCAGGAGGACCGGGGCGACGGCATCCTCGCCGCGCTCCGCCCTGACGTGCCGCCGACCCTCATGGTCGGCCGCTGGATCGACACCCTGTACGAGAGCCTGCGCGAGCACAACACGGGCCGCCGGGCACCGCTGCGGATGCGCGTCGGGATGAACGCGGGCCTCGTCCTCGACGACGGGCGCGGGCTCGTCGGCCGGGCCGTGGACCTCGCCTGCCGGCTCTGCGACAGCGCCCGCGCGAAGCAGATCATGACGGACGCGCCGGACGTGGACCTGCTGATCGTGGTCTCCGACTGGCTCTACCGGAACGTGGTCGTCGAGGGCGGGCGCTATGTGGAGCCCGCGCACTACCGGCGGGCGCCCGTGGTCGCCAAGGAGACCGACGAGGACGCCTGGTTCCACGTACCCCGGCGGCCGTCGCCGCCGCTGGGCGCGGAGGGGCCGGGGTGGCCGGACGCGCCGGTCGCGCCGGTCGGCTCGGCCGGGTCCGTCGCCCCCGGCGGGCCCGGGGGTCCGGAAGGTGACACACAGACCGGCGGTGGGCCGTCGCGGGGGGACGGCTCACCGCCTCGAAAGCCGCGCGTGGGCGGCGGGGACCGCACGTACACGGCGGGCCGGGACATGCAGGTCGTCGAGGCGGAGACCATCCACGGCGGCGTGACCGGATTCCGCACCAAGGGCAGGGGGGACCGGGCGTGAGCGACGACGACTTCGACCGAGGCGGCGCGGGCGCCGACGGTCCGGGCGGGCCGCCCGGCGGCGACGACCGGGGCGACCGGGGCGACCGGGCGGACCGGGGTGACCGGGGTGACCGGGCGGACCGGGGCGAGGGCTCCGACAAGGGCGCCGACGGTCCCGCCGAGCAGCCGCAGGCCAAGGCGTTCGAGAACGCCGTGCGCGGCTACCGGGGCGGCTCCGGCACCGGCGGCGCCGCCACCGCCGCCTCCGCGCGCCGCACCCTCGCGCGGGAGCCGGGCGACCGCCACACCTTCGTCGGCCGCGACGCCACCATCCACGAGGGCGACTTCCACTACAGCATCTCGCTCGGCGCGCGCCCCCACTTCGTCCACGGCGCCGTCCCGCGCGACACCCTCGACCACCTCGACGCCGTGTACTGCGAGACCGCCGACTACCAGCGCATGAAGGACCGGCTGCGCGGCAACCGCGTCCTGGTGCTCTGCGGAGAGCCGGGCAGCGGGCGCAAGGCCACCGCGCTCGCGCTGCTCGCCGAGGTCGCCAAGGGCCGGGTCTTCCGGCTCGACCCCCGGCACGGCGTCGACGAGATCACCGCCGACAACCTCGAATCCGGGGCCGGCCACCTCATCGAGCTGCTCGCCGAGGACGAGCGCACCGAGAGCGAGCCCCGGCACTCCCGGGGCGAGCGCACCGACCCCGCCGAGCGGCCCGCCGTCCGCGTCTCCGAACTGCACCTGGACCGCTTCGCCGGTCTGTTGGACGAGGCCGACGCCTACGGCGTGCTGGTCGTCGGCGGCGGCGACCTCGCCGAGCGGCTGCTGCGCGGACGGTACGGCGTCTTCTACGCCCCGCCGCCCGCCGACGAGGTGCTCCACCGGCACCTGCGGCTGCTGCTGCGCGGCGAGTCCGAGGAGGCCACCGCCGCCGCGCGGGCCCTCGCCGGCCGCGCGGACGTGGTCGCCGCCCTCGGCCTGGAGGAGCTCCGCCCGCGCGAGGCCGCCCGGCTCGCCGACCTCCTGGCCCGCCACCGGCGCGGGGAGCTGACCGACGAGCGGCTCCTGGAGGACTGCGCCGCGTTCGTGCGGGCCCAGGCGCGCGAGTGGTTCGCGGGCGCCGACCGGCCCGGCACCCTGCCCGAGGCGCTGCCCGTCCTCAACGCCACCGCCTTCCGGATCGCCGTGGCCGTCTTCAACGGCTCCGCGTACAGCATCGCGGCCGAGGCGGCCGAACTCCTCGCCTGGGAGCTCGCCGTCACCCTCGACCCCGGACGCCCCGCCGGACGGCGCCTGTTCGGCACCCACGCCGAGCACCGGCCGGTCCTCGCCCGCGCCGTCCTGGAGGACACCGAGCTCGACCTCGGCCCCGCGAAAGTGCCCGCGCGGGCGGTGCGCTTCCAGGGCGACGCCCTCGCCACCGCCGTCCTCGCCGAGGTCTGGCACGGCCACCACAACGTGCGCGGCCCGATCGCCCGCTGGCTGCGCGCCCTGTGCGACGACGAGCGGCCCGAGGTCTGGGTCCGCGCCTCCATCGCCGCCGGCGTGCTCTGCTCCTGGGACTGGATCCACGGCTACGGAGAGCTGGTCGCCCCGCTCGCGGTCCGCGACGAGCCGGTCGCCCGGATGGCCGCCGCGACCGCGCTCGCCGAGGCGGCCCGCGACCCCCTGGTCCGCCCCGCCGTCGCCGCCACCGTCAAGGAGTGGGCCGCCTCCGACGCGCCCGTCCTCGTGGAGAGCGCCCTGCTCACCCACGGCTACGCGCTGGCCGCCGGCGGCGTCGAGCGCTCGCTCGACGCCCTCGCCCAGGTCGTCAGGGACCACGACGCCGACGACGTCGAACTGCTCGGCCCCGCCACGTTCAGCGTCGCGAGGCTGCTCGCCTCCGGCGATCCCGAACCCGTGCTGCGCCGGCTCGCGCGCTGGCTCGACGACGGCCGCCAGAACCTCGCCAACCTCGTGCACATCACCCTGATCACGACCCTCACCACCCGCACCACCCACCTGTGGGGCCTGCGCGACGTGCCCGAACTCGACGCGCACGCGAGCCGCCCCCTCCTCGTCGCGCTGCTCGCCACCCGGCCCGAGCTCACGCCCGCGCTCGGCGCGCTGCTGCTCCGCACCCTGAACACCGCGCGCGCCGCCGAGGCCGCGCTGGACGGTCTCGGTGGCCTGCTGCGCCGGGCCGCGAAGGACGAGACGGCCCTCGGGCTCGTCTGCGGCCTGCTGCCGCTGCTCGCGGTGGAGCGCCGCGACCGCGACCGGCTCCGCGGCCTGCTCAACGAGCTGGTACGGGACCGGGACCGACCCCTGAACAAGAGCGCGGCGCGCCGCATGTGGGACGCCGTCGCGGAAGGAGCCAAGCGATGAGCGGAGCCGGCCAGGGCGGAGCCCGGGGCCCCCAGCACCCCGCCGGACAGCCGGGCGGACAGCCCGGCGGACAGCAGTGGGGCGCGCCCGACCAGCGGCGGCGGGCCGGCGCGTCCGGCGGCGCGCCCGGCACGGGCGCCGACGGCCCGCTGGGACCGCTGATCCGGGAGGTCGCGCCCCCGTACCGGCGCACCAGCGGCCTCATCGCCGCCGTGCTGCTCTACCGCAACGGCGGGCACCGGATCGTCTGGCCCGACCGGAACGAGGACAACGACAAGCCCCTGCTGCGCGCCCCGTACACGGTCTTCGAGGTGCAGCTCGGGCAGAACGTCACGGAGTTCTCGCTCAAGCTCCCGGCCGCCGGGGACGGGGCCTCGTTCAACGCCCGGGTCCGGGTCAAGTGGACGGTCGAGGACCCGTACCGGGTGGTGAAGGAGCAGGTGTGGAACGTCGCGGAGCTCCTCCACGACGACCTGCTCGACGGACTGCGCTCGCTCTCCCGCCGCTTCCGCCTCACCGAGGCCCAGCGGGCCGACGAGGCCGTCCGCGACGAGCTGAGCACCGGCCGGCTCGTCCTCGGCCGCGAGATCGGGCTGCGCACGCAGGTGTACGTGTTCTTCGACCTGGACGAGCAGGTCCGCGAGGAGATCGCCCGCGCCGACAAGGTCGAGGTGACCGTCCGGGCCGACGCCCGGGAGGCCGAGGCGGAGCTGCGCCGGGAGGAGTGGGAGCGGAAGAAGATCATGGCCCGCGCCGCCGACCTGGAGGACATGTTCCGGCGCGGCGACCTCGCCCAGATCGCCCACCACATGGCCAAGAACCCGGACCACGAGTGGGAGATCCGCACCCAGCTCACGCGGGAGAAGCGCGAGGGCCAGGCCGACCTGCTGGAGGTGTTCAAGCGGCTGCTCGACTCCGGCGTGCTCGAACGGCACGAGATCGACGAGCAGGCGTTCCAGATCCTCCAGCACCTGCGCGGCAGCACCGGGGCCGTCATCGGCGGCGTCGCCGACCGGGTCCTCGACTCCGCCCGGGGGCCCGGCCGCCGGGCGCTGGAGGCGGCGGCGGCCCCGGAGCCGACCGCGCCCCACTGGGACGACGAGGAGGCGCCGGACGGTCCGCCGGACCCGCGTGTCTACGAACCGACCCGGGTCCAGGCCTCGTTCGAGCGGGACGGGGACGGGGCTGCGGGCAGGGGTGGGTCCGGCGGCGGGGACGGGGCCGGGTACGGGGACGGTGGGCGGGAGCGGGGCCGCGGCCCCGCCCCGGACCCGGACGGGTACGCCCCCGAAGCCGGCCGGCCCGCCTCCGGCTCCTCGGGCTCCTCCGGCTCCTCCGGCGCGCGGCCGAGCGCGGACTTCGACGACTGGGACGACGAATGACCACCGCCGACCCGCCGGGTACGGGGCCCGCGGGTGCCCCCGGGCCGGGGCGCGCCCCCGGCCCGGGGGCCGTCCCCGCGCCCCCGTCCGGGCCCGGGTCCGGCGCCCTCCCCGCCACCGCGCCCCTCGAACTGCGGGGCATGGCCGAGCAGTTGCTGGCCACCGTCCGCGAGGACATCGGCCGGGCCGACACCAAGGCGGCGATCCTGCTGTCCGGTGCCCTCGCCTTCCTCGCGGTCGTCTTCTCCCGCGGCCAGGACCCGCTGCCCGGCGGCGGGCTCGCCCTGCTGGGCGCGGCCGGCCTGCTGTGGACGCTCGGCGTCCTGATGCTGGTCTCCGTCGTCCTGCCGCGCACCCGGTTCGGCGCCGAGCGCACCCTGCTGCGCGAGCTCACGGCCGGCACCACCGCCGGTGACCTGCGGGCCCGCCTGGAGGGCTCCGCCACGGACGCCACCGGCTGGCTCCTCGAACAGGCGAGCGTCCACGGGGTGGTGCTCGCCGCCAAGTACCGATGGCTACGGCTCGGCGTCGCGTCCCTCGTGCTCGGCGCCGTCCTGGCCCTCCTCAGCGAACTGTGGTGAGTTGACCATGCAGTGGAGACACCCGAGGGGCGTCCTGCTCCTCGCCGGGGCGCTGTTCGCCCTGTCCGGCCCGTTCGGCGGTCCCGCCGCCGCGGCGCCGGCCGGGGCCGCGTCCCGGACCCCGGCCGCCGAGGCGGCCGAGGGGCCCGACCCGATCGACTTCGCCGTCGTCGTGGACCAGTCGCGCAGCCTCGCCGACAAGGACCTGGTCCGCGAGACCGAGGCGGCCGCCGCGATCACCCAGGGCGAGATATCCGACCGGTCCCGCGCCATCGTGCTGGGCTTCAGCAGCGCCGAGAAGGCCGGGCAGGCGGCGGTCCGCGACATCTGCCCGATCCTCCCCGTCGACGAGGCCGGCCGCCAGAAGCTCAGCGACTGCGTCCAGGACCTGACCCGGCGCGACGAGGCCCGGATGGGCCCCGGCACCGACTTCCCGGCGGCGATCGGCCAGGCCGTCAGCCGCCTCACCTCGGGCACGGCGGCGAGCACCGTGAAGACGCCCGGGGCGCCCGCCACGCCCAAGGTGCTCTTCCTGCTCACCGACGGGAAGCTGGACGTCGGCGACAGCCCCGAGTACGGCACCGACCCGGCCGCCCGCCAGGCCAACGGGGCCCGGCGGCTCGACGAGGAGCTGGCCAAGGCCCGCGAGGCGGGCGTGCAGGTCTGGCCGCTCGGCTTCGGCACCGGGATCGACGAGCGCGCGCTGACCGCCATGGCCGAGGGCGGCTACCGGGGCGCCTGCTCCGACGTGCCCGGCTCCACGCCCCGGATGCGGGTGGCCGGCACCTCCGCCGAACTCGACGCGGTGCTCCAGGAGACCTTCGCCGCCGCCCGCTGCGCCCGGATCGAGCACGGCACCGTCGGCAAGCCGCCCGCCGACCTGTACGTCACCATCCCGCCGATCGCCACCGACGGCTCGCTCACCGTCGGCAAGCACGACCCGAAGGTGCGCGTCACGTACTACGACCCGGCCGGCCGCAAGGTCCCCACGCACGGCACCTTCGACGGCTCCACCTTCGAGGTCAGCGGCGAGGACGGGCCGGTGGAGGCGCTGCGGGTGCGCAACCCGCTGCCGGGCCGCTGGCGGGTCCGGATCGAGGCGCCCGAGGGCCACCGCGACCGGGAGGTCGCCGTACGGGCCATCTGGCAGGGCCGCCTGCGGTCCGTGCTCACCCTGGACCCGGCCTCGCCGCGCGCGGGCGAGCGGGCCGTGGTCGAGGTGCGGATGCAGACCAGGCGCGGGGTCGTCGTCACCGACCCCGGGCAGCTGGCGGGCATCGGCGTCACGGTCGAGCTGAGCGGTGCGGGCTTCGCCCCGGTCACCGCCCGCCTCGCCGACGACGGGAAGGCCCCGGACCGCCGGGCGGGGGACGTCCGGTTCACGGGCGCGCTCACCGTCCCGTCCGGCGCGTCCGGCGCGCTGAAGCTGGTCGCCCGGATGTCCGCGCCGGGCGTCACCTCCGACCGGCTCCCGCTGTACACGGTGACGACCGTCGGCACCCCCGAGGTCACCGCCGGGCTCTCCGTCGACCGGGTCACCGTGTACCCGGGCGGCACGGTCCGAGGCACCCTCTCCGTGACCAACAACGGGACGGGACCGCACACCCTGCGGATCGGCCTCACGGACGGGACGGGAGCCGCCGGGGACACGACCGGGGCCGGGACCGCCCCAGGCTCGGCGACCGGCTCCGCCGCTGCCCCGGCCCCGGCCTCCGGCTCCGGCCGGCTGGCGGTCTCCCCGGCCACCGTGACCGTCGCCGCCGGCAGCCGTACGACCGTGCCGTTCACCGTCACCGTCGGCAAGGGCACCCCGCTCGGCGAGCTCGGCGGCCAGGTCGCCGTCGTGGACGCCGCCGCCCCCGACCGGCCGCTCGACACCGCCTTCCTCGACGTCCGCGTCGAGGCCCCGCCCACCTGGTGGGAGCGGTGGTGGCCCTGGGTCGTGGGCGGCGCCGCCCTGCTCGCCGCGGCCGGGGCCGTCGTCGGCGTCCGGCTCGCCGCCCGGAGCCGGCGCCGGGTCCTCGCCGGCACCCGGCTCGAACTGCGGCGGGACGGGCGGACCGTGGACACCCTCACCATCCGGGCCGGCCAGAGCGCGGGCGGCGAGTTCCTGTTCGCCGTCGACGCGCTGCGGGGCGCCGCGCCCACCCTGCGCCGGGCACGCGGCGGCGGCGCCGCCCACCGGCTGCGCAGGACCGGCGCGGGCGAGCTGCTGCTGCGCCTCCACGGGGGCCGCGAGGAGCCCGTACGGCCCGGGGAGGCGGTCGCCGTCGAGGACTGCGAGCTCCTCGTGCGCGGCGCCTCCGGCGCCCGTACCACCCCTCGTACCGGCGGCTTCGGCATCCCCTGGCTCCGGCCCCGCCCCCGCCCCGGCACCCCGGGACCCGGCGGCGGGGGAGCGGCGGCGGACGGCGGCACCACCTGGCAGCCCGGACCCGCACCCGACCACGACGGCGGCACCGACACGAGAGGCACCTGGAACGGGGACTTCTGACCCCGCCCGGCGAGCGACACCCCCAACGACCGAACCACGGGGTCCTCAGGTCCTCAGGGTCCTTCAGGGAGACGACATGAAGATCTACCAGCCCATGCTCTTCGTCGGACTGGGCGGCACCGGCGGACGCATCGGCAGCGAACTGGAACGCAGCCTGCGCCGTGAGCTGTGCGGGCCCGACGGCACCGAACTCGTCGACGGCGGGCGGCGGCTGCCCTTCCAGCTGCCCGACTGCCTGCAGTTCGTGTACGCCGACTTCAGCGAGTCCGAACTGCTGCGCCAGCCGCAGTTCCGCGCCAAGGGCGCCGAGGGCGCCGCCTACGCCCGTACCTCCCGCATGGTCCGCGACCTGCTCCCCACCGACTACGACTCCTCGCCCGAGGTCACCCGGATGCTGCGGGTCGCCCTCCACGAGGAGACCCGGCTCTGGCTGCCGCCGCAGGCCCGCCAGCCGCGCGTGGCACCCCTGCACAACGGCGCGGGCCAACTGCCCACCGTCGGCCGGGCCGCGCTCTTCGCCACCATGCGCTCCGGCCTCGAACCCGTCCTGCGCCAGCTCCGCGAGGCCATCGGCGCGATCGGCAACTCCGCCGGCGACCTCCAGCGGGTCGGCGGCGGCCGGATCCGCGGCTGTGACGTCTTCGTCGCCTTCTCCGTCGCGGGCGGCACCGGCGCGGGCATCTTCTACGACTTCATCCACCTCATCGGACACGAGTTCCGCCGCTCCAAGGTCCCCGGCGTCAAGATCTACCCGCTGGTCGTCATGCCCTCCGCCTTCCCGCCCGAGGCGGGCGGCGGACGCGAGGCCGAACTCAACTCCGCCCGCGCCCTCGTGGACATCTCGCGGCTCGTCGACGACCAGAACGTGCCCGACGCCCTCGACGAGGTCGGGGACGTCGAGCAGCGCGGCCGGATCAGCGTCCACTACCCCGGCGACGGCGTCGTCGCCCTGCGCCCGTCCACCGTGCAGACCGCCTTCCTCTTCTCCAAGCCCGCCGTCATCGGCACCGAGGACCTGCGCCGCTCCATCACCGCCATGGTGCTGTCCCTCATCGGCACCGAGCTCAGCGAGGACAACGGCGCCGCGAGCCGGGCCGAGGACGACTACCAGTCCTTCGCCGCCAGCTTCATCAACAAGAGCGTCGAGCGCTCCACCCCGGCCCGCACCGGCATCGGCTACCGAGGCATGTCCACCAGCCTCGCCGCCTCCCTCACCGTCCCGGTCGACGACCTCGCCGAGATCGTCGCCGCCCGCCTGCTCGCCCAGGCCGTCCGCGGCCTCGGCGAGAAGGCCCGGCGCGGCGGACGCGAGGACAAGCAGCTCGTCCAGGACATGTTCAACCGCTCCGGCGTCGGCCGGCTGTGGAGCCGCGAGGCCCCCGACGTCCCCGCGCCCGAGCAGCTCCCCAAGGGCAGCCGCGCCATCACCCAGGCCCTGCGCGACCGGCTCGGCGACATGGAGGACTCGCTGCGCCGCCTGGAGTCCGAGCTGGCCCGGGAGGTGCCCCGGCTCACCGAGGACTTCAAGCCCGGCACCGCCGCCCGCGAACTCCTCGGCATCATCAGCCCGTTCCGCCTGGAGGCCGTCCTCAACGGGCTGCCCGGCCACCCCGACCGGGTCGCCTCCGTCGGCTTCACCGGAATGCTCGACAACCGGCGCAACGACCCCGAGCGGCCCCCGGACCTCCCGGCCGCCGCCCCCGTCATCCCGCACATCAAGCGCAGCGCCGGCGGCCTCGTCCCGGCCCGCTGGAGCGACCCGGACGTGCAGGAGGCGCTGGCCCGGCAGGAGGCCTGGTACCAGTGGCGGGCCCGCGCCCTGTGGCACCGCGCCTGGAAGGCCGGCGACTCCCAGTGGCGGCCCCCGCTGCTGCGGATACTCGGCGAGCTCGGCGAGCTCGCCAAGGTCCTGCGCACCCACGAGCAGGACGAGGGCAAGCAGTTCGCCGACCGGCGCCGCGAGCTCTACCGCGACGACCGCACCGGCATCTCCTATCTGCTGCCCCCGCAGAACAGCCTGCGCGCCTTCTACGACGACGTCCTCGACCGGCTCGTGCAGAGCGAGGGCCTGCCCGAGAACACCGACGCCGCCGGCCTGCTCGAACGGCTGGTCCGCCCCGAGGACTGGCGGCGCGCCCTCGACGCGGTGCGCCGCTCGCCCGGCGCCGCCGTCAAGGAGATCAAGCAGGTCGTCGAGCGGCGGGTGAAGAAGCTGTTCGGCGAGGCCAACGACGACCGCTTCGACCGCCCGCTGCTGCCCTCGATGGAGCTGCTGCTGCGCGCGGCCTCCGGCGACGAGTCCGCCGAGTCCAAGGTGGACCCGCGCTGGCTCGGGCAGTTCCGCTCCGCGCTCGCCGGGCTCCTCCCGGTCGGCTTCACCCCGGACGGCGGCGGCCCGCTGAAGATCCTCATCGTGCACCCGGCGAGCGAGTCCGACGGCCGGGCCAGCGAGTACCTGCGCCAGGAGCTCAACCTGCCGCCGCGCGCCACCCAGGAGTACCGGGCCGTCGACACCGACTCCCTGACCGTCGTCCTCTTCCGCAGCGGCATGAACCTCACGGACATCTCCGAGGTCCGCAACGTGCTGACGCTCTGGGCCGAGGCGCGCGACTCGGCCGGCCAGGACGACTTCCTGCACTGGCGCCAGCGCCTGGGCTACCAGGACGACTGGCTGGTCTCCACCGAGGACGACCGGCAGCGCATCCTGCACCGCCTCCTCAACGCCATGTGGAACGGGCACATCCACACCGAGGGCCGCCCCGACTCCCCGGACCTGGTCCGCATCCGCCTCCAGGAGGGCGAGTCCGCGACCATGTCGCTGCGCCTGGAGGGCTTCGACGGCGCCCTGTCCAGCTGGGCCGGGCTGCTGCGCGCGTACGAGCGGTGGGCGCTGCTCGACGAGGGACAGATCATCGAGGAGTTCTGCGAGCGCCTGATGCGGGCCCTGCCCAAGGGGCTCGCGCACACCCCGGCGGCACCGGCCCCGCTCTTCACCCACTTCGTGGAGAAGGTCGCCCCGCGCCAGCTCGTCCTCCTCGACGAACTGGCCGCCGAGTACGGGGACGAGGACGCCGAATGGCTCGCCCCGCTGCGGCACTTCTGGACGGTCACCTACCAGGGCGCCCTCGACATGCGCTTCTCCGGCGCGGGCCGCGCCACCCGCCCCACCCTCCGCGCCCTCTTCGAACGGCACGCGCCGGGCCGGGGGGCGGCCGACGCGGGCCGGGGAGCGGCCGACGCGGGCCGGGGAGCGGCCGACGCGCGCCGGGGGCCGGAGACCGGCCGGGGGTCCGATCCGGGCTGGGGGGCCGAGCCCCCGGGCGCGGACCGGGATCCGGGCCGGGACGCGGGCTGGGATCCGGGCCGTGATGCGGGCTGGGACACAGACCGGAACACAGACCGGAACACAGACCGGGACACGGGCCGGGACGCGGGCGGCGGGCGCGGGGCTGCCGGTGGCGGGGCGGGGCGGGACCGCGGGCCGTCCGCGTCCGGACCGGAGTACGCGCCCGAGGACGGCGGCTACCCCTGGGACCTGGAGGGGGACGACGAGTGAGCGACCGCGCCCCCCTGGACCAGCCCGTACCGGGCCACGCCGTCCTGCTCGACCTGCGGGCCGGCGGCTACGCCCCCGCGCACGCCGACCGAGGCGCCGACGCGGCCGTGCACCGGGCGCTCGCCGCCCCGCAGCCCGGCGGCGAGCGCCGCTTCCTCGTCGTCGACGACGCCGACCGGCTCGTCGCCCACCAGCTCCTCTACGAACGCCTCTCCTCCTACGGCCCCGCGCAGATCGTCTGCCTGGCCGTGGGCGCGCCGGGGGAGCGGACCCTGCGCCGCTCCCTGACCCTGCGGCCCCCCGCCGCCGGGGTGCTCTGGCTGCTCGACGACTTCCGGGGCCCCGGCGCGGACGCCCTGCGCCCGCTCGTGGACGTGCTCGCCACCCCCGAGGTCTTCGACGCCGTGCTCCGGAGCCTCGGCCGGGTGGTGCACGGGGTCGCCGTCCCCTCCGTCCGGATCCTGGAGCACGACCTCACCGACGAGGCGCGGGAGCGCGCCTGGCGGCAGGCGATCGAGGCGCTCACCGGGCCCGAGGTCCCCACCCCCGCCTCCATCGGCCAGGTCCCCGGCGAACTGGCCCTGCTGCTCGACGAGTCCGTGCCCCGCTCGCTCGCCGGACACGCCTGGCTGCCCGCCCACGGCCAGGCCGGGGCCCAGCTGAGCGCCTGCGAGGACGCCCTCGACGAGGCGGTCGAGGCGCACGCCCGGGTGCGCGGCCCGGCGGGGCTGCTCGGCGCGGCCGGCCGGGACGCCGACCTGCCCGGGGACATCGAGCGGCTGACGCTGGCCCTCGCCCGCTTCCGGACCACCGTCGCCGAGACCTTCGCGCTCGCCGGCGGCACCCGGCCCACCGTCGAGGAGCGCGGCCTGCTGCGCGACCGGGGCGTCCAGCTCCCGGACCTGCCACGGGAGATCACCCGCACCGGCATCGTGCCCGCGCTGCGCGACCACACCCACGAGCTGCTCGGCCGGCGGCTGCCGCTGCGCTCGGTCGCCGCCCGGCTCACCGCCCTCGCGGCCCGCACCGCCCCGGCGGGCAGTGCCGCCCGGCTGGCCCGCCTGGACGCGATCTGCGGGCCGGTGCAGCTGGACCGGCTCGGCGGGCGGCACCCGTTCCTGGCCGGGGGCTCCCGGCCCGCCGCCGCGCTGGTGACCGGCGTCCTCGCCGCCCTGGCGGGGGTGTGGCCCGGGGCGGGCTGGGTCCTCGGCCCGGTCGTCGGCCTGCTCGCCGCGCTGCTGGCCCACCGGATGCTGCGCCGCCGGCCGAACCGCTCGCCTGACGGACGCCTCGACGGCGGCGGGAGCACCGGCACCGCGCCCCGGCTTTTCGGCGGCCTCGTCGGCGGCTTCGCGGGGGCGGCGGCGGGCGGCTGGCTCGCCCTGCCCGCGTGGGCGGGCGCCACCGCCGCCGCGCTGGCCGCGGCCCTGGTCGTGCTGCTCGCCCTGCGCGACTGGACCCGGGGCGTGGACGACTGGTGGGACCGGGCGGACCCGGAGGCGGCGGGCCGGATCCTCAAGGAGATCCAGGGCCTGCTCGTCACCACCGCCGTCCACGACTGGCTCTTCGCCGAGGTGCGGCACCACTGCTCGGACGGGGCCGGGGCGGTCGCCCGGCTGCTGAAGGGCCTCGCGGCGACCGCGCGGTCGCACGGCGGAGAGCCGGACCCCGACCCGTACGGGACGGGCCGCCGCCCCGCCGACGAGCCCGCGCCGGGCGCCGCGCACCGGACGGAGGCGAACGGCTGGGACTGGGACGACTCCCCGGAGACCGACGCCTACGGGAGCGGGTACGGGGGCGGGTTCGGCAGCGGGTTCGGCGACGGATCCGGGAGCGTTTCCGGCAGCGGCCCCGGCGGAGCCGCCCACTCCGGTACGGCTCCTGGGGTGCCGACCGGCGGCGGAGCCCGCGCGGGAGGCGCCCCGGCGGGGGCCGCCGCCGGTACCGGTACGGGCGGCGACGCCGGGCCCCGCCCCGGGACGGCCGCCCCGGCGTGGCTGGAGCGGCGGTACGGGGACGGCGGCCCCGCCCTGGTCGACACCCTCGCGGGCGACTTCTTCGACGGCGTCGCGGCGCTCCTCGACACCTGCTGGGCGGGGATCGAGCGCGACCCGGGCAACGCGGGCCGGCACCCGCTCGACGGGCCGATGGCCGAGCTCCTCGACGAGGCCAGGACCCGGCTGGAACGCGACGCGGCGGCCTCCCCGCCGCCCGGGCGGGACCGGGGCGAGCGGCCCGACGCGGCCCGCCTGACCGGGGTCGCGCCGGACGCGGTCGCGCGCCTGATAGGCGACGACGACCCGGCCCGCACCGTCCCGCTGTGCGGCCCCGAGCACCTGCGGCTGCTCTCCCACGAGCCGGGCGCGGTGCGCCGGGTGCGGTTCGTGCCGGAGACCATGCGGCGCGGGACGACCGGCGACGACATCTGGCGGGGCGCCGTCGAGGACGTGGTGTGGACGGACTCCGGCCGCCACGCGGGCGTCCTGCGCCTCGTACCGCTGCGGGCGGACGTCGTGCGCACCGTGCGGGCGGAGGAGGGCGGGGCCACATGAGCGAGGCCGACCCGGAGGAGCTGGAGTTCCTGACCCACGGACAGGAGTGGTTCCGGGGCACCGCCGTCCCCGGCGAGGAGCGGCCGGCCCCCGGCCGGCCGCACCTCCTGACGCGGCGGCTGGTCCTGGACGACGGCCGGCGCGTCGTGCAGTTCCGGCTGCCGCGCGCCGCGCAGGGCGACCCCCGGGCGTACACCCTCCTGGAACGGGAGATCGCCGCCGCCGTCGCCCTCGAACGGCGGTACGGGAAGGAGAAGTTCGCCGATCTGTTCACCCGTCTCACCGGCTTCGACCTCGAAGGGCCGGAGCCCTTCGTGCTCTACCAGGGCGCCCCCGGCGCCCCGCTCGCCGACTGCCTGTCCCGGCTCGGCGGCGAGGAGCAGCAGAAGATCGTCGGCCAGCTCGCCGTCGCCGTGCGCCTGCTCGGCGCGGCCGGACTCGTCCACCGGTCCCTCGACCCCGGGACCGTCCGCTGGAACGGCGCCCACGTCCGGCTGGGCGAGCCGTACGCGGTGCAGCGCGCGGGCGAGCCCCGCGAGCCCTTCGGCCCCGCGCCCTGGGCCGCGCCCGAGCAGCGCGCGGGCCGGGGCGCCGCCGACACCCGCGACGACCTGTGGTCGCTGGCCAGGATCGCGTACTACCTGCACTCGGGGTACCCCGGCCCGCCCGGTCTCGCCGACCGCGCCGACGGGCCGCCCGCCGACCTCGCCGCCTACCGGGGGCTCAGCGCCCTCGCGCAGAGCGGGCTGTTCGCCCCGGCGGCGGCGGCCCGGCCGTCCCCCGCCGAGGTGCTGCGGCTGCTGCGGATGTCCGACCCGCTCGCCCGGACCGCCGACGCCGCCGACCCGCTCGACCAGGGCCGCGAGCGGTACGCCGCCGAGCTCGCCCGCAAGCGGGAGACCCTGCGCGAGGCGGCGGCCCGGCGGGAGCGGGAGGCGCGGGACGCGGCGGCCGGCCGGCCCTCGCAGCGCCGCCGCTTCCCGCGCTTCGGCCGCGAGCCGGAGCGGCCTGCCCCGCCCGCCCCGGCCGAACCTCCCGGCCCGCCCCCGCCGCCCGCGCGGATGTGCCCGTACTGCCTGCTGCCCGTCCACTACGACCCCGAACTCCTCGTCACCATCGACGCCATGGGCAACCGGACCCCGCTGGACCTCGGCGGCGAGCAGCGCCCCGCCCGGCTCAAGGACGCCCTGCGCACCGCCTACCACCTGTGCCCGCACGCCTCGGGCGAGGAGGCGCACGAACTGCCCGTCCCCTACCTCACCAACGGCGAGCCGCTCACCATCGCCTTCGTCGGCAGCTCCGCCGTCGGCAAGACGCACCTGATGGCCGCGATGCTCGGCGAGGTCGAGCTCGGCGGCCTGGAGCCGTACGGACTGCGGGCCCTGCCCCTCAACCCCGACGCGCACCGCGCCTACCTGCGCGACCGGGTGCAGAGCCTCCAGCAGGGCCGGCAGCTCGGCCAGACCGGGCAGCAGGACTTCGCCCTCTTCGCGGACGGCCTCCTCGTCTCCGCCCCCGGCCGCACCCCGCGCCCCGTCGTCTTCTTCGACCTCGCGGGCGAGGACCTCGCCCGCGACGGGGCGGTGACCAGCTTCCTGATGGGCGTGGACGCCTTCGTGTTCGTCGTGGACCCGCTGCGCGCCCTGCGGATGCCCTCGCTCGACCCGGTCCGCAACCTGTACCGGATGGCCCAGCGCGACCTCGGGGACGAGGCCTTCACCACCGTCCTCAACCGGCTCGAACGGACGGACGGCTTCGTCCCCGCCCCCGCCGCCGTCGCGATCAACAAGAGCGACCTGCTCCGCTTCGAGCCGGTGGTCGACCACTGGCTCGGACGGGCGCTGCCCGAGCGGTACGACGAGGGGGACGCGGGGGCCGAGAGCCGGGACGCCTACGCCTTCCTCCACCACCACGCCAGCCCCGCCTGGCTGCGGCCCTTCGACGACCACGCCCACTGCACCCTGCACTTCGTCGCCGCCACCGGGGGTCAGGCACGCGGCGACCGCTTCCCGCACGGCGCCCGCCCGCGCCGGGTCCTGGCCCCGCTGCTGTCCGTGTTCGCCGCGTGCGGGCTGCTTCGAGGGAGAGGCTGATGGCACGAAACCCCGACGAACTCGACCAGGTCGTCTTCCGCTGGGACAGCGGGAACGCCTCCGGCTCCACCGGCTTCGGCCCCGTCGCCTGGTCGGGCGAGCGGGCCGACGCGGAGGGGCTGTTCCACGCGGCCGGCTCGCTGCTGCGGGCCAGCGGAGAGGAGACCAGGCCGGCGCTGATCCGGCTCCAGCGGCGGGGCAGCGACGCGGTGCTGGTCCGCCGGCTGCCGTGGACCGACCCGCGCGGCGGGGCGTCCACCCTCTGCCACGCCCTGGTCGGCTCCCCGGACGTGCTGAGCCCCGCCACCTGTCTGGGGCTGCACACCTGGGACTGGGAGGGCGCCGCACTGCCCCTCGCCGAGGTACGCGACGGTCTGGGGACCGTACGGGAGCGGCAGCTCCTCGACGCCGCGCACCTCGGGCAGTCCGCCCTCGACGGGCGGATCCCCGAGGTCGCCGAGGAACTGGGCGGCGCGGCGGCCGAGCTGCTGCGCCACCCGGAGGGCCGCTTCACCTTCCTCGACGAGCGCGGCGACACGGCGCTGCCCGTGCTCTGGGGGCTGCACAGCATGTTCGGCCACGTCCACCGGAGCTGGACCTTCGCCAGTCATGACACGGCCGAACTCCCCGCCATCCGCTTCGTGTTCGTCAGCCGCTGGGCGGGCGCCGCCGCCCGCAACACCGACCGCCACCGCGCGGACCCCCGGCAACGCCGGGGCGACCCGGCGGAGTCGGCCGCGTCTCGGCTGGTCGAGCACCACCTGCGCGGTCTCGCGGCGGGCGACAACGGGGAGTTCGCGGTGGGCAAGGCGTTCCTGGACGCCCACACCCGGCGTCCGGACGCCCCGCTGCTGGCCACCGCCCAGACCGCCGCCGACACCCTCGACCACGACCGCCGTGCCCGCCCGGCCACCCCCGCGCGCCCGGCCCCGGCGCCCCCGGCCGAGCCGGAGCCCGTGCACGGGGGCGGCGGCGGGGCGAGGGAGGAGCGGGAGGGCGCGGGCGGTACGGAGCCCGCCCGTACGCCCGAGGAGTCCCCGCCGCACACCTCCCAGCCCACGCCCAAGCCCCAGCCTCAGCCTCAGCCCAAGCCCCAAGTTCAACCCCAAGCCCCACCCGAACTCGAACCCGAACCTCAACCAAGCCCCAAGCCCCAAGCCGCCACCTTCGCCAACTCCTCCACCTCCTCCACCCCCTCCCCTCTCTCCACCTTCTCCACGTCCCCCACCCCCTCCCCCTGGGCCGGCCCCGTGAAGCACGGGCGGCGGTTGCGGCGGCGGCGGGGGGTCGTCGTGAGGGACGGGGGGCTCGGCGGGCGGCTGGAGCGGGTGCAGAACGTCGGGCAGGCGAGGCCCGTCGTGCGGGAGGCGTCCGACGCGGACCTGCTCGCCGTGCTCCGGGGGCCGACGCTCCCGCGCGGCCTGCTCACCGTCCTGGTCCAGGAGGCCGCGTACCGCTTCTCCACCTGGAACCGGCGGCTCCGCGACGAGTTGCGCGATCTGGTCCTCGCCGAGGAGTACTTCGTCTTCCGCGTCCACCGGCATGACAAGGTCGGGCCCGTCGAGCGCGCCGCCGACGCGGCGGCCCTGCACCGCTGGGCCGTGCACCCGGCGCTGCGCGGCGCGAGCGGTGAGGCGGCGGCGCGCGAGCTCGCGGAGCTGCTCGCCCGGTTCCGGGCCAGTCCGCACCCCGAGGCCAGGGCCGTGTTCTTCATGATCGTGGGGGACGAGCGCGCGGAGCTGCCGGTGTCCGTGCTGCGCGGCCTGGTCCTCGGCGCCCACCGGTCCACCGAACGGGACCGCTCGTCGGGGGCGGCGGCAGCGGGTGGGCCGGCGCCCGCCCCGCCCCCGGCACGGACCGCCCCGCCGCCCCCGCCCCGCCCCGCCGAACCGCCCGCCGCCCCACTTCCGCCCCAGTCCCCGTCCCCGCGCCCGTCCCCGTCCCCGTCCCCGCCCCCGTCGTCGTCCTCGTCCCCGTCCTCGTCCCCGCCCTCCGACGGCCGGCGCTCCGACGCGCATGTGCCCGCGCCCGCCGGGCAGGGGCCGTCGCGGGACGGGCGGCTGATCGTCGCGGTGCTCGTCGCAGTCCTGGTGCTGCTGATCGTCGGCACCATCGTGGCGGTCGGGTCCTGACGCGGCGAGAACCACGCGCGAGCCGCCCGGCTCCGTCAGGATGGGCGCATGGGATTCCATGTCGATTCCGAGACCGGGCGGCTGCGCCGCGTCATCCTGCACCGGCCCGATCTGGAGCTGAAGCGGCTCACCCCGACCAACAAGGACGCCCTCCTCTTCGACGACGTGCTGTGGGTGCGCCGGGCCCGTCAGGAGCACGACGGCTTCGCCGACGTGCTGCGCGACCGAGGCGTCGAGGTGCACCTCTTCGGGGACCTGCTGCGCGAGGCCCTGGAGCTGCCGGCCGCGCGGGAGCTGGTGCTCGACCGGGTCTTCGACGAGAAGGAGTACGGGCCCCTCGCCACCGACCACCTGCGGGCGGCCTTCGACTCCCTGGACACCGCCGCGCTGGTGACGGCGCTGGTCGGGGGGATGACCAAGCGGGAGTTCCTGGCCGGTCACCGCGAGCCGACCTCGGTCCGCTTCCACGCCCTGGAGCTGGACGACTTCCTGCTCGGCCCGCTGCCGAACCACCTCTTCACCCGGGACACCTCGGCCTGGATCTACGACGGGGTGTCGATCAACGCGATGCGCTGGCCCGCCCGGCAGCGCGAGACGGTCCACTTCGAGGCGATCTACAAGCACCACCCGCTGTTCACCGGTCCCCAGGCGGGCGGCTTCCACCACTGGTCGGAGGGGCAGGCCGACTACCCGTCGACGATCGAGGGCGGCGACGTCCTGGTCATCGGCAACGGCGCGGTACTCATCGGGATGAGCGAGCGCACCACCCCGCAGGCGGTGGAGATGCTGGCCCGAGGGCTGTTCGCGGCGGGCTCGGCGCGCACGATCATCGCGCTGGACATGCCGAAGCGGCGGGCGTTCATGCACCTGGACACGGTGATGACGATGGTGGACCAGGACACGTTCACCCAGTACGCGGGGCTCGGCAACCTGCGCTCGTACACGATCGAGCCCGGTGACGAGGGGCGGACGCTGCGGGTGACCGACCATCCGCCGGAGCGGATGCACAGCGCCATCGCCGCCGCCCTGGGGCTCCAGGACATCCGGGTGCTCACGGCCACCCAGGACGTCCACGCGGCCGAGCGTGAGCAGTGGGACGACGGCTGCAACGTGCTGGCGGTCGAGCCGGGTGTCGTCGTGGCGTACGAGCGGAACGTCACCACCAACACCCACCTGCGCAAGCAGGGCATCGAGGTGATCGAGATCCCGGGCAGCGAGCTGGGCCGGGGGCGGGGCGGTCCGCGCTGCATGAGCTGTCCGGTGGAACGAGAGGCTGTATAAGAATTCTGAATTACGTATAGACTTCCAGGGTCCTGATCCGTGCGGGCGTCCACGCCGGCCCCGCGCGATCCCTCCCGATCCCCACCAGGAGCGCCCCATGGCCACCGACCTCACCGGCCGCCACTTCCTCAAGGAGCTGGACTTCACCGCCGAGGAGTTCCGCGGCCTGATCGCGCTCGCCGCCGAGCTCAAGGCGGCGAAGAAGGCGGGTACCGAGGTGCGGCGCCTGCGGGGCCGGAACATCGCCCTGATCTTCGAGAAGACCTCCACCCGCACCCGCTGCGCCTTCGAGGTCGCCGCCGCCGACCAGGGCGCCGCCACGACCTACCTGGACCCCGCCGGTTCGCAGATGGGGCACAAGGAGTCGGTCAAGGACACCGCCCGGGTGCTGGGCCGGATGTTCGACGGGATCGAGTACCGGGGCGACAGTCAGGCGGCCGTCGAGGAGCTGGCCGCCTTCGCCGGCGTCCCCGTCTTCAACGGGCTCACCGACGACTGGCACCCCACCCAGATGCTCGCCGACGTGCTCACCATGACGGAGCACTGCGCCAAGCCGCTGACGGAGATCGCCTTCGCCTACCTCGGCGACGCCCGCTTCAACATGGGCAACTCCTACCTGGTCACCGGCGCCCTGCTCGGCATGGACGTGCGGATCGTGGCCCCGAAGGCGTACTGGCCGGCCGAGCACGTCGTCGCCGAGGCGCGGCGGCTCGCCGAGGCGAGCGGCGCGCGCGTCACGCTCACCGAGGACGTCGCCGAGGGCGTGCGCGGCGCCGACTTCGTCGCCACCGACGTATGGGTCTCGATGGGGGAGCCCAAGGAGGTCTGGGACGAGCGGATCGCCGCACTCGTCCCGTACGCCGTGACCATGGACGTGCTGCGCGCCACCGGCAACCCGGACGTCGGCTTCCTGCACTGCCTGCCCGCCTTCCACGACCTCGGCACCGCCGTCGGCCGCGACATCCACGCCCGGCACGGGCTGACCGAGCTGGAGGTCTCCGACGAGGTCTTCGAGTCGGCCCACTCGGTCGTCTTCGACGAGGCGGAGAACCGGATGCACACCATCAAGGCGGTCATGGTCGCCACGATGGGCGACCCGGCCGTCTGAGCCTCGCGCTGTATGGAATTGCGCCCGATTGGGTGAATATGCGGGGTGGGGTCTACGATCGCATCCTTCAGGGGGGTTCGGGCATACATGCCCGGACCCCCCTCGCGTCTGCCCGACCAGAGATGAGAACCACCGCATGTCCCCGTCCGCCCGGCGGATCAAGTCCCCCCAGCAGCTGATCGCCGAATCCGGTGCCGACCTCGAAGGCCACGGCCTCAAGCGCACCATGGGCCTCTTCCAGCTCGTCTGCTTCGGCATCGGCGCCATCGTCGGCACCGGCATCTTCGTCGGCCTCTCCGACAGCGTCGCCGAGGCCGGGCCCGCCGTGGTGGTCTCCTTCGTGCTCGCCGCGATCACCTGCGTCTTCACCGCCTTCTCCTTCGCGGAGCTGGGCAGCGCGATCCCGGTCTCGGGCTCCTCGTACTCCTTCGCGTACGCGAGCCTCGGCGAGCGCGTCGCCTTCCTCGTCGGCTGGTGCCTGCTGCTGGAGTACGGCGTCTCCGTCTCCGCCGTCGCGGTCGGCTGGAGCCAGTATCTGAACGAGCTGTTCGACAGTCTCTTCGGCTTCCAGCTGCCCACCGCGCTCTCCGCGGGGCCCGCCGACGGCGGCGTGGTCAACCTGCCGGCCGTGATCGTCATCCTGCTCGCCGCGACGCTGCTGGTCCGCGGCGTGCGCGAGAGCGCCCGCGCGACCGCCGCCATGGCCGTGCTGAAGATCGGCATCCTGATCGTCTTCTGCGTGATCGGCTTCAGCGCCTTCGAGGACGGCAACCTCTCCCCGTTCGCCACCCACGGCACGGCCGGCATCACCGCGGGCGCCTCCGTCGCCTTCTTCTCGTACATCGGCTTCGACGCCATCACCACGGCCGGCGAGGAGGTGAAGAACCCGCGGCGCAACATCCCGCTCGCGATCCTCATCTGCATCGGCGTGGTCACCCTGCTCTACTGCGCCGTCGCCCTCTCCGCGATCGGGGCGCTCGGCGCCGACGCCGTCGCCGACAAGCCGGCCGCCCTCTCCCTGATCGTCAACCAGGTGACCCACTCGACCGTCGGCGGCGGGATCATCGCCTTCGGCGCGGTCGTCGCCATCGCCTCCGTGGTCCTCGCCGTGATGTACGGGCAGACCCGCATCCTGATGTCGATGTCCCGCGACGGACTCGTGCCCCGCGTCTTCGAGCGGGTCTCGCCCAAGAGCGCCACCCCCGTGGCCAACACCTGGATCGTGGCCTGCGTCTTCGCGGTGCCCGCGGCCTTCGCCTCGCTGGACGTCGTGGTCAACCTGACGACGATCGGCACCCTCGCGATCATGGCCGTCGTGAACATCGCGGTGATCGCGCTGCGCCGCCGCGACCCCGGGCTGACGCGCTCCTTCCGGGTCCCGCTCTACCCGGTCAGCCCGATCATCGGCGTCGGCTTCTGCTGCTATCTGATCTGGGGCACCGGCTGGTCCACCTGGGTGCAGTTCGCCGTCTTCCTGGTGGCCGGCGCGCTCGTCTACGCGCTGTACGGGCGCCGCAGGTCCCGCCTGGTCACGGCTCCGGCGGGCGACGACGCTGCGCCGGCACGGCCGGGAGCGTGAACCAGACCGCCTTGCCCTGCGCGGTGGGGCGGTGCCCGCAGTCGCTGCTGAGGGCGCGGATCAGCAGGAGTCCGCGCCCGTGCTCCTGCCAGGGGTCCACCGGCACGCCCGGCTCGGGGCGGATCAGCTCCCCGGGGCCCGCGGGCCGGCCGTCGTGGACCTCTATCTGACAGCCGCCGGGGGCCGGGAGCAGCTCCACGACCAGCTCGATGGGGCCGTCGCCCGCGGTGTGCTCGACCGCGTTGGCCACCAGCTCGGCGGTCAGCAGCTCCGCCGTGTCCCGGTCCGCGGCTCCGCCGCCCACGTCGGCGAGGGCGGTCCGGACGAGCGCGCGGGCGATCGGCACGGCGGCCGTCGTATGGGGCAGCGCGATACGCCAGGATGCGGAGCCGGGGACTTCGAACACGGCGGGGGCCTCCGTTCGGGGCGCGTGCGGAGCGGTGGGGGCGTCCTGGTTTCCACCTTACGGAGTGGAATCGCCGGATCCAGAGGCGGCCGTCCGGCAGGGCGGGGGACCTGGGTCCGCGAGGTGCCGGGACCTTCGTGGCGCGGGGCCGGGACCCGGGCCGGCCCCGCGCCACGAGCCGGTCCCGGGCGGCCCCGGGCCGCCCCGAGCCCCCGCCGTGGCACGCCATGGCGCCCCGTATCGCGGACTCGTGACGACAGTCACAACAGAGTGATACCCTCGCGAAGGCGATGCCAGTGCTGCCGTACCCGTACGCGCACACCCCAGGGAGGCCGTCCCCCATGAGCCCCTTCACCGGCTCCGCGAGCCGCACCGAACGCTGGCGGCACCTGCGCCTCACCGTCGACGACGGGGTCGCCACGATCACCCTCGCCCGCCCCGAGAAGCTCAACGCCCTCACCTTCGGCGCCTACGCCGACCTGCGCGACCTGCTCGCCGAGCTCTCCCGGGAGCGGGCCGTGCGCGCCCTCGTCCTCGGCGGCGAAGGGCGCGGCTTCTGCTCCGGCGGCGACGTCGACGAGATCATCGGCGCCACCCTCTCCATGGACACCGCACAGCTCCTCGACTTCAACCGGATGACCGGCCAGACCGTCCGGGCGCTGCGCGAATGCCCCTTCCCCGTCATCGCCGCCGTCCACGGCGTCGCCGCCGGAGCCGGGGCCGTCCTCGCGCTGGCCGCCGACTTCCGGGTCGCCGACCCCACCGCCCGCTTCGCCTTCCTCTTCACCCGCGTCGGCCTCTCCGGCGGCGACATGGGCGCCGCCTACCTGCTGCCCCGGGTCGTCGGACTCGGCCACGCCACCCGCCTGCTCATGCTGGGCGACCCCGTCGGCGCCGCCGAGGCCGAGCGCATCGGGCTGATCAGCGAGCTCACCGACGAGGGCGCCGCCGACACCCGCGCCGCCGCCCTCGCCCGCCGCCTCGCCGAGGGCCCCGCGCTCGCCCACGCCCAGACCAAGGCCCTGCTCACCGCCGAGCTCGACATGCCGCTGGCCGCCTCCGTCGAGATGGACGCGGCCACCCAGGCCCTGCTCATGCACGGCGAGGACTACGCCGAATTCCACGCCGCCTTCACCGAGAAGCGCCCCGCGAAGTGGCGGGGCCGATGACCGGGCCCGGCGCGCCCCTGCGGATCGCCGTGGCAGGCGGCGGCCCCGGCGGGCTGTACGCCGCCGCGCTCCTCAAGCGCGCCGACCCGCGCCGCCGGGTCACGGTCTGGGAGCGCAATGCCCCGGGCGACACCTTCGGCTTCGGCGTCGTGCTCTCCGACGAGACCCTCGGCGGCATGGCGGACGCCGACCCCGTCGTCCACGCCGAGCTGCGCGCCGCCCTCGTCCGCTGGGACGACATCGACATCGCCCACCGGGGCCACCTGCTCCGCTCCACCGGCCACGGCTTCGCCGCCCTCGGCCGCCACCGGCTCCTGAAGATCCTCCAGGACCGCTGCGCCGCGCTCGGCGTGGACCTCCGCTTCCGCACCGAGGCCCCGCCGCCCGCCGCCCTCGCCGCCTCCCACGACCTCGTGATAGCCGCCGACGGCGTGCACAGCCGCGTCCGCGAGGCCCACGCCGAGACCTTCGGGCCCACCCTCACCACCCACCGCTGCCGCTACATCTGGCTCGCCGCCGACTTCGCCCTCGACGCCTTCCGCTTCGAGATCGCCGAGACCGAGCACGGCGTCATGCAGCTGCACGCCTACCCCTACGACACCGGCTCCTCCACCGTGATCGTCGAGATGCGCGAGGAGGTCTGGCGCGCCGCGGGCTTCGACGAGCTCGACGAGACCGAGTCCGCCGCCCGCTGCGCCAAGATCTTCGCCGAGGTGCTGCGCGGCCGCCCGCTGCGCGGCAACCACTCCGCCTGGACCGCCTTCCGCACCCTCGTCACCGCCCGCTGGTCGCACGGCAACACCGTGCTGCTCGGCGACGCCGCCCACACCGCCCACTTCTCCATCGGCTCCGGCACCAAACTCGCCGTCGAGGACGCCGTCGCCCTCGCCGCCCACGTCGACCAGGCCCCCACCCTCGCCGAGGCGCTCGCCGGCTACGAGGCAGAACGCCGGCCCGTCGTCGAGTCCACCCAGCGCGCCGCCGTCGCGAGCCTGCGCTGGTTCGAGGAGCTCGCCGACCGCCTCGACCGCCCGCCCCGGCAGTTCGCCTTCGACCTGCTCACCCGCAGCCGCCGCGTCACCCACGACAACCTGCGGCTGCGCGACCCCGCCTTCACCACGCTCGTCGAGCGCGACTTCGGCTGCCCGCCCGGCGTCCCGCCCATGTTCACCCCGCTCCGGCTCGGCGGCCTCACCCTGCGCAACCGGGTCGTCGTCTCCCCGATGGACCTGTACGTCGCCGAGGACGGCGTCCCCGGCGACTTCCACCTCGTCCACCTCGGCTCCCGCGCCCTGGGCGGCGCCGGACTCGTCATGACCGAGATGGTCTGCGTCAGCGAGCACGGCCGGATCACCCCCGGCTGCGCCGGGCTGTGGACCGACGAACAGGCCGACGCCTGGGCCCGGATCACCGCCTTCGCGCACGCCTCCGCCCCCGGCACCGCGATCGGCGTCCAGCTCGGCCACTCCGGCCGCAAGGGTTCCACCCGGCTCATGTGGGAGGGCATCGACCAGCCGCTGCCCGACGGCAACTGGCCGCTCGCCGCCGCCTCACCGCTGCCGTACCGGCCCGGCGTCAACCAGATCCCGCGGGCTCTCGACCGGGCCGGACTCACCTCCGTGCGCGAGGAGTTCACCGCCGCCGCCCGGCGCGCCGCGCGGGCCGGCTTCGACCTGCTCGAACTGCACTGCGCCCACGGCTATCTGCTCTCCGGCTTCCTCTCCCCCCTCACCAACCACCGCACCGACGCCTACGGCGGCGACCTCGCGGGCCGGCTCCGCTACCCCCTGGAAGTCTTCGACGCCGTACGGGAGGCGTGGCCCGCCGACCGGCCCATGACCGTCCGCATCTCCGCCACCGACTGGGCCGAGGGCGGCACCACCGCCGAGGACGCCGTCGCGATCGCCCGCGCCTTCGCCGACCGAGGCGCCGACGCCATCGACGTCTCCACCGGACAGGTCGTCCCCGACGAGCGCCCCGAGTACGGACGCTCCTACCAGACCCCGTACGCCGACCGGATCCGCGCCGCCGTCGGCGTTCCCGTGATCGCGGTCGGCGCGATCTCCTCCTGGGACGACGTCAACTCCCTGCTCCTCGCGGGCCGCACGGACCTCTGCGCCCTCGCCCGGCCGCACCTCTACGACCCGCACTGGACCCTGCACGCCGCCGCCGAACAGGACTACACGGGTCCCGCGGCCCCCTGGCCGGCCCCGTACCGAGCGGGCAGCCGCCGCCCGCCGACGGGCCGCAAGGAGACCTCGTCCGGGTCCTGAGCCAGGGCTCCGCCGGCGAAGGGGCCGGAGGGGGCCTCCTCAGGCCCGCGCCCCGCCCGAGGATCCGCCCGCCACGAACTCCCCGCCGCGCGCGTGCAGCCGCTCGTGGAGGCCCGCGAAGACCTCCGCCGAGCGGCTGCCCGGCCAGTTCTCCGGCAGCAGCTCCAGCGGCAGCACCGGGTCCGCGTAGGGCAGCCGCCGCCAGGAGTCCAGGGCCGGGAGGTAGGCCCGGTACGCCTCCTCCGGGCTGCCCGGCGCCGCCGACCAGGCGCGGAGCACCGGCTCGTGGGCGTCCAGGAACTCCTCGTGCAGCTTGGCGATGGACGGCAGGTCCCACCAGCGGGCCACCGCCTCGGCCGTGGCCGCGAAGCCCAGGTGGTCGCCGCGGAACAGGTCCACGTACCCGGACAGGTCGAGCCGCTCCAGGGTGTGCCGGGTCTCCTCGTACAGCCGCGCCGGGGCGATCCACACGCCCGGCGCGGCCGAGCCGAAGCCCAGCCGGGCCAGCCGCGAGCGCAGCAGGTGCCGCTTGTGGCGCTCGGCCTCGGGGACGGAGAAGACGGCGAGCACCCAGCCGTCCGAGAGGCTCGGCTCGGTCCGCGCGTAGATCCGCCGGTCGCCGTCGTCCAGCAGCATCCGCGCGTCGTCCGACAGCGCGTAGCCGGCGGCCCCGTCGGCGGTCCGGGCCGGCAGCAGCAGCCCGCGCCGCTTCAGCCGCGACACCGAGGAGCGCACCGACGGCGCGTCCACCCCGAGCACGCCGAGGAGCCGGATCAGCTCCGCCACCGGCAGCGGCGCGCCGTCCGGCGACCGGCCGTACGCGCCGTACAGGGAGACGATCAGGGAACGGGGGGTGTGCTGCTCGGCCACGTGATCACTTTAGGCGGTGGGCGCGCTCCGGGGGCGGACCGGTCCGGTCCTCCGCCTCCCGCAGCCGGTACCGCTGGAGCTTCCCCGTCGCCGTCCGGGGCAGCTCGTCCAGGAAGACGATCTCGCGGGGCGACTTGTACGGGGCGATCCTGGCCCGGACGAAGGCGCGCAGGGCCGCCGCCGTGCCCGCGTCGCGCGGCACCCCGGCCCGGACCACCGCGTACGCCACCACGATCTGCCCGCGCAGCTCGTCCGGGTGCCCGACCACGGCCACCTCCAGGACGTCGGGGTGGGCGGCCAGGGCCTCCTCCACCTGAGGTCCGGCGATGTTGTACCCGGCCGAGATGATCATGTCGTCGGCGCGGGCGACGTAGCGGAAGTAGCCGTCGGGCTCGCGGACGTACGTGTCGCCCGTGATGTTCCAGCCGTCGTGCACGTACTCCGTCTGGCGCGGGTCGGCGAGGTAGCGGCAGCCGACCGGGCCGCGCACCGCGAGCAGCCCCTCCTCGCCGTCCGGCAGCTCCCGGCCGCCCGGCCCGACGATCCTGGCCTGCCAGCCGGGCACCGGGCGGCCCGTGGTGCCGGGGCGTATCTCCCCGTCGGCGGCGGAGATGAAGATGTGCAGCAGCTCGGTCGCGCCGATCCCGTTGATCAGCTCCACGCCGGTCCGCTCCCGCCAGTCCCGCCAGGTCCCGGCCGGCAGGTTCTCGCCCGCCGAGACGCAGCGGCGCAGCGAACCGAGGTCGTGGTCGCCGATCTCGTCCAGCATCACCCGGTAGGCGGTGGGCGCGGTGAACAGCACCGACACCCGGTGCCGGTCGATCGCGGCGAGCAGCTGCTTGGGGCCCGCCTGCTCCAGCAGCACCGCGCACGCCCCGGCCCGCAGGGGGAAGACGACGAGCCCGCCCAGGCCGAAGGTGAAGCCGAGCGGCGGGGAGCCGGCGAAGACGTCGTCCGGCTCCGGGCGCAGGACGTGCGCGGAGAAGGTGTCGGCGACGGCGAGCACGTCCCGGTGGAAGTGCATACAGCCCTTGGGGCGCCCGGTGGTGCCGGAGGTGAAGGCGATCAGGGCCACGTCGTCGGCGGCGGTCGGCACGGCCTCGTACCGGTCCGGCTTGCCGATGGAGAGGGTGAGCAGGTCGTCCGGGCCCTCGCCGCCGAACGGGATGATCCGCAGCCCCGGCACCTCCGCCTTGGCCAGCTCGTCGACGGCCCGCACGTCGCACAGGGCGTGGCCGCACCGGGCCATCTCGGCCATCACGGCGAGCTCCGCGGCCCGCGCCTGCGCGAGGACGGTGACGGCGACCGCGCCCGCCTTCATCACGGCGAGCCAGCAGGCGGCGAGCCAGGGGGTGGTGGGGCCGCGCAGCAGCACCCGGTTGCCGGGGCGCACGCCGAGGTCCTCGGTGAGGACGTGCGCGATCCGGTCCACCCGCTCGCGCAGCTGCCCGTACGTCCAGTGGCCGCCCTCGCCGTCGAGGAAGACCGGGCGCCGGGCGCCGAACCGTTCCACCGTGCGGTCGAGGAGTTCGGCCCCGCAGTTGAGCCGGTCGGGGTAGGCGAGCTCGGGCAGGTCGAACAGCAGGCGCGGCCACTGCCCGGAGGGCGGCAGATGATCGCGGGCGAAGGTGTCCTGGTGGGCCGAGGGCGTCAGCTCCATGCGTCCGTCCCCCTGTCGGGTGGGATCGTCGTGGTGGGGTCGACCGTCGCTCGAAAAGCGTATCGTGATGGTGACGACAGTCAACGGTTCGCGATACGCCGTCTCGGTTCCGGTCGGCCGTAGCGCGCTTCCGCCGTCGGCGCGCGAGCGCCAGAGAGGGCGCCCACATGCCCGCATTCTCGCTCGATCCGGAACAGACCACCTGGTGCGCGCGGCTGCGGACGCTCGCGGCGGAGCGGCTGCGCCCGCTCGCCGAGCGGGGCGAGCCCGGCCGGGTCAACCGGCCCCTCGTCGCCGCCCTGGGCGAGCACGGACTGCTCGCCCGGCTCTTCGGCTCCGGCGCCCTCGACCTGTGCCTGATGCGCGAGTCCCTCGCCCAGGTGTGCACCGAGGCCGAGACGGCGCTGGCCCTCCAGGGCCTCGGTGCCCACCCGGTCGCCTCCTTCGGCAGCCCCGAGCAGCGCGGGCGCTGGCTGCCCGAGGTCGTCGCGGGCCGGGCCGTCGCCGCCTTCGCCCTCTCCGAGCCGGGCGCCGGCTCCGACGCCGCCGCCCTCGCCCTGCGGGCCGTCCCCGACCCGGCCACCGGCGGCTGGCGCCTGCACGGCGAGAAGCGCTGGATCTCCAACGCGCCGGAGGCGGACTTCATCACCGTGTTCGCCCGTACGGGGGAGCCCGAGGGCCGCGAGGGCGACGCGGTTCGCGAGAGCGGCCAGGGCGATGCGGCGGGGCCTGCCGGCGCGGGCGGGCCGGACGGGTCGGGCGGGCCGGACGGGCCGGACGGGCCTGCCGGGCCTGCCGGGCCGGGCGGGACGGACGGGACGGACGGGTCGGGCGGCGCGGACCGCGCGGGGGGCGCCGGGGACGCCGGGGGCCCCGGCGCCGCGTCCGGCGCCCGGGGCGTCAGCGCCTTCCTGGTCCCCGCCGACCGCCCCGGCCTGACCGGCGAGCCGCTGGACATGCTCGCCCCGCACGCGATCGGCGGGCTGGTCTTCGACGGCGTCCCCGTCGGACCCGAGGACCTGCTCGGCGAGCCGGGCCAGGGCTTCAAGGTGGCCATGGGCACCCTCAACCTCTTCCGCCCCAGCGTCGGCGCCTTCGCGGTCGGCATGGCCCAGGCGGCCCTCGACGCGACCCTCGCCCACACCGCCGACCGGCGCGCCTTCGGCGGCGTCCTCGCCGACCTCCAGGCCGTCGCCCACCAGGTCGCCGAGATGGCCACCCGCACTGAGGCGGCCCGGCTGCTGGTCTACGCGGCGGCCGAGGCCCACGACCGGGGCGAGCCGGGCGTGCCCCGGCGCGCGGCCATGGCCAAGCTGCTCGCCACCGAGACCGCCCAGTACGTCGTGGACACCGCGGTCCAGCTGCACGGGGCCCGCGCCCTCCAGCGCGGCCACCTCCTGGAACACCTCTACCGGGAGGTCCGGGCGCCCCGGATCTACGAGGGCGCGACCGAGGTGCAGCGCACGATCATCGCGAAGGAGCTGTACCGGGACGCGCGGCGGGGTCAGACGGCATCAGGCCCCGCAGATGCATCAGAGGCTTCAGGCGCATCAGGCGCATCAGGCGCATCGGGGGCATCGGGGGCGTCGTCACCCGGCAAGGAAATGTCATACGATGCCGCGTCCCGGGCAGGAGTCCCCGCATGAGCCTGCACCGCCACAACCCCGTCGAACTGTCCCCGCCCGCGGGCTTCAGCCACGCCGTCACGGCCACCGGCTCCCAGCTGGTCTTCCTCGCCGGGCAGACCAGCCTCGACCGGGACGGGAAGGTGACGGGGGAGACCCTGCCCGAGCAGTTCGAGACCGCGCTCGGCAATCTGCTCACCGCGCTCCGGTACGCGGGCGGTTCGCCCGCCGACCTCGCCCGGGTCACCGTGTACGCCACCGACGTCGCCGACTACCGCCGGCACTCCGCCGAACTGGGCCGGATCTGGCGCCGGTTGGCGGGCCGGGACTATCCGGCGATGGCCGTCGTCGGGACCGTACGCCTGTGGGACGAGCAGGCGCTGGTGGAGATCGACGGCTTCGCGGTCCTGGAGTGACGGGACCCGGGCCACCGCCCGAAGATCAACTGGTCCGGTACGGGGGCCGGGCTTAGGGTCGAAAGGTGGACTGACCGGCCCACGGCTTCCTCAGGTGAGGGCGCGATGCGCCATGAGCACACCCAAGCCGACCACCCCGCAGGCCGTCGCCCCGAAGAGGAGCCGCGACGGCAAGGGCATCGCCCTCTTCGTGATCGCCTCCTGCCAGTTGATGGTGGTCCTCGACATCACCATCGTGAACATCGCGCTCCCGCACATCCAGAGCGCCCTGGGCTTCTCCACCACCAGCCTGTCGTGGGTCGTCAACGCCTACACCCTCACCTTCGGCGGTCTGCTCCTGCTCGGCGGGCGGGCCGGTGACATCCTCGGCCGCCGCCGGGTCTTCATCTTCGGCGTCCTGCTCTTCGGACTCGCCTCGCTCTTCTGCGGCCTGGCCCAGAGCGAGTGGCAACTCCTGGCCGCCCGCGCGCTCCAGGGCGTCGGCGGTGCCATCGCCTCGCCGACCTCGCTCTCCCTCATCACGACCACCTTCGACGAAGGCCCGGAACGCAACCGGGCCTTCGGTGTCTTCGCGGGCGTCTCGGCGGGTGGCGGCGCGATCGGCCTGGTGGCGGGCGGGATGCTCGTCGAATGGCTCGACTGGCGCTGGATCTTCTTCGTGAACGTGCCGATCGCGCTGCTCATCGCCTTCCTCACGCCCCGGCACGTCAAGGAGTCCGAACGGCACCCGGGCCACTTCGACCTGGCCGGCGCGCTCTGCTCGACCCTCGGCATGGCCGCCCTGGTGTACGGCTTCATCCGCGCCGCGCAGGAGGGCTGGCGGGACCCGTACACCATCGGCTCCTTCGTGGCGGCGGTCGTCCTGCTCGTGGCGTTCGTCCTCAACGAGCGGCGCTCGCAGCAGCCCATCACCCCGCTGCACATGTTCGCCGACCGCAACCGCTCCGGCACCTACGCCATCATGCTGTGCCTGGCGGCGGCGATCTTCGGCATGTTCTTCTTCCTCACCCTGTTCGTCCAGCAGGTCCTCGGCTTCAGCCCGCTGTCGACGGGCCTCGCCTTCCTGCCGGTCAGCGCGATCATCGCGGTCGGCGCCGGGGTCACCTCCAACCTGCTGCCGCGCTACGGCCCGAAACCCTTCATGGTGGCGGGCTCGCTCCTGGCGGCGGGCGGCCTGTCCTGGCTGACCCTGACGGACGTCGACTCCACCTACCTGGGCAGCATCCTCGGTCCGATCCTGGTCTTCGGCCTCGGCATGGGCCTGATGTTCGTCTCGCTCACCATCATGGCCCTGTCCAACGTCGAACAACGCGAGGCCGGCGCGGCCTCCGGGCTCCTCAACGCCATGCAGCAGGTGGGCGGTTCCCTCGGTCTGTCGATCCTGGTCACGGTCTTCGGCACCGCCAGCCGCAACGAGGCCGACACCCAGGTCCCCCTCTTCCTCTCCCAGGCGAACCCCCTGGAGAAGGCCCAGTTCGCGAGAACCGGCCAGCTCCCCCCACCCTGGAGCGACCAGGTCCTCAGCTCCGGCGTCTCGGCGGGCTTCGTCACGGCCGCGATCTTCGGCGTGGTCGCCTTCCTCATCGCCCTCCTCGTCATCAAGGTCCGCCCCTCGGACATCGAACGCCTCAAGGGCGGGGGCGTGATGCCGGGCGGCGGCTGAGCAGCACCATGACGCGTGTTGCCCCGGGGCATGGACCCCGGGGCAACACGGTGTGCGAACCGAGACGGTTACGCGAGGGGCGTGGGGGCTAACGCATGTCCCACAGATCGTCGTCGCGCAGCGCGTCCGGGTCCGGTTCCAGGTCCGGCTCCAGCGAGTACAGCGGACGCTGCTCGATTCCGAGCGTGCGCATCAACTCGGCCGTCGGAACACGCAGCTTTCCTCCGAGACGGATGACCGGGCAAGGAAAGACACCTCTCTTGTTGAGGCGGTAGGCCGTAGCCGTGGAGATGTCGAACACCCGGGCTGCCATGCGCATGTCGACTGCGACCGGAAGGTCGAACAGCTCGGTGAAGCCGACGGGGCCGCCGGCCCGGCGGCTCACGACGCCCGCCGGGCGGTGGGACGGATCGGCAGCGTGCCCACACGGCGCCGGGACCGCCGGCTCCGCTGACGGCGGCACGCCCCGTGGGGCCGCTCGCTCTGCTCGATCCCGGCGAGGGCACCGTCGCGCAGCTGCTCCGGACGCACACGGAAGCGCAGCGAGGCGCGCAGTCCGTCGGGCCCGTCCGGCCGGTCCACCCGCACCTCCAGGCCCGGCTGGGGCGCGGACGCGTCCGGCAGCCGGTCGGCCTCGGCGACCGAGCGGTCCTGGGTGACGCGCTCCACCTGAGTGGACGGCACCTCGCGCAGGCCGGACCGAGCGAACGTCCAGGCCCTCGCGCGTGTCGCCTTGAGCAGCGCCTCGACGGCGAGCGGGTCGCGGGGGTCCAGCACCTCCAGTTCCTCCAGCAGGGCGAGGACCATCTCGGCCTCCACGTCCTCCCGGTCCACCCGCAGCCGGCTGCAGACGCGGTGCGCTGTGCCGGTCAGTCGGGGCAGGGCCAGCCAGATCACCAGAAGGGTGCCCTTCCCCTGGGGCGTGCGATCGGTCCGTGCCGCGGTGAGCGCCGCTTCCCAGACGGCCGCGGTGAGCCTCGGGTCCGTCTCGGCGCCGTAGAGAGCCTCGTACGCTTCGGCGGCCGTCAGACGCAGCGGCGGACCGTCCGTTCCCGCGTCGGCCGTGAGCAGTGCTTCCTCCTGGGAATGAAGGGCGTCGAAATGCAGCCTCACCGAGGCGAGCATGCTCGCGGAAGAGTGATGGATCACGAATTTTCCTCTCTTCATGCCGATGGTGGACCGGCCGGGTGACGGGCCGGGGCCGTGTGCGTGTGTGTACGCGTGTGTACGCGTTTGCACGGCCCCGAACCCTCCGGCCGGGAATCCGCACGGCCGACCTAGGGCACGTGACGGATGTGCGAGGGGGGCGGGAGGGCGCCCGGGGAGGGCGCCCTCGGGGCGGTGAGCCTTAGACGGTGTCGGTGTTCGAGGCGTCGGGGGTCTCGGCGCGCGGGGTCGCCGGGGTCGTCCCCTCGACCGGGTCGGGCGTCCGCCGCCGGCGGGTGGGCGGGAAGCCGGGCGACAGACGGAGGCGGCTCAGCCGTCGGCTGCGGGGGCGGTTGGCCATGACGCAGTGGTCCTTTCTGATGGGGATCCTGCCGTTCTCTCACTCTTTGGTGAGCGGCTGAGTCACATCGTGCCCCCGAGGGCCGAGGCCCCGCAGAGGCGAAACTGAGCGATAACTGAGAGCCGGGGGCGCGAAGGAGCATCGGTGTGTGAAGGAGGCCGCCGATGCGCACGGTTCAGGGACATCGCATCGGGCCGTTGGGGTCGGCCTGTCAGGAGAGGCGTGCGGAGGATCGGTTGGCGAGTGTGCGTGTGCTGGGTCCGATCACGGTTGAAGTGGCGGACAGAAAGCATGTGTTGAGGACGAAGGTGGGCGCCCTGCTCGCCCTTCTGGTCACGTCGAGGGGGCTCCAGTGCGGCCGGGAGGAGCTCATGGACGCCCTGTGGCCGGGCGGGGACGAGAAGAAGGCCACCACGAGCCTGAACACGACCGTCAAAGGGCTCCGCACGCTGCTGGGCGACGAGTGCGTGCCGCACGCCGGCAAGTCGAAGCTCTGTACCTTGCGGCTGCCGCCCGGAAACGTGGACTACCTGAGGTTCCTGGAGGGCTGGCGACGGGCTCGCGACCTGAAGTCCGCTCCTGAGCGGTTCAGGCTCCTTCGCGCCGCCTCGGACGAGTGGTCGGGCGACGATCCGTTCTACGGTCTCGCGGCGAGCGGTCTGCAGGTGACCAGGGAGCGGATGCGCGCGGAGCGCACCGCGGTCGCGTGCGAACTGATGCGGGCGGCGGAGGAGGCGCGGGAGGGCGAGTTCCTTCGTGAAGCGTCCAAGGAGTGGTACGAACGCTCACCCGAGTATGCCGAGATCCGCCGGTTCTACCTGCTCGCGCATGGTCGGGACATGTCCAAGCCGCAGCTCGACAAGGTCGTCACCGGATGGGAGCGTCTCTACGGGGATCCGCTCGAAGACGAGAGGCTTCAGCCCGTCATCGATTGGATCCGTAAGGCACCCCTGACGGGAGGGCCGTTCTCACTCTGGGTTCCGGACGAACTGCCCCGTGAGGAGCGAATCCCGCTCGGACGGGAGGACCTGATCCACGAGCTGGAAGAGACCGCTCTCGCGGCACGGGACGCCGGCAGGACGGCGGTGATCGTACTCAGCGGAATGGCGGGCGTGGGCAAGAGCGTGCTGGCCCTGCATGTCGCGCACCGGATCAGGCGACGTTTTCCGGGCGGATGTCTCCACGCCGAGCTGAACGGGTTCACCGAGGGCACGTCGCCCACGGACCCGGAGCATGTTCTGAACGACCTCCTGGCTGCCCTTTTGCCGCACTCCACGGTGGAGGGTCTGGACGGCAAGGTCAAGGCTCTGCGCACTGCCTTGGCCTCCCGGTCGGCCCTCCTCTTCTTCGACAACGCGTTCAACGCCAAGCAGGTGCTGCCTCTGCTGCCGGGCGCCGGTGCCTGCGTCGTGATCATCACCAGCCGGGACGCGCTGTGCGGCGTGACCGGCCCTGATGTGCACATGTACACGGTGGAGCCGCTGTCGGACGAGGCCGCGCTGCGGGTGCTTCAGGAGAAGGTTCCCGAGAAGGACCGGAAGCTTTACCAGAAGCCTTTCCAGGATCTGATCAGATTCTGCAGGAACCTGCCGCTGGCTCTGACCATCGTGGAGCGGCGCCTCGCCGATCGCCCGCTGAGCGCCATCCGGGATCTGGTGAGGGAACTTCAGGAGGAGCGGCGGAGGTTGGACGGGCTGGACTATCCGGAAGACGAGCTGTCGGTGCGTGCCGCCCTGCACTGTTCCGTACGGGTGCTGAGCGAGGAGGCGCGGGTGTTGCTGTGGCAGATCGCGGTGCACCCCGGGCCCAGCATGTCGTGGCAGGCCGCGATGGACATGGGCGCGGCCGTACGAGGGATGCGCACGGAGCGCGCGTTGCGGGATCTGGTCGCGGCCAGTCTGGTGATCAAACAGTCCGGACGGTACCGCCTGCACGACCTGGTTCGTGTGTTCGCCCGGTATGACGTGAACCCGCTCCCGCCGGAGGAGGCCGCGGCCCTGGAGCAAGCCACCGTGCACCGGAGCATGGAGCACCTGCTGCACAACGCCCGCGCCTGCGACAGGGTTCTGGACTCGCAGCGTGAGTTGCCCCTCGGAGATCCCGAGGGCGTGACGGTGGCCGAATTCTCCTCGCCGGACGCGGCGAGGGTCTGGCTGGACGAGGAGCGGGAGACCATCAAACGGTGCCTCGCGCTGGCGACGGCGCGCGGCATGGACCGCTATGTGTGGCTGCTGCCGATGGTCATGGTCACCTACCAGTGGAACCGCCGGTACCTGGACGACGCGCTGTGCGGTCTCCAGGAGGCCCGCGTCGCCGCGGAGCGGGTGGCCTCCCCGGTTGATGAAGCCATGGTCTGCCGGATGCTGGCGGGGACGAGATGGCGCCACGGGCTCTACGACAGGGCCGCCACCGATCTGACCCGAGCGATCCTCCTCAGCCGGGCGGATGAGAGCGAACAGGGGAGGCTGAGCCTGGCCCGGTCTCTCTACACCATGGCGCTCAACCTCCGGAAACAGCAGAAGACGGAGCCGGCCGAGGAGCACTTCCGCCAAGCCCTTGAGTCCTACCGGGAGCTGGACGAGCCGGTAGGGCAGGCGGCGGCCCTGAACGGGATCGGCGCGGTCCACCTCGACCGGGGCGAGTACGGCGAGGCGCGGGGACGGTGCGTGGACGCCCTCCAGGTGATCGAGCGGACGGAGGAGCGCCGGGGCCTGGCCGACATCCTCTTCACGCTGGCCAAGGTGCATCTCGCCTGCGAGCAGCGGGACGAGGGCATCCGCTGCTACCGGGAGGCCTGCGACATCTACCGGGAACGGGAGCAGTGGACCGACGAGGACAAGGCGCGGTTCCTCTTCGCCGAGGTCCTGGTGACCGTCGGGCGCGTCCCGGAGGCGATCGCGGAGTTCGAGCGGGTCCACGTGCTGCGCGAGCGGATCGAGGGCGCGGACGTGCAGGAGGTCCGGGACCGGCTGGAGCAGCTGAGGTGACGCCCTACGGCCTGGGACGAGGCGTCACAACCACGGTGAGCGGGTGCGGTAGTACTCCGTGGGGTCGGGGCGCAGCATCCCAGGAGAGGCGGCCGATCCGGGCGTGGGAAGGTGAGGCCGGATCCCCTCCATCACCTCGCGCACGTCGCGCGGGCGGTCCGCGGCGTCCCAGGCCACCATACGGAGCGCGAGGTCACGGAACTCCTCGGGTACGGCGGCGAGCCGGTCCGGCGGCAGCACGGGATAGCCGCGCTCGACTCGCTTCTCCGTGCCCCCGTAGGGCAGGCGCATGACGGTCATCTCCAGCAGGATGCAGCCGAGTCCGAAGATGTCGTCCTGCGGGGTCAGCCCGTCACTGGGCTCGTGCTGCGCGTCCGACGCGTATCCGGGGGTGCCGTGTTCGCCGTTGGTCGGCTCGTCGAATGGGACTGTCAGTCCCATATCGATCAGGCGGAGGCGGCCGTCTGGCTCCACCATGATGTTCTCGGGCTTCAGGTCGCAGTGCACGAACTTTTTCTCGTGCACCCGCCACAGGATCTCGCAGAGCTGTCCGATGATCGATGCGGTCGTGCCGGGGTGCTTGATCGGCTGCTTGCCCGCCATGGCGTTCCGCAGAGGACGGCCTTCGATGAACTCCATGACCAGGCATCGGTCTCCGTTGAGCGTGCCGGTCGCGAGAAGGCGGGGGATTCCGGGAATCCCCCTCAGTTCGTGCATGATCTCACCCTCTCGGATCAGGTCCTCTCCCGCGCCCTGGTGGTAGCTGAGCTTCCCGATCCGCCAGGAGTGCTGTGCCTTCACCAGCACCTTGGCGCCGTCGCCCAGGCGGTAGCCGACGTGGGCCGCTCCATTGGCTCCCTCGTCGAGGAAGTTCTCGATCTCGTAGCGCTTCTCGACGTTCCCGATCTCATCGATCTCGCTCATGACGCCTCCGCCAGCCGGCCCCGTACAGGGCCGGTTTCTCGTATGTGGTGAAAGGAGAACCCATGTCACAACCGTGGCTGCCCCCGGAAGGGGTGCGCCGTACGTCCCAGACGATCACGGTATCCATCGGGATGTTCAAGGGGGGCGACTTCCGCTGCCCTGCCAAGGACGCTCTCAAGGCGCGCGGCTACCGGCCGGTGGTGCCGCTGCCGCGCCGCGGCGAGCGGCTCCGGCACTTCACGCTCGGGCCCTTCATGGACGCCCACGACGCGCGGAACCGCACCATTGCCGCAGGCGGGAGCGGGGCGCCCGAGGCCCCGGCGCACGAGGGGCTGCGGGCCTGGACCGAGCACGGGCTCGCCCTCTACGAGACGGCATTCCCCGCAGACCCGGCGCACCCCCTGGACGAGGTGGCCGAGCGGTGGACGTATCGCTACCGGGCGACGGGCGCGGAGGCGCTCAACGCGGAGGAGTACCGGTTCACGGTGTGGGGCAGGTGCCTGGCCTCTCCCGATGGGGCGCTGCGTGAACTGCGCCTGCCGGTACACCGGCTCGGCGAGGATCCGCCGCCCGAGGGGTTCATCGCGGCGGCGGCGCTCGTCCTCGCGGAGGGCGATCCGGGCCCGAGGCCGCAGCGCGTGAGGATCGTGGAGTTCGCGCTCCTCGACGGGCGCACGCGGGAGCTCTTCGAAGGGAGTCGCACGCAGGCCGTCGCCCTCTATCGGCAGCACGGTCCCGGGGGGCTCTCGGAGATCCTGAACGGACGGGAGTTCCGGCCGAGCGGCTCCTGCGCGGAATGTCCGTTCCTGGGCGTGTGCCCGGCGCTTCGCACCGCTCCCGGACTGCTGGGAGTCGAGGCGAAGGGGCGGCCCAGGCGTACCTGGTCCGTCACCAACGGGCGCAACTACGTGGCCTGTCCCGCCCGCGACCACATGCGCCGGTTGCACCTGCCGACGATCGACGCCGTCGAGCGGGACGCCACGGCGGAACGGGGCCGGGCGCTGCACGCGTACCTCGCCCAATGCCACGGCTCGGTCCTGCCGTGCACGGTCGAGGTCCCGGAGGAGTGGGTGCCGGCGGGTTTCGAGCTCCCCGACCACGAACGCGCGCTGGGAGCAGCGCTGTTGCGCCGCCACGCCGCCGTCTGCCCGATGCGGTGCGTGAAGGACGGCACGGACGTCCGTGCCGAACCCCGGGTGGTCCGCTACGACCCGGCAGCCGACGTCGTGGTGATGGCCGCGCCCGATCTGCTCTACCGGGACGCCGGCTCATGGGTGTGGCGCGAGACCAAGTCGAGTGCCACGGAGTGGCGTTCGAGTCGGCCTCTACTGGAGCGATATCCCCAACTCGCCCTGGCTGTGTTGCTCGTGGCGCGCGGCGATCTGGGAGGCGAGCCCGCGCGGGCCAGGGTGGAACTGGAGGTCCTGCGCCCCGGCGGCGCGGACCTGGAGGTCATCGACCCCTTCGCGCCCACCCACCGGGCCGCCGCGAAGGAGGTCCTGCGGACGATGGTCGCCGACTGGCACCAGGACGACGCGTACGCGCCCGCCCCCGGCCGAGCCTGCGCCCGGTGCGAGACGGCCCGCTGGTGTTCGGCGGCCGTCCGGGAGGTCGCCGCGTGAAGACGGACGGTTTCGGCCGCCCCGGTGACCCCGAGGGCGCGGCGGGCTCGTCGGGCGCCGAGCTCTTCCAGGAGCTCGCCCGCGTGGTGACGGCCCTCTCCGAGGTGGGAGGGCTGCGCGCGTTCACCCTGCCCTACCCGGTGATCGCCCAGCGCGCGCTGGACCGCATGGTGGCGCACTGCCTCCACATCGGGGAGGCACCGCCGAAGAGCCTCCCCGAACTGTGGGAGTGGTGCCGGTACAGGACGGCGGACGACCCGGTTTTCAAGGTCCCCGGCTCCCTCGTCGCCCCGGACGCGACGCTGGTCGACCCGTACGGCCGGATGCCCACCCGCACCTGCCTCGAACTGGCGGCCCACGGCCCTCAGGGGCTCGCGACGCAGGCGCGCGGCCTGCTGTACGACCTGGAGGCGCGGAGCCGGTCGGCCGCGAGGTTCCGGCGCTGCCGGGCGTTCCTGGCGGAGAACCCGGTGGTCGACCAGGACGACAGGCTTCGCCGGACGTCCGGCTGGAACAGGGTCGTGTGGGACCTGATCAAGGAGCTCTACCGGCCCGTACCGGAGTTCTCGTTCGTCGAGGGGGTCCTCCCGTGCTGCCCTGTCTGCCGTCTTCCCGCCCTCCCCGCCGGCCGGGCCGCCGTTCCGGCGGGACCGACCGCGCCCCGCGGCGAGGTCTGGTGCGAGGGGGACGACTGCCCGCGGGACGCGGCGCTGAAGCCGGTCCGGGCACCCGACCGGACCTTGCTGCTCCGCCGTTCCCTGCGCGTCTTCCTCACCCTGCCGTACCCGACCGAGAAGGACGTCCTGAACCGGCTCGACGACGCTGGCTACGCCCACGAGGCGGTACCGGAGCACCTGTCCGCCTTCCGTGTCCGGGACGGGAGGCCCGGCACCACAGTCGTACGGGTCTACGACCGCCTCCAGCCCGGTCTGCTCGCGGCCCGGCTCGCCGCCGGTCCGCCGCTCGCCGACCGCACCCTCGTCGCGGTGCCCGCGCGTCTCGCCGAACAGCCCGGATACCGCGCCGCCTTCACCGCCGCCCTGCCCGAATCGCTGAGGGACCGGCTGGTGCCGAGCGCCCCCGACGTGATCGTGCGCCACCTCAAGGAAGGGACCACCAGTGCGTAGCATCACACCACCCCTGAACGACGTACTGAGCGAACTCCAGGGTCTTCTCGGGAAGTCGGTCAAACGACCGGCTCTGGAAGCGCTCTGCCAGGTGGAACTCGGCCTGCACCTCCAGCGGCGACTGCTTCCGGAGGATCCCGCGGGCAGCGCCTGGGTGCTCTTCAGCGGATACGCGTTCGCCGAGGCGTTCGGCACGCCGCTGCCTCCGGACGCCGAGAAGACGCTCCGCGTCGCCCGGTACTCCCTGTGGACGGTGCGCAGGGGACGGGCCTGGCGCGAGGCCCTGGACCGGTACCAGCTGCTCGACGCCCGGGTGCGCGCCTTCGACGTCCCGGACACCGAGGCTCCGGCGGTCCGGCAGGAGTTCTCGGTCGCGGAGGGCCGGTTCGACGTCTACGACCGGCTGCTGAGGACAGCCCCGCCGCTGGCGGGCCAACGGCTTCCGGTCGCCGGCCCGGGGCGGCACGCGTTCACCGTCAGCCGCTCCCTGGCCGTGGTGGACCTGCCCGCCGTCCCCCACACACCCCTCGTCGCCCACGACCTGGACCGCGTCCCCGCCGGCGGAGGCGCACCGCTGGTCTTCACCAGGAAGGACCTGGAGCACACCGCCGCCGACATGGACGCGAAGTACGCGGCCACCGGGGGGACGAAGCCGCCGCGATGGGTGGACCGGCTCGGGGCGTTCGAGCTGTCCGTCAACGAGAACGGGGTCTTCCGGAAAGTCCGCGATTTCGAGTTCACCATCGACGGGATCCAGCATCTGCTGGGCATGGTGGGCGCGGGCAAGAGCACGCTGCGCGACGTCATCGCCGTCCACCTGGCAGGGCTGGGGCTGAGCACCACCATCGTCGTCACCGATGTCGCGGAGGTGCTCAAGCTGGTCGAGACGTACAACCTCTACACCGACGGCGCCGCGGCCCCCGTGCTCGGCTACTCCGGGCGCGAACGGCACGCCCAACGGCTGCACCGCCGACTGGCCGGACGCGGCGAACACCGACTGCTCGCCCACGACGACCCCGGCTTCGCCTACCTGGGGACCTCCTGCGTCCTGAACACCCTGCGAGAGGAAGCCTCGCCGGCCACGGAGCCGCTGGCGTTCGGCGAGTCACCCTGCGTCCGGCTCAGGCCGCCGCCGAAGCCGGGCCGCACCGGCAACGGAAAGAGCGAACCCGCCTGGCAGGAGAGCCCGAGCAGCTGCCCGTACTGGTCCGCCTGCCCCCGGCACCACGGATCCCGGGCCATGGTCGGCGCGCGCGTCTGGGTCACCACCCCCGGCGGCCTGATCGACGCCGCACCGCCACGCCCCCAGAACGGCGAGCGCATCCGCTACCTAGAACTCGCCTCCCGGCGCAGCGACCTCATGATCATCGACGAGGCGGACCGGGTGCAGATGCAGCTGGACCAGATCTTCGCGCCGGCCGCGGTCCTCGTCAGCGGCGAGGACAAGGGCCTCATCGACGTACTCGCCAGGCACAAGATCCGCGAACTCGCGGCCAGCGGGCGCACACAGCTCTCCGAGCGTGACGTCGAGACGTTCTCGGCCGCCCTCAACACCGCCGCCTCCGCGACCGACCGGCTCTACGCCATGCTCGTGTCCGACTACGACCTGCGCTGCTGGGTCCGCACCGGGTACTTCAGCTCCTGGACCCTGCAGATCGGCCTGCTCGACCAGCGCTACCCGCTTCCCGAGGACAGCGGCCCCGAGCATGAGAACCACGGGCCCCGGGAGGCGCTGGGCCGGCTCCTCGACGCGTTCCGTGACAACCCCTTCGGCGACCGGGCGCGCAGGACGGACGAGGACTTCGGCCGGATCACCGCCCTGCTCAACGAGGTGCTGCACACGGGCAACCCCGAGAACACCCGGCGGCACCTGGTCCGGGTCATGAACGACGTGCTCCGGCTGGACGACACGTACATGGAGTCGCGTCGGCGGACGTACGAAGAGGAACTGGCCGTATGGGAGCGCGAACAGAAGGAGTCCCGCAGGCGCACACCCGAGACCGAAGGCGGGAAGAGCCGTGCGAAGAAGCGCCCGAAGTCCCCGGAGGAGTGGCGGAGGGAGCTCGCCAAGCAGTTCGAGTTCACGCTGCTCGTCAGCGCGCTCGAACCGCGGCTCGCCATGATCAACGCAATGTGGCCGCGGGTCGAGTCCGCTCTCAACCTGCGCTTCAACGAGATGTACCGGCGCCCGGACGACTACGGTCCCATGGTCCCGGAGGCCCCCATGGGCAATGTCCTGGGATTCCAGTTCCAGGTCGCCGGCGAGGACGAGGGCGGCGTCCGCAGCGGCGAGCTCAGCTTCTTCCGCTGCAGCGGCGTCGGCCGTGAACTGCTGCGCGCCATCCCGCACCTCGCCTCCGTGGACGGGCGCCCCGGTACCCAGCTGCTCCTCATGTCCGGGAGCAGCTGGGCCGGCGCGTCCAGCCGCTACCACGTCCGCGTCCCCGTCGGCGCGATCATCGAGCCGTCGCGGGAGCTCACCGAACGCATCGCGTCCGAGAGCAGGATGCGGTTCGAGTTCATCAAGGACGGCGACGCCTATCTGCGCCTGTCCGGAAGCGATGCCGACGAGCGGCCGGAGAAGCTGCGGCGCATCGCCCGTCACCTGGGACAGAGCGAGGACGACGCGCCCAACGGCGGCCCCCTCCAGGTCGAGCTGCTGAACCTTCCGGCCGAACGGGCCAAGATCCTCCTCCTGGTCGGCAGCTACACCGAGGCCCGGGTGGTCGCCGACACCCTGCACAACCTCAACTCCCGCTGGAAGGACAGCGTGATCTGCCTCGTATCGGACGATGAGGACATCGCCCCCGAGGACGAGACGCCCTCCGCGCATCGAGCCCGGTCCCTGCGCCGGGGGGATGTCGAGAGCCTCTGGCACAGCGGCGCGGACGTCCTTGTCGCACCGCTGCTCGCGGTGGAGCGCGGGCACAACATCCTCAACGAGGAGAACGAAGCGGCCATCGGCACCGTCTACTTCCTGGCCCGCCCCAACCCCCACCCCGACGATCTGCACCTGGCCGTCCACGCCATCAACGACTGGATCGTCCGGGCCATCACGGGTGAGGCGTTCGCCTCCTGGGTGCGGGAGGGGCGCACCGTCGAGGAGGGCGCCCTGGAAGTCCGGCGCCTCGCTCGCTCCCGCTGGTATGAGCTGCTGGCGCGGTCGATGGCCTGGAGCCGTCTCGGGGACGAGCGGGAACGCGTCACCTGGGACCTGATGGTGCTGATGTGGCAGGTGATCGGACGGCTGCTGCGCGGCGGCGTGCCCGCCAACGTCGTCTTCGTCGACGTGGCCTTCGCGCCCAACCTGGGCGGACCGTCCGACGCGCCCGACACCCCCGAATCCAGCCTGCTGCACAGTGTGCTCGCCGTGCTGGAGCCCTACTTCGACGACTCCGGCAAGTCCGCCGAGGAGCAGTACATCGCCCGAGCCCTGTACGGGCCGCTCCGGCGGATGCTCAGCCGCCTCCTTCACGGCCTCGACGCACAGCCCCAGGACGAGCGACCCCACCCCACCCGCTAGGAGGAACCATGTACCCGAGCATCCGCTCCGCGGCGTACGAGCCCGACCCGGGCCACGGGCCGTGGCGTGAGGACCTGCGTGTGCTCCGCCTCGGCGAGGAGCTGCACGCCGAGCTCACCCGGATCAACGCCGCCGCGAAAGGGGACGGGAACCACCCCGACCGGCTCCCCGTACGCAGGCTCAATTCCCTCCTCCAGGCGATGGCGCCGGGTGTCATCGCGACCGGTCGCAACGCGGGCGCGGACGGCAGCCTCCCGTGGCTCTACGCCCGCGAGCCCGTGCCGCCGGACGTGCTCGCCCCGCTGGTCGGCACCTGGGCCTCGGCGCTTTTCCAGGACGGCATCGAGGCAGAGGAGGAGGGCGGCGTCCCGGAGCTGGAAGCCAGGCTGCTGACCGAGGACCCGGCCGTCCCGGCGCTCCTCCCGGAGTGGGCCACCGAGAGTGTCGACCTCACCGAGACGGCCATGTCGCCGGGCGGCACCGCCGAACCGGCGCCTCGGCTGTACGGCCTGCTTCCGGAGTGGGTCGCCTTCCGGCTGGCCGCCCGCCCGTTCCGGACGGGCGGCGCCACGCTGCACTTCCGGGTCGAGAGCTCGGGCAGCGGGACCCGGCTCGTCTCCTGGCCGCCCCAGCGCTACGAGTACCGCAAGAAGACCTGGTACTACTCGGCCTGCCTGAACATCGCCGTACACACGGTGCCGTTCGCCTCCCGGTTCCGCGTCCACGTCTCGACGCAGATCCGCCGGTGGGCCACCCAGGTGGACGTGCGACCGCACCAGCTCGGCGGCGCGACCGTGCTCCTCGACACCCCGCTGCCCTGGCCTGAGGGCCCCGATCGCGGCTACCGGCTCACCGCCAACACCCTCGGCTACGACCGGCGTGCGAAGCGGATCGCCTGGCGCCGGCACAGCTCGGCGCCGCTGCTGCCGGATCTCGACATCGTGCGCCGCTATCCGGAGGCCGAGGACGTCCTCACCCACCCGGAGCGCTGGATCAACGGTCAGGGGGAGGTGGCCGTCGGCATCGTCTACCACCCGACGCTCGGTCCGCACCCGGTGGGACCCGGGCTGCTGCCGAGGGAACGCGCGGACCTCGACGCCTGGGTCGAGGAGGGCATGGTCCCGGTGCTGCGCAGGGTGCCCGACCTCGTCAGGGTCACCCGGCGCAACACGCCCTCGCTGCTGCCCCGCTCGGGGACCAAGGCCGACCCGCAGTCCCGCGAGGCGCGGCTGACCCTCCACCGCCGCGCCGCCCTGGCCCGCGCCCTGGGGGATCGTCCGCTGGAGGTGGACATCCGCTGGCAGTCCAAGGATCTGCGGGACGCGCTCCTGGCCGAGCTGCCGAGGCTCGTCGGGTTCGGTCCCGCCGAGAGAGTGGAGCGGGACTCCGACGAGCACTGGCGGTGTGGAGGGGAGGGTATCGAGATCCTGGTACGGGCACGCCCGGCGGGCGCGCTGGCCGATGCCCTGCCGGTGTCCAAGGACCGCGGCCGGCCGAGGGGCGTCAGGTTCGCCGAGGCGGTGGACGGGCGCTGCGCGCTGGTCGCGGAACGCACGGCCCCTCCTGAAGGCGGGCTCGGGATCGTGATCGCGGAGATCGCGGGCAAGGACCGCTTCGCGACGGCTCCGGACGCGGACCCCAAGCACGCGCTGCGCGTCGCCTGGGCGCGGCAGGGGTGGCTCACCCAGTTCGTCAACGTGTCCGACGACAAGGACAGCGCGCGGGAGCACCGGGCCCGGTGGACCGTGCTGGACGCGTTCCGACAGCTGGGTGCCATCAGCCCGCCCGCCCACCGGGTGGGCGCCGGGATCCCGGGCGACCTCCAGTACGCGGCCCTCTGGTTCGTCCGGCACACCAGGAAGGGCCCCACCCGGCGGCCGGTCCGCAGGGTCGTCGCCGTGCGGGTCCGCCCCGGCGCGGGACTGGGCGTCATCGAAGGCTGGGACGGGGAGCGCGGGGTGTGGATTCCGTACCCGGAGCTGCTGCGGCTGCTCGCCGCGGCCCGTGAGCCCGTGGGGGAGGTCCCGCAGGTGGAGCGGCAGATCCGGACCCTGCTCTTCCAGCTCCGCGACCGGCCGACGCTCCTTCTGACGGATCTGGCGAACCTCCGCCAGTGCTGGCCGCACCTGCGCAACGGCGCGCTGGCCCGTGACACCCTCGGCTTCGGCACCGAACCCGGCCAACGCCACACGGTTTACGGGCAGGACCTGCGCGTGGTGGGGGTGCGCGACGCGAACGGCCGTGAGGAGGTGGCCGAGTGGTACGCCCGCGACTCCGGCGGCGAGGTGGGATTCGCCGAGGGCGTGTGGGGGACCGGTGAGGAGAGCCGCGTCTTCGCCAGTACGACCAGCCGCCCCCACACCGCGGCGAAGCTCCCCAAGGGGCTGATGAAGCTGGTGCCGACGGCGAAGAACCGGACCGCCCCGGGGAAGACGGCCTGGAACCCGGGGCAGCTGGAGATCACCGTGCTCGGCTGTCTGTCGGAGAAGGTGCTCGCGGAATCCGGGCGCGCGGGGCAGACCTCCGACCAGCCGGCGGAGTGGGCGACCCTGGTACACCAGCTGCGGCAGCACGACGACTACCCGCCCCTCGCCCGGCCCCTTCCGCTGCACCTGGCACGTCTCGCCGGTGAGTACGTGCTGCCGCTCGCGGAACGGGAGACGGAGCGGGACACGTCCGGGCGGGGCGGGGAGCGAAAGGAGCGCCCCGCCGCCGACGCCCGGCCCGAGTGACGGGGAAGGGCGGGGGGCCGCCGCGCGGTGACGCGACGGCCTCCCGCCGTACGCCCCGGCTCAGATGTCCCGGAAGATCTCGATCTGCGCCCCCACCGAGTTGAGCCGCTCCGCCAGCTCCTCGTAGCCGCGGTTGATCACGTAGACGTTGCGCAGCACCGAGGTGCCCTCCGCCGCCATCATCGCGAGGAGGACGACCACGGCCGGGCGCAGGGCCGGCGGGCACATCATCTCGGCGGCGCGCCAGCGGGTGGGGCCCTCGACCAGGACGCGGTGGGGGTCCAGGAGCTGGAGGCGGCCGCCGAGGCGGTTGAGGTCGGTGAGGTAGATGGCGCGGTTGTCGTAGACCCAGTCGTGGATCAGGGTCTTGCCCTGGGCCGTGGCCGCGATGGCCGCGAAGAAGGGCACGTTGTCGATGTTGAGGCCCGGGAAGGGCATCGGGTGGATCTTGTCGATCGGCGCCTCCAGCTTGGAGGGGCGGACCGTCAGGTCGACCAGGCGGGTGCGGCCGTTGTCCGCCGCGTACTCGGGGGACCGGTCGTGGTCGAGGCCCATCTCCTCCAGGACGGCGAGCTCGATCTCCATGAACTCGATCGGGACCCGGCGAATCGTCAGCTCGGACTCCGTGACGACGGCGGCGGCGAGCAGGCTCATCGCCTCGACCGGGTCCTCGGAGGGGGAGTAGTCGACGTCGACGTCGATCTGCGGGACGCCGTGCACGGTCAGCGTGGTGGTGCCGATGCCGTCGACCCGGACGCCTAGGGCCTCCAGGAAGAAGCACAGGTCCTGGACCATGTAGTTGGAGGAGGCGTTGCGGATGACGGTCACGCCGTCGTGGCGGGCGGCGGCCAGCAGGGCGTTCTCGGTCACGGTGTCGCCGCGCTCGGTCAGCACGATCGGGCGGTCGGGGGAGACCGAGCGCTCGACCTGGGCGTGGTAGAGGTTGTCGGTCGCCGTGATGTCGAGGCCGAAGCGGCGCAGCGCGATCATGTGCGGCTCGATCGTGCGGGTGCCGAGGTCGCAGCCGCCCGCGTACGGCAGCTTGAAGCGGTCCAGGCGGTGCAGCAGCGGGCCGAGGAACATGATGATGGAGCGGGTGCGGATCGCGGCCTCGGCGTCGATCGACTCCATGTCCAGCTCGGCCGGCGGCACGATCTCCAGGTCGACGCCCTCGTTGATCCAGCGGGTGCGGACGCCGATGGAGTTGAGGACCTCCAGGAGCCGGAAGACCTCCTCGATGCGGGCGACCCGGCGCAGCACCGTGCGGCCCTTGTTGAGGAGCGAGGCGCAGAGCAGCGCGACGCACGCGTTCTTGCTGGTCTTGACGTCGATGGCGCCGGAGAGGCGGCGGCGGCCGACGACCCGCAGGTGCATCGGGCCGGCGTAACCGAGAGAGACGATCTCGCTGTCGAGGGCTTCGCCGATGCGGGCGATCATCTCAAGGCTGATGTTCTGGTTGCCGCGCTCGATCCGGTTGACGGCGCTCTGGCTGGTGCCGAGCGCCTCGGCGAGCTGCGTCTGCGTCCAGCCACGGTGCTGGCGGGCGTCACGGATGAGCTTGCCGATGCGTACGAGGTAGTCGTCTGCCATGCCGTCACGTTATCTCAGATATGAGATGACGTTCTCGTTAGGGTGGGCCATCGGAGTGACGGGGTGTGTGCGAGTGGGTGACGCGCTCCCCGTGGAGGGGGAGTTCGGGCCCACGTTCCCGGCACGCCCGAGACCCGCCCGCCACTGACGGACCGTGAGACCTCGGCTTGACCGATCATCCTCCTATGTACCTTTTATGGCAATCATTCGGGTGTGTGCGGCGTGTCGGCCCGATGCGTACGGCGCCTCGGCCCGGCGTGTCCGGTCGGTCCGGTCCTCCCGTGTCACTCCGTCTCCCGCAGCCGGGCCCGCTGGATCCGGCGGGCCAGCGCACGCCGCGCCGAGGGGCCGCCGGACTCGCCGGACGGGCCCGACGGCCCGCGCGTGTCGAGCGCGCGGGCGATCCGGTCGTACGCCTCCCGGTACGCGCCCGGCAGTTCCGCCGCCCGCTCGCGGAGGTCCGCCTCGACCAGGCGGCGCAGCGCGTCCACGTCCTGGGGCGTGAACCGCTTCCGGCCGCGCGCCAGCGCGTGCGCCGGGCGGGTGCAGTGGGCCGTGCCGTCCAGCGCCTCCGACAGCTCCTCGGCCAGTCCCCACAGGCGCCCTTCGAGCCACGGCGCGTCGTCCGGCTCGGGCTCCGCCGGGTCCGCCCGCTCGCCGGTGCGCGGCTTGGCGAGCTGCTTGGAGACGGCCGGCTGGCTCATCCCGGCGAGCCGCGCGAGACGGTCCTGCGTCCAGCCCGCGTCCGCGAACAGCTGGATCATCCCGGCGCGCGTCCTGCGCATCTCCTCGCCCGCCCGGATGACCTCGTTCATCTCCGCGAACAGGTCCGCGACCTGCCGCTCGGTCAGGCCGCCGGGCGTCGTGCCCTTGTCGCTCCCCGTCGTCATGACTCAGTTATACCCGCCCCTCGACGGGATCCATAACCCCGTTATATAACGTGGTTATGAGTACGCCTCCCGCTTCCTTCTCCGCCCCTGACGGCACCCGTCTCGCCCACCGCCGCACCGGCTCCGGCGGCCCCCTCCTGTGTGTCCCCGGCGGCCCCGCCGACTCCGCCTACCTCGGCGACCTGGGCGGACTCTCCGCCCGCCGCGCCCTGGTGATCCCCGACCTGCGCGGCACGGGCCGCTCCGCCGTGCCCGCCGACCCCTCCTCGTACCGCTGCGACCGTCAGGTCGAGGACGTCGAGGCGCTCCGCCGCCACCTCGGCCTCGACCGCTTCGACCTGCTCGGCCACTCCGCGGGCGCCGACATCGCCGCCGGGTACGCCGCCCGCTATCCGCACCGCGTCGCCCGGCTGGTCCTGGTGACGCCCGGGACGCGGGCCGTCGGGGTCGAGACCTCGGCCGAGACCCGGCGTGCGCTGGCCTTGGAGCGCGCGGGCGAGCCGTGGTTCCCGGCGGCCTTCGCCGCCTTGGAGGCGATCGTCGCGGGGGAGGGGGGCGACTGGGAGGCCATCGCCCCGTTCCTCCACGGCCGGTGGGACGAGGCCGCCCGGCGGCATCACGACCGGGCCCGGCCCGGCAACCCCGAGGCCGTCGCGGGCTTCGGTGCCGAGGGCGCGTTCGACCCGGACGCCACCCGCGCCGCGCTCGCCGGCTTCCCCGGTCCGGTGCTGCTGCTCGCCGGTGCCCGCGACCTGAACAGCCCGCCGGTCACGGTGGCCGCGTACGCCGCCCTCTTTCCGGGCGCCACGCTCCACGTCCAGCCGGACGCGGGGCACTATCCGTGGCTCGACGACCCAGAGGGCTTCGCGGCGACGGTGGAAGGCTTCCTCGCTGCGACGTCCGCCACAGCGCGGCCGGGCATGACCGACCGCCGGTGATGTACTAGAGTTATCTCGACATCGAGATATCTGCCGAGGCGCACCGCTGCCGCCACCCCGGTAAGGGTTACCTAACTTAGCCTTACCTTAGCGGATCGACGACGTGTACGTGGCGGCAGGATGTGGTGGAACGCGCACATATATGAAGGAGACTGTCGTGTCGGCGAACAGCTTCGACGCCCGCGCCACGCTGCGCGTGGGTGACGAGTCGTACGAGATCTTCAAGCTGGACAAGGTCGAGGGCTCGGCCCGGCTGCCTTACAGCCTGAAGGTTCTCCTGGAGAACCTGCTCCGCACCGAGGACGGCGCGAACATCACCGCCGACCACATCCGGGCGCTCGGCGACTGGGACTCCCAGGCCCAGCCGAGCCAGGAGATCCAGTTCACGCCGGCGCGCGTGATCATGCAGGACTTCACCGGCGTGCCCTGCGTCGTCGACCTCGCCACCATGCGCGAGGCCGTCGCCGCCCTCGGCGGTGACCCGGCGAAGATCAACCCGCTCTCCCCGGCCGAGATGGTCATCGACCACTCCGTCATCGCCGACAAGTTCGGCACCAACGACGCCTTCGCGCAGAACGTCGAGCTGGAGTACGGCCGCAACAAGGAGCGCTACCAGTTCCTGCGCTGGGGCCAGACCGCCTTCGACGACTTCAAGGTCGTCCCCCCGGGCACCGGCATCGTCCACCAGGTGAACATCGAGCACCTGGCCCGCACGGTCATGGTCCGCAACGGCCAGGCCTACCCCGACACCCTCGTCGGCACCGACTCCCACACCACCATGGTCAACGGCCTCGGTGTGCTCGGCTGGGGCGTCGGCGGCATCGAGGCCGAGGCCGCCATGCTCGGCCAGCCGGTCTCCATGCTGATCCCGCGCGTCGTCGGCTTCAAGCTGACCGGCGAGCTCCCGGCCGGCACCACCGCCACCGACCTCGTGCTCACGATCACCGAGATGCTGCGCAAGCACGGCGTCGTCGGCAAGTTCGTCGAGTTCTACGGTGAGGGCGTCGCCGCCACCTCCCTCGCGAACCGCGCCACCATCGGCAACATGTCGCCCGAGTTCGGCTCCACCGCCGCGGTCTTCCCGATCGACGGCGAGACGCTGAACTACCTCAAGCTCACCGGCCGCTCCGCGCAGCAGGTCGCGCTCGTCGAGGCGTACGCCAAGGAGCAGGGCCTCTGGCTCGACCCGGCCGCCGAGCCCGACTTCTCCGAGAAGCTGGAGCTCGACCTCTCCACCGTCGTCCCGTCGATCGCCGGCCCGAAGCGCCCGCAGGACCGCATCGTCCTCGCGAACGCCGCCGCGCAGTTCGCCCAGGACGTGCGCAACTACGTCGCCACCGCCGACGAGGCCGGCCAGGAGTCCTTCCCGGCCTCCGACGCCCCCGCCGTCTCCAACGGCGTCCCGTCGAACCCGGTCGAGGTGACCGCCCCCGACGGCACCACGTACACGATCGACCACGGCGCCGTCACCGTCGCCGCGATCACCTCCTGCACCAACACGTCGAACCCGTACGTGATGGTCGCCGCCGCGCTCGTCGCGAAGAAGGCCACCGAGAAGGGCCTGACCCGCAAGCCGTGGGTCAAGACCACCCTCGCCCCGGGCTCGAAGGTCGTCACCGACTACTTCGACAAGGCGGGCCTGACCCCGTACCTCGACAAGGTCGGCTTCAACCTCGTCGGCTACGGCTGCACCACCTGCATCGGCAACTCCGGCCCGCTGCCGGAGGAGGTCTCCAAGGCGGTCAACGAGCACGACCTGGCCGTGACCTCGGTCCTCTCGGGCAACCGCAACTTCGAGGGCCGCATCAACCCCGACGTCAAGATGAACTACCTGGCCTCCCCGCCGCTGGTCGTCGCGTACGCCATCGCGGGCTCCATGAAGGTGGACATCACCAAGGACGCCCTCGGCGTGGACCAGGACGGCAAGCCGGTCTACCTCGCGGACATCTGGCCGACCGAGGCCGAGGTCAACGACGTCGTCGCCAACGCCATCGGCGAGGACATGTTCAACAAGTCCTACCAGGACGTCTTCGCGGGCGACGCCCAGTGGCAGGCGCTCTCCATCCCGACCGGCAACACCTTCGAGTGGGACGCCGAGTCCACCTACGTGCGCAAGCCCCCGTACTTCGAGGGCATGACGATGGAGACCACCCCGGTCACCGACATCGCCGGCGCCCGCGTCCTGGCCAAGCTGGGCGACTCGGTCACCACCGACCACATCTCCCCGGCCGGCGCCATCAAGGCCGACACCCCGGCCGGCAAGTACCTCACCGAGCACGGTGTGGAGCGTCGTGACTTCAACTCCTACGGCTCGCGCCGAGGCAACCACGAGGTCATGATCCGCGGTACCTTCGCCAACATCCGCCTGCGCAACCAGATCGCGCCGGGCACCGAGGGCGGCTTCACCCGCGACTTCACCCAGGCCGACGGCCCGGTGTCGTTCATCTACGACGCCTCGCAGAACTACCAGGCCGCCGGCACCCCGCTGGTCATCCTGGGCGGCAAGGAGTACGGCTCCGGCTCCTCCCGCGACTGGGCCGCCAAGGGCACCGCGCTCCTCGGCGTCAAGGCCGTCATCACCGAGTCGTACGAGCGCATCCACCGCTCGAACCTCATCGGCATGGGCGTCCTCCCGCTCCAGTTCCCGGCCGGCCAGTCGGCCGACTCGCTCGGCCTGACCGGCGAGGAGACCTTCTCCATCGCCGGTATCACCGAGCTGAACGAGGGCACGACCCCGAGCACGGTCAAGGTCACCACCGACACCGGTGTCGAGTTCGACGCGGTCGTCCGCATCGACACCCCCGGCGAGGCGGACTACTACCGCAACGGCGGCATCATGCAGTACGTGCTGCGCAACCTGATCCGCGGCTAAAGCGCCAGACGTAAGGGCCCGTCTCCCCAGGGGGACGGGCCCTTACGCATGCGCCGGGACGGTCAGCCGAGCAGCTCCACCTCCGCCAGCTCGCCGGCGCCCGTGCCCGAGGGCGCCAGCTGGTACTTCGCGTACGAGAGCGCGCCTTCGCCGTCCCGGTCTTGCGGATGTGTCGGCGAGATCCATCTGTAGACTCGCCCCACACCTATGGGGCGTGCACCCGCCTTTCCGCCTCCGCGTAGCCGTCGACGGACACGCAGAGGAGACCGTCCCCGCCTCTGCGGGGCTGACCCCCACGAGTTTCTGGGGTACGTGCTCGGGTGCGTGTTGCTCCCCGCGTCCGCGGGGTTGGATGATCTTCAATCTGCGCGGCCGTGGGGTGATCGCTCCCAGCTGTGAACCATGAGTTTCTCGACGTAGGTAAAAAGTCAATCACTCGAGGAGCGCGGTCCCTTGAGGGAATGAAGAACGCTCGATCTGGCGTCAGTCACTCTGCGGATGCGATAACTTACTCGTTGTGACGAGGCGGCCCCCGGTTCAGGGGCACTCGGCCCGTCGCGCGGGGGAGGTCTGCCCTCCTCTGTCCTCATTGGTGCACACCTCTCCAGGAGAACAAAGTGGCGAATAGCCATAACCAGGGCGACGGCCGTGATCAGCGCGGGGCAGTGACCGCGCTGCTCACGGCAGTGGTCGCGTCGGCACCCCTGGCCCCCTCGCCCGTCATGGCGTGGATCTGGGGCATTGCGGTGGTCGTGGTCGTGGTCGTCGTCGCTCTGGGGCAGAGGGGCAGAGACCTCGGCCCCTGCGGCTCCGCTCGTGGCGTCTAGCCGATTCCCGGCTCCGTAGGCGCCCTGACCCTCGCCTGGATCGACGTTTGAGCCCAGCGGCCCTCGTGCTCATCGACCGACCCGGCAAGTTGGACCGACGGCGGCCAGCGACAACCCGACCGGCATCCTGGGCTGGCCGTCCGCACCAAGCGCCGTGCCCCCAGACGGGGTTGGATTGAGGGCTCGTCCTCGGGCGGCTACGGCCCTCCGGGGCTGTCGACGACCGAGCCCATCACGCGCGCAGACCTTCGAAGGCGCCACCATCCAGACCCGACGTCGGTCTCTCCATGGACCCTTTCGGAACACCACAGCCCGGCGGGGGTATGCAGCCATGCCGCATTCAGTACCGAGTTCGCACGATCCCGGCTCCGGGTCACCCTTCGATCTCCTTTCCCCCGCCGCCAGAAGGGCCTGGGGAAAGCACGACAGGCGGACCGAAGAGTGGCTCCCCCTATGGCGCCACATGGCGGACAGTGCCGCAGTGGCAGGGGTGTTGTGGGATGAATGGGTACCCAACCGGGTGAAGACACTCGCCGCCGAAGCGCTGCCCGGGGGCGCAGACGACGCACGTCGCCTGCTGGTCTTCCTCGCCGCCGCCCACGATGTCGGCAAGGCGACACCGGCTTTCGCCTGCCAGGTGGAGGGTCTGGCGGATCGCATGCGGTCGGCCGGGCTCGCAATGCCGTATCAGAAGCAGTTCGGCACAGATCGGCGCATGGCTCCGCACGGGCTGGCGAGTCAACTCCTGCTCCAGGAGTGGCTTTCCGAGCGGTTCGGACTGGCCGACCGCCTCTCCGGGCAGTTCGCCGTGGTGGCGGGTGGCCATCACGGTACGCCGCCAGACCACCAGCAGATCCACGATCTCCGGCTCCGCCCCCGGCTCCTCCGGACCCCGGGGACGAGCGAGGGCACATGGCGTTCTGTGCAGTACGAGTTGATGGACGCCTGCGCACAGGTCGCCGGGGTCACGGACCGGTTCCGGCACTGGTCGTCGGTGCGCCTGCCGCAGACGGCGCAGGTGGCGCTGACAGGTCTGGTGATCGTCTCCGACTGGATCGCGAGTTCAACGGAGTTGTTTCCGTACGCCCCCTCATCCTGGTCGCCGCGGGGCCCCGAGGGAGAGGCCCGGCGCCTGTCGGCGGCGTGGGCTGGGCTCGACCTGCCGGGGCCTTGGACGGCGGCGCAACCGGAGGGTACGGCTGCCGAGTTGTTCAGGGACCGCTTCGCACTGCCGGACGGTGCGGTGATCCGGCCGGTGCAGGAGGAGGCGGTACGGATGGCCCGGGCGATGCCCGCGGCCGGGCTTCTGATCATCGAGGCGCCGATGGGCGAGGGCAAGACGGAGGCGGCCTTCGCGGCGGCGGAGATCCTTGCCGCCAGGACCGGGGCCGGTGGCTGTCTGGTGGCCCTGCCGACCCGGGCCACGGGAGACGCGATGTTCCCGCGTCTGCTGAGCTGGCTTGACCGCCTTCCCCCGGACGGCCCGCGCTCCGTCGTGCTGGCGCACGCGAAGTCGGCGCTCAATGAGGTCTGGTCAGGGCTGATGCGTGCCGGGGACCGTACGATCGCCGCCGTCGAGCCGGACAGTACGGATGCCGTGCCCAGCCCCGGGGCGGCCGTCCGCTCCGGCCCTTCGGGACTCCACGCGCACCAGTGGCTTCGGGGGCGGAAGAAGGCTCTGCTCTCGTCGTTCGCGGTGGGGACGATCGACCAGGTGCTCTTCGCCGGGCTCAAGAGCCGGCATCTGGCGCTGCGGCATCTGGCGGTCGCGGGCAAGGTCGTCATCATCGACGAGGTCCACGCCTATGACGCCTATATGAACGCCTACCTCGACCGGGTGCTGGAATGGCTGGCGGCGTACGGAGTACCGGTGGTGCTGCTGTCGGCGACGCTTCCCGCGGGCCGGAGGAGGGAGCTCGCGGCGGCCTACGCGGGAGAGGAAGCGGGTCACCCGGGGGGCGTCACGGACGTACCGGAGGACGCGTACCCGCTGCTCACCGCCGTGGCTCCCGGGGCGGCGGTGACGACCGCGTGCCCGGACCCGGCCACGGGCCGCCGCACCGAGGTGCTGCTGGAGAGAGTGGACGACGATCTGTCGCTGCTGGTTCGGCGGCTGGCGGACGAACTCCGGGACGGTGGCTGCGCACTGGTCGTACGGAACACCGTCGACCGGGTGCTGGAGGCCGCGGAACGGCTGAGGCTTCACTTCGGCACCGACGCCGTGACCGTGGCGCACTCCCGGTTCCTCGCGGCCGACCGGGCGGGCAAGGACACCGAGTTACGTGAGCGTTTCGGTCCGGACGGGGAGCGTCCCATCGGGCCGCACGTCGTCGTGGCCAGTCAAGTGGTCGAGCAGTCACTCGACATCGACTTCGATCTGCTCGTCACCGATCTGGCTCCGGTGGACCTGGTGCTTCAGCGCATGGGGCGACTGCACCGCCATCCACGCCTCCGCCCGCCCCGGCTGGCCCAGGCCCGGTGCCTGGTCACCGGCGCCGACTGGCGGGCCGACCCTCCCGAGCCCGCGCGCGGCTCGCTCGGCGTCTACCGGGGGCCGCACACACTGCTGCGGGCGGTCGCGGTCCTCGGCCCGCATCTGGACGGGGCTCCGCTCGTCCTGCCCGACCACATCAGCCCGCTGGTCCAGTCAGCTTACGGGGACGGTCCGGTCGGCCCCGCGCACTGGGCTTCCGCGCTGGCTGATCACCGTCGCGCCTACCTCAACGCCCTCGCCACGAAACGGGAGAAAGCCGATGCCTTCCGGCTGGGACCCGTCCGCCGGGCCGGACGGCCGGTGATCGGCTGGCTCGACGCGAACGCGGGCGACGCGGACGACGCCCGCGAGGGGCGCGCTCAGGTACGCGACAGTGAGGAGAGCCTGGAGGTGCTGGTCATCCAGCGCCGCCGGGACGGCCGGCTGACCACCGTCGACTGGCTCGGCGGCGGAAGGGGCGGGCTGGAGCTGCCCGAGCACGCGCCGCCGACGCGCTGGGCCGCCGAGGCCGTCGCCGCGAGCGCTCTGACCCTGCCCTGGCAGTTCTCCAAGCCGTGGGCGATCGACCGGACCATCGCCGAGCTGGAGCGATTCGCCGTTCCGGCCTGGCAGGTCAAGGAATGTCCTTGGCTGGCAGGTGAGTTGCTGCTTGTCCTTAACGAGGATTGTCAGACCCGTCTGTCAGGCTTCGACCTCCGATACAGCCGTGCCGACGGACTTCGGGTGACCCCCGTCGGCGCACCGGAAGCAAAGGTGCCTGATCCCGTGCCGAACTCATTCGACCTGGTTTCCCGGCCTTGGCTGCCGGTCCAGCGCCTCGACGGCACAATGGCGGAACTCTCGCTGCTGGAGGTCTTCGCACACGCCCGTGATCTGCGGCGTCTTGTGGGTGATCTGCCCACACAGGAGTTCGCGCTTCTCCGGCTGCTGCTGGCGATCCTCCACGACGCGGTGGAAGGACCTGCGGAAATGGAGGACTGGGAGGAGCTGTGGCGTGCGACGGACCCCTTCTCCACCGTGCCCGGGTACCTCGCCCGGCATCAGGACCGGTTCGATCTGCTCCACGCGCAGCGCCCCTTCTTCCAGACGGCGGGCCTGCACACGGAGAAGAACGAGGTCGCCTCACTGAACCGGATCGTCGCTGACGTTCCGAACGGGGAACCCTTCTTCGCCATGCGCCGGCCCGGTGCGGACCGGCTCTCTCTCGCCGAGGCCGCCCGGTGGCTGGTGCACACACACGCCTTCGACCCGTCGGGGATCAAGTCCGGTATGGCCGGTGACGACCGGACCACGGGCGGCAGGGTCTATCCCCAGGGCACCGGCTGGGCGGGCAACCTCGGTGGTGTCTTCGCCGAGGGGGAGTCCCTGCACGAGACCCTGCTGCTGAATCTGATCCCCACGGACGAGGACCTGCTCACCGTCGACCGGCGCGGGGACATGCCGGTCTGGCGCCGGGAGGAGGCGCCGGGCCCCGGCCCGATCGCGGAGGACCCCGAGGTCCGCCGGCCTTCCGGCCCCCGTGATCTCTACACCTGGCAGTCACGGCGCGTCCTCCTGCACACCGAGCACAGCGAGCGCACCGAGGACACCGAGGACGACGCCGGCCGTGCCGGCCTCACCGTCACCGGGGTCGTCCTCGGCTACGGCGACCCGCTCACCCCGCACGACCGGTGGAAGTCAGAGCCCATGTCCGGCTGGCGCCGCAGCGCCCCGCAGGAGAAGAAGCTGGGCCGTCCGCTGGTCTACATGCCGCGGCAGCACGACCCCACCCGCGCCGCGTGGCGGGGCCTCGGCAGCCTGCTGTACGCGCAGCGCTCCCCGTCGGACGGCACAGGGCGCGGCACCCCACAGACTCTGCCTTCGGGAGTGGTGAAGTGGCTCGCCCTGCTCACCACCGAGGGAGTGCTGCCGAAGGGCTCCCTCATCCGGGTACGACTGGTGGGGGCGGTGTACGGGACTCAGCAGTCCGTGGTGGACGAGGTGGTCGACGACGGGGTCACACTGCCCGTCGTCCTGCTCCACGAGGAACGGCCGTTCCACGGCGCCGCGGCGGTGGACGCGGTCTCGGACGCGGAGCAGGCGGTGACCGCGCTGGGACACCTCGCGGGCAATCTCGCGCGCGCCGCGGGATCGGACCCGGCCCCGCTGACGGAGATCGCCCGCGACCTGGGATTCGGCGCGCTGGACGGTCCCTACCGGCAGTGGCTGCGGAACCTCGGGGGGAGCGACGACCCGGTGGCCGACCGTGCCGCATGGCAGGCGACCGTGCGGCGGATCGTCCATCGCCTCGGCCGGCAGCTGCTCGACACCGCGGGTTCGGCCGCGGCGGAAGGGCGAATCATCGATCTCCCGCGTACGGGCAAGCGCTGGGTGGACGACGCCCGCGCGGATCTGTGGTTCCGGACCAGGATCAACAAGATCCTTCCGGTGGGCGACCCGCCGCCGGAAGCCGGTGCGCCCCCACGACCGCTCACCTGACGAGCCGTTCACTCCCCTGCGAACACCACCCTCACACCGACGCCACGGAGCACTCTGGATGACCACGACGGAACAAGAGCCCGCACCCCGGCAGCCCGCCGGTCCGTCCCATGAACGGCGGCAGCACGGGCCCGGTCCGGCGGGCGTAGCCACTGCCCGCTGTGTCTCCCGGCTTCAACGCGGCTACCGCCGGGACAACCCGGCCGCGGTGGCGGCCCTCGCCCGGCTGCGGCGCGGTGCCGGGCAGACCGCGCACACGGTGCAGGACCACTGGGGCCTGGGAGGGCTGGAGGAACTGGGCGACGCCCTCGCGGAAAGCAGCACACGCGTACGCCGGGAACACGCCGAGGAAGCGGTGTACCTGGCGGTGACGCTCTGGGCCCTGCACCAGCAGTCCCTCCGCGACGGCGACATGCACAGCCCCGGGGCGACCTTGGGGGGCGCGGTCCGGACGCTCATCCAGAAGAAGACGGAAGAGAAGCCCGGCTCCGACGACTCGGAGAACGAACCGCTGCGCAAGCGGCTCGTCCGGGTCGGTACCGCCGAGTCCATCGGCTCGGTGGCCGTCCGGCTGCGGGAGATCGTGCTGTTGCTTCGCGGAGGGCAGGTGCCGCTCGACTACGGGCGCCTGGCCGATCAGCTCTGCCGCTGGCAGACGCCGTCGGGACGCGCGGCGGTGCGGCGCGAGTGGGGCCGGGAGTTCCACCTCGCCGCTCCCCGCCGCAGAAGCGCGGCGCGGAACGGGGGCGACGGGAGCGACGCGATCGACCCGTCCCTGAGCTTCGGCGACACCGACGACGACTACGGCCCGGGGGACTGATCACCCCGCGTCTCTGTCGGCCCCTTCCCTTTCCCCCTTGTCCTCCCCTTCGTCGCGCACACAGAGGAACCGAGCGTTCATGAACCGGACCATCATCGACATCCACGTTCTCCAGACCGTCCCTCCGAGCAACCTCAACCGGGACGACACCGGTACGCCGAAATCGGCCGTCTACGGCGGCAAGCGCCGGGCCCGGGTCTCCAGCCAGGCATGGAAGCGGGCCACCCGCAAGGCCTTCGCCGAACTGCTCGACCCCTCCGAGCTGGGGGTCCGGACGAAGCGGGTGGTCGAGGTACTGGCGGAGAGGATTTCCGTCCTGGACACATCGCTCTCCCCGGCAGCGGCCGAGGAACTGGCCGCGGAGACCCTGGCGATCGCGACGGGAGTGAAGCTCACGGTCCCCAAGCGCAGGAAGGGCGGAGGCGACGATGAGGCCGAATCCGCCCCGGAATCGACCTATCTGATGTTCCTGAGCAGCCGCCAGTTCGACGCGCTGGCCGCTCTCACCGTCGAAGGCGCATCGGACGGCGATCTCAAGACGCTCAAGGAGTTCTTCAAGACCAGGGAGAACAAGGCACGCGCCCGCCGGTCGGTGGACACCGGGCACTCGGTGGACATCGCCCTCTTCGGCCGTATGGTGGCGGACTCGACCGATCTCAACGTCGACGCGGCAGCCCAGGTGGCCCATGCCCTGAGTGTGCACGCGGTCGAGGTCGAGTCGGACTACTTCACGGCCGTCGACGATACGAACACGGACGCCGAGATGGGTGCCGGCATGATCGGCACCGTCGACTTCAACTCGTCGACCCTCTACCGCTACGCGGCGGTCGACGCCAACCGGCTCCAGGAGAGCCTGGGTGGTCTGAGCGAGGACCGGACGCCGTCCGCGGACCCCACCAAGCGGGCCGTGGAGGCCTTCCTCGAAGGATTCATCACCTCGCTCCCCACGGGGAAGATCAACACCTTCGGCAACCACACGTTGCCCGCAGCGGTGATCGTCAAGCTCCGTACCCGGCGCCCGATCAGTTTCGTCGGGGCCTTCGAGGAGCCCGTGGAGGCGGCTGAGGAGGGCGGCTTCCTGCGCCGGAGCTGCGAGCGGCTCGCCACGTACGTACCCGAGCTGGAGAAGGCGTTCGGGCTCACGGACAAGGGCGGGACCTGGGTGCTGCGGGTTGGTCAGGACACCGAAGTTCTCTCCTCCCTGGGCGAAGAGCTGGCTCTTCCCGAACTGGTGACGGCCGTGGGAGCGGCGGTGGCCGACCGGCTGAAGGCCGGGGAGAGCACCCAGGCGGAGACCGGAGCATGAGCGTGCTGCTGCTGCGGCTCGCGGGGCCCCTCCAGGCCTGGGGTTCGGCGGCCCGCTTCACCCGCCGCACCACCGAGAACGCACCCACCAAGAGCGGCGTCCTCGGGCTCCTGGCCGGTGCCCAGGGGCGTTCCCGGGAGGCGGATCTTTCCGATCTCGCCGCGCTCGAGTTCGGTGTACGGATCGATCAGCCCGGCAGCCGGATGCGTGACTTCCAGACCGCGCACCACGCCGACTCGGGCAAGTCCATGCCGCTCTCCGAACGCTTCTACCTCGCCGACGCGGTCTTCGTCGCGGCGGTCGCAGGCGAGCCCGGACTCATCCGGGCGCTGTACGAGGCGCTGCTGGACCCGGTCTTCCTGCCCTACCTCGGGCGGCGCTCCTGTCCTCCGTCACGGCCGATTCCGATGTCGGAGCCGCTGGGGACGAGCCTCAAGGATGCGTTGGAGAGAGCGGAATGGCAGGCGTCGAGGTGGTACCGGAATCGGTTCTCTGGCAGCGGGCGTCCGGAGAGGGCTTCGGGCGCCGGACCGGAGGCGCTGGAGGTTCTGCTCGACTGTCCGGCCGGAGAGACCCCTGATGCCACGTTCCGTGACCTTCCGCTGAGTTTTGATCCCCGCCATCGGCGCTACGGACTGCGCGGTGTGCGCTGGGGCGAGTCGGCGCCCGTACAGCCGCCGGCCCACGACCCGACCGATGGACTCCCGCCCGCCGCACCGAGGACCACCCGATGTATCTGACCCGCTTCCGTATCAACACCGCCCGATCCGATGCCCAGCGGCTCCTCGGCTCACCGCATCTCCTGCACGGTGCGGTGAACATGTCCTTCCCGGTGCCTCCGCCGCGGGACGGATCGGGCCCCCGGGTGCTCTGGCGCGTGGACCACGACACCCCCACCGAGACCCGGCTGTTCATCGTCAGCCCCACCCGCCCCGACCTGACCCATCTGGTCGACCAGGCGGGCTGGCCCGCCGCCGGTGAACCCGGCTGGGCGACTTTTGAGTACGGGCAGTTCCTCGACGCACTCGCCAAGGGGGACACCTGGGGCTTCAGGCTCACGGCGAACCCCGTGCACAACATCCATCACCAGCACAGCGCCGAGGGCGAGGAGACGAAGCGCGCCGCGCACCGGACTCCACGGCACCAGACGCGCTGGCTCATCGAACGCCAGGAGCGGGCGGGGTTCGAGGTGGTGCGGAAGCCGATGGAACGGCAACTCCTGGAACGGGGTGACGAACACGAGTTGATTGTCCGCGATCAGCGCGCCCTCCAGTTCCGCAGGTCTCCCGCCAGGTCCGGCCGTGACGACGTACGCATCACCAGGGCCACCTTCGACGGCCGGCTGCGCGTCACGGACCCGGACGTCTTCCGCCGAACACTCACCCACGGTCTGGGCAAGGCCAAGGCGTACGGCTGCGGCCTCATGACCCTCGCCCCGGTGCGGTGAACGATGGGCACCATCGGGCGGCGGGGAGCCTCCTCGCCACGCGACCTCGCCAGGATCGGTGATCGCATCTCATTCGTCTATCTGGAACGGTGCACCGTGCACCGGGAATCCAACGCCATCACGGCGGAGGACGCCGACGGGGTGACGCAGATCCCGTCCGCCACCATCGGCATCCTGCTCCTCGGACCGGGAACGCGCATCACCCATCAGGCCATGTCCGTCCTCGGCGATTCCGGCGCCGGCGTGGCCTGGGTCGGCGAGCACGGGGTGCGCTACTACGCGGGCGGCCGGGCCCTCACCCGCTCCTCCGGCCTGGTCGAAGCACAGGCCACGGCGTGGGCCAACCGGCGTACACGGCTGGACGTGGCGCGGGCCATGTACCGGCTCCGGTTCCCCGACCAGGACCCGGCCGGCCGCACCCGCCAGGAACTCCTCAGCATGGAGGGAGGGCGCGTCAAGGCCTGTTACCGCGAGGAATCGGTCCGCACCGGCGTGCCCTGGGTCCGCCGCGAGTTCCACCGCGGCGACTTCTCCGCAGGCGACGCCCCCAACCAGGGCATCACCGCGGCGGCCCAGTGCATGTACGGCATCGCCCACGCCGTCGTCGCGGCGCTCGGCTGCTCACCCGGCCTCGGCTTCGTCCATTCCGGACACGAGCGTTCGTTCGTGCTGGACGTGGCCGACTTCTACCGGACCGAGATCGCCATCCCGGCCGCCTTCGACGCGGCCGTCGAAGGCGAGGAGGATGTCGCGGCCCGCACGCGACGGCTGCTACGCGACCGCATCAACGAGACGCGCCTGCTGGATCGTTGTGTCCGGGACATCAAGGACCTCCTCGGATTCGACGGCACCCGCGACACGGGCGATGCGGCCGAGGACCGTGCCACCCTCCAGTCCGACGGGGACGTACATGTCGAAGGCGGCCGCAACTACGGCAATGAGGTCATCTGGTGACCGTCATCGTTCTCACCAATTGCCCAGTCGGCCTGCGAGGATTCCTCACCCGCTGGCTTCTGGAGATCTCTCCGGGAGTCTTCCTCGGCTCTCCCTCGGCCCGCATCCGCGAGGCGCTCTGGGACGAGGTCCGCCAATACGCCAACCAAGGCCGTGCTCTGCTCGCCTACCAGACGAACAATGAGCAGGGCTACACCTTTGAAACCCACGATCACGCGTGGCACCCCACCGATCACGAGGGACTGACGCTGATCCGTCGCCCGAACCCCGCTTCGGACCGCCCGGCACAGCGAACGCCTGCGGTTCCCCCGCAGGGGTGGAGCAAGGCGTCCAAGCGCCGCAGATTCGGCGGCAGGTAGGGGGGATGGCGCCCTTTGCGAGGTCCGGAGCGGCGGGCATGAGCATGCAAGACAGAGACTCATCGAAAGCTGTAATGCGGGATAAGTGCTCAATGTCGCAATCTTGGGAAGTAAGTAAAAGCAGGCACCTGACCGGATAAGGTCGCTGGTCAGCTCCTGTGATCCCCGCGCACGCGGGGTTGGTCCTCGGCCCGCCACACCGACACGACGGCCGGGCGGGTGATCCCCGCGCACGCGGGGTTGGTCCGCGGAGAGGACGAGCGCCAGCTTCTTCTCGGCGGTGATCCCCGCGCACGCGGGGTTGGTCCCGCCCCGGGCCACCACACCTACACCGCCACCGTGTGATCCCCGCGCACGCGGGGTTGGTCCCGCGTCCGACTACATGGACGAGGCCGCCGGCCTGTGATCCCCGCGCACGCGGGGTTGGTCCCCTCATCGTCAGCGTCGCCACCGCCGTGGGCTCGTGATCCCCGCGCACGCGGGGTTGGTCCCGGATCAGCGCGGAGCGGTTGTTGTGGCCCCAGGTGATCCCCGCGCACGCGGGGTTGGTCCCGTACTGCGAGCCGTCCTTGCGCGTGCGGCGTGGTGATCCCCGCGCACGCGGGGTTGGTCCCTCGGCACCGAACGAGTACTGCTGGGACGTCTCGTGATCCCCGCGCACGCGGGGTTGGTCCCGTCCCAGACGCCCCCCACGGATTCTTCCAGGGGTGATCCCCGCGCACGCGGGGTTGGTCCCCAGCAGGACGATGAGCGCCGGGACGAGAACGAGTGATCCCCGCGCACGCGGGGTTGGTCCGGCCGCCGGTCCACACGCTGAAGAGCACGAGGCGTGATCCCCGCGCACGCGGGGTTGGTCCCGACCGCGACCAGCGACACCTGCTGCTCGACCGGTGATCCCCGCGCACGCGGGGTTGGTCCCGCGTCGCCCACACCGGGCGCGCCGGGAAGGCCGTGATCCCCGCGCACGCGGGGTTGGTCCCCGGCCGGGCTCATCGATCCACGAACCGTCGATGTGATCCCCGCGCACGCGGGGTTGGTCCCCGTCTCCGGCTGTGTGATGTACCAGAAAGACTTGTGATCCCCGCGCACGCGGGGTTGGTCCCAGCGACATCGGCGCCCTCGCCAACGCTACGGCGTGATCCCCGCGCACGCGGGGTTGGTCCCGGCGACAACACACCTCGCCCCGCCAACCGGCAGTGATCCCCGCGCACGCGGGGTTGGTCCCAAACCGGCTGGTCCGCGCTGAAACAGTTCTACGTGATCCCCGCGCACGCGGGGTTGGTCCCGGGGGTGTGCGGGAGTCGGTACGGGAGACCCTGTGATCCCCGCGCACGCGGGGTTGGACCGCCCGAATGCCGGCGCGCTTGCCCGAGGCGCCCGGATCGTTCCATGGTCCGGCCTCCGGGGCCACAGACCGTTCATCAACGTCCACGCCTTGGCGAGGCGAGGGATCGCCAGTGGTACCTCGCTGCTGTTCCTGGGGGCGGACCAGGCCATTGCAGACAGCACCCGTGGACCGTGGTCTGCGATGGCGTCGGCTCCAGGAACGTGGGCGGAGAGCTCATGGGCTGGAGACGGTGGGCACGCCATCGGAGGGTGCAGGCGGCGCAGCTCGCGCGTCTCGGCCTCGATCTCGGCGGGCAGGCGCGTGGGACTCTTCCGTGGTCGGCGGGAGCGATCCAGCAGGCCCCGCATGCCTTCCTGCTCGACCCGCCGTCGTCAGCTGCGCAGGGTCTGGAGCGAGATGCCGTACCGGGCCGCGACCCCATCGGTCGCAGACCTGCCGAGCCCTTCGCGGACAGGCCGGTAGGGGGACTCGGCCGGCCGCTTTACACCCACGACTCCGACGGAAGCACACCGCTGCCGCATCGTCAGGTGGGGGACTGCGGACGTTCAGTCGAACGTGCCAACCATGTCCAGAGTGCAAACGGTCAAGCGTCTCCTGAGACCTCTCACCGGCAACAATCGCCAGTGAAAGCGAAGCAGGGCGACTCACTCATGTCGCGCGTTCAGAGGCGCTGCGTTAGCAGTTGGAGAGCTCGGCCAGATGTGCATCCCATGCCCGGAGACCATGGTCATGGTGGAGCTCTGAGGTCAGAATCACTGCTTGAACGCCATCACCCCTCGAAATCCCGCAAAACTACCGCGTCGCGGAAGTCTGTCTCGGTACGTGCTGCGCAATTCGATCCGCGGCTGAGAAGCCGGGCCTGAGGGCCCGTCCCTTGGGGGACGGGCCCTCAGGCGTGCGCCGGGACGGTCAGCCCAGCAGCTCCACCTCCGCCAGCTCGCCGCCCGAGCCGCCCGAGCCCCCCGGGCCCGTCGGCACCAGCCGGTACTTCGCGTACGAGCCCGGCTTCGCCACCGAGAACACCCGGGTCTGCCGGTCCCAGGCGAAGGACTCGCCCGAGCGCCGGTCCAGGTCCCGCCAGGCGAGCCCGTCCGCCGAGCCCTGGAGCACCCAGCCCGTCGGCGCCTTCGTCCGGTCGCCGGTCGAGGTCAGCGTGTACTGGACCGCCTTCCCCGGCGCCGCCACCGGCAGCTCCAGCGGGCCGGCCAGCACGCCCGCCGTCGCCGAGGTGTCGTCGAACAGCGGGCCCGCGCCCCGCAGCAGGTCCGCCCGGGGCTCCGGCACCCCGTCGCCCTTCGTGATCGAGACCGGCGCCGCCGAGCGGCCGGTGCCCCAGGCCGAGGGCTTGGCGCCCATGTCGAAGCGCAGCACCCCGCCCTTCGCCAGCAGGTCGTGCGGCAGCGCGGTCGAGGTCCAGCGCTTCCCGTTCAGCTTCACGTCCTGGACGTAGATGTTCCGGGCGCTGTTGCGCGGCGCCTCCACGACCAGGGTGCGCCCGTTGTCCATCCGGACCGTCGCCTTCGTGAAGAGCGGCGAGCCGATCGCGTACTCCCCGCCGCCCATCACCAGCGGATAGAAGCCGAGCGCGGAGAACAGGAACCAGGCCGACTGCTCGCCGTTGTCCTCGTCGCCGTGGTAGCCCTGCCCGATCTCGCTGCCGGTGTAGAGCCGGGAGAGGACCTCGCGGACCTTCTCGGCCGTCTTCCACGGCTGCCCGGCGGCGTCGTACATGTACGGCACGTGGTGGGCGACCTGGTTGGAGTGCCCGTACATGCCCATCCGCACGTCCCGCGCCTCCGTCATCTCGTGGATGACGCTGCCGTAGGAGCCGGCCAGGTCCGGGCTCGCCGTCTCCGGGGTCGAGAAGTACGCGTCCAGCTTCTTCGCGAGGCCCGCCCGCCCGCCGTACAGGTTGGCCAGCCCCCGGGAGTCCTGCGGGGCGGTGAAGGCGTAGCCCCAGCCGTTGGTCTCCGTGTAGTCGTAGCCCCAGACCCGCGGGTCGTACGACTCCGAGGGCAGCCGCCAGCCGCCCTTCGCGTCCCGCCCCTGGAAGAAGCCGGCCTTGGCGTCGAAGAGCGAGACGTAGTGCCGGGCCCGGTCCTGGAAGTACTCGGACTCCTCCCGGTAGCGCTTCTCGCCGGTCTTCTCGTAGAGCGCCCGGCCCATCCTCGCGATCCCGTAGTCGTTGAGGTAGCCCTCCAGCGACCAGGACAGGCCCTCGTGGGTCTCGGTCGAGGCGTAGCCGGTGAAGGGCGAGGTCTCCATGCCCTTGCGGCCGACGCCCCGGCTGGGCGCGACGACGGTGGCGTTCTTCAGCGCCGCCTCGTACGCCGCCTTCGCGTCGAAGTCCACGCCCTTCACGTACGCGTCCGCGAACGCCACGTCCGAGGAGGTGCCGGTCATCAGGTCCGCGTAGCCGGGGGAGGACCAGCGGGAGATCCAGCCGCCGTCCTTGTACTGCTGCACGAAGCCGTCGACCAGTTCGCCGGCCTTGCGCGGGGTGAGGAAGGAGTACGCCGGCCAGGCCGTCCGGTAGGTGTCCCAGAAGCCGTTGTTGACGTACGCCTTGCCGTCGACGATCTTCGCGCCGGTCCGGGTCGGGGTGTCGGGCCCGGCCGGGGCGGAGAACGGGCTGGCGTACTTGTAGCCCGAACCGACCTTCTCGTAGCCGGAGTTGGGGTAGAGGTAGAGCCGGTAGAGGCTGGAGTAGAGGGTCACCAGCTGGTCGGGGCTCGCGCCCTCGACGGTGACCCGGCCGAGCACCTCGTCCCAGGCGCGCTGGGCCCGCTCGCGGACGGTGTCGAAGCCGGTGCCCTCGGGGATCTCGTCGGCCAGGTTCGCCTTCGCCTGCTCCACGGAGATCAGCGAGGTCGCGATCCGCAGCCCGACCGTGCGGTCCGCGCCCGCGTCGAAGCGGAAGTGGCCCTTCACACCCTGCTCGGACGGCTTGCCGGAGCCGGTGACGGGCGCGTCGAAGACGCCGTACACGAACATCCGGCCCGCGCCCGTGGACAGCCCGCTCTTCACGTCCGAGAACCCCGTGAACGAGCTCGTCGCCGGGTCGAGGGTGAGCCCGCCCTGGTCGGTGACGTTGTCGAAGAGCACGCTCGCGTCCGCGCCCGGATAGGTGAAGCGCATCGCCGCCGCGTGGTCGGTCGGGGCGATCTCCGCCTTCAGCCCGTTCTCGAAGGTGACGCCGTAGTAGTGCGGCTTCGCCGTCTCGTTCTCGTGCCGGAAGGGCAGCGCCCGCGCCGTCCGGTCGGCCGGCGGGGGCCCGGCGGCGGCCGAGGGCATCAGCTGGAAGGTCTGCCGGTCGCCCATCCAGGGGCTCGGCTCATGGCTGGCCGACAGCGCCTGGAGGACCGGAAGGTTGTCGGCGTTGTTGCCGCGCGCGTACTCGTACAGCCAGCTCTGGGAGGCGGAATTGGTCACCGGCGTCCAGAAGTTGAAGCCATGCGGCACCGCCGTGGCCGGGAAGGTGTTGCCGCGCGAGAAGGCGCCCGAGGAGTTGGTGCCGCGGGTCGTCGAGGCGTAGTCGGAGAGCCGGGCGAGCGGCCGGGCCGGCTTCTGTCGCGTCAGCGACAGGTCGTCGATCCAGCCCTGGAACTTCGCCGGGCCCTTGGGGGAGTCGTACGCCACCAGGATCCGGTCGACGGTCTTCCCGTTCGCGACCGCGCCGATCCGGGCGGTGACCTGGTTCCACTGGTTGACGTAGAGGCGCTTGGCGGCGCCCTGGCCGCGCGGGGTGAGCAGGCCGCCGTGGGTGTCGGTGGCGCCGAGCTCGCTCAGGTAGGTGCCGTCGGTGAAGGCGAGGTCCACGGCGGCGTTCGTGGCGGGGTAGTTCAGGTCCGTCTCGTTCATCGCCGGGAAGATCCGGTACGCCAGCTCGGTGTCACGGGCGATCCGGACGTCCACGTCGAAGACCTTGTTGTACGACCAGGCCCGGCCCTCGCCCCGGTGGGTGCCGGCGTAGCGCAGCGCCCGCTTCCCGGTGAAGCCCGCGCCCGCCTTGGCGGTGGGGGAGCCGCTGGGCCCGCGGTCCACCTGGCTGCGCATCTCCTCGGGGACGGGCTGGGAGGTGTCCCCGTTCGAGAACTGAACGTCGGCGAGCTGGGTGAGGCCCGCGCCCGCGTTCTTGGTGATCTCCAGCCGGTAGTGGGCGTACGCCGTGCCGCCGCCCGCGAGCTCGTACGAGCGGGTCTCGAAGCGCTTGGCGAAGGACTCGCCCGCGCGGGTGTCGAGGACCGTCCACTCCTTGCCGTCCGCCGAGCCCTTGAGCGTCCAGTCGCGCGGGTCGCGCTCGGCGGCGTCGTTGGCGGAGGTCAGCGCGTACGCCGCCAGCCGCACCGGTTCGTCGAGGTCGAACTCGATCCAGGCGGTGGGCTCGAACACCAGCCATTTGGTGCCTGGTTGGAGATCGGTCAGGTTCTCCTTGACCTCGCCCGAGCCGGCGTTCTCGCCGCTGGCGCGCAGGGTGGTGACGCGGTCGGTGACGTTGCCGGGGATGCCGGTGGCGAAGCCGCCGTCCACCCCGCTCGTCCGCTTCTTGCCGTCCGGGCCGACTTCGACGGTGTTCCGCCAGGTCGGCTGGGTTTCGTCCGCTTCGAAGGAGCTCGTGAACTCCCGTGCGGAGGAGTCGTGTTCGGTCGAATGGTCCGTTCGGTCCGGAAGCGCCTGAGCCACCGTGGGGGTGAGGCTCAGGACGAGTGCCGCCGAGGCCGCCAGACAGACCGCTCTGAGAGGGGGACGCATGCCGTGTCGTCGCTCCTGCCGGTGATGGTTAGACAACGTTGTCATTCACGCCGAGCAAGTCCCCAGGAGACGGCCAAGTGGGGGGTGGTGTCAAGGGTGTTGAGGGCAAAATCAGGGAGGAAATGGGGCAGAAGCGCCCGGGAGATGCCGCAGGTCTCAACTCGGAGACGACTCTTGGGGAAAGCTTGTTTCGATCTTGCTCCGGCGGCGGGAAGTGGACTATACCTGTCGGCGTCCCGCCCGTTGTGACGCTGCGCACGACGGCCCGACCCATGTACCACCCAGCTGCACACGTACGACCCAGCTGCAATTGACCGCGGTGGCGGGGCCCTTCGCCTGAGGCGAATCTCTACGGGTGACCGGTACACCGCCAGAGTCCTGAATGAAGGCGAGGACTTGAGCATGGGATCCACCCCCGCCCAGAACCATGAGGGCCTCGGCCGTCGCGATCTGATCAAGCGTTCCGCCGCCCTCGGTCTGATCTCGGTGCCGACCATGAGCTTCCTGTCCGCGTGCGCCTCCGGTGGAGGCGGCGAGACGGGCAGCGACAAGCCCAAGGGCGAGAAGACGAAGGACAACCCCTTCGGCATGACCAAGGGCGGCAAGATCGACGTCGTCGTCTTCAAGGGCGGCTACGGCGACGACTACGCCAAGGCCTGGGAGGCCAGCTTCAACAAGAAGTGGGGCGTCACCGCGACCCACACCGGCACCCAGGAGATCACCGGCAAGCTCCAGCCCCGCTTCAACGCGGGCAACCCGCCGGACATCGTCGACGACTCCGGCGCCCAGAAGATCAAGATCGACGTGCTCGCGAAGAACGGGCAGCTGCTCGACCTCGCCGAGGTCCTCGACGCGCCGTCCGTCGACGACCCCGCCAAGAAGGTCCGGGACACGCTGATCCCCGGCACCATCGACGCCGGCCTCCAGGAGGGCAAGGTCGTCGCCCTCAACTACATCTACACGGTGTGGGGCCTCTGGTACTCCGGCAAGCTCTTCAAGGAGAACGGCTGGACCGAGCCGAAGACCTGGGACGAGTTCCTGGCGATCTGCAAGGCCGCCACCGCCAAGGGCATCGGCGGCCTCGCCCACCAGGGCAAGTTCCCGTACTACATCAACGTCGCCATCATGGACCTGATCGCCAAGAAGGGCGGTCTGGACGCCATGAAGGCGATCGACAACCTGGACCCGAAGGCGTTCGTCGGCTCCGCCGCGGCCAAGGAGGCCGTCGAGGCGGTCTACGAGCTGGTGGAGAAGGGCTACCTGATGGCCGGCACCAACGGCCTCACCCACACCGAGTCGCAGACCCGCTGGAACCAGTACAAGGCCGCCTTCATCACCTGTGGCTCCTGGCTGGAGAACGAGCAGCTCAAGCAGACGCCGGAGGACTTCGACATGAAGTTCATGCCGATGCCCCTGCTGCCCGGCAGCGCCATGCCGTACGAGGCCATCCGGGCCGGCTCCGGCGAGCCCTTCATCATCCCCTCCAAGGCCAAGAACCTCACCGAGGCCAAGGAGTTCATGCGGATGATGCTGTCGAAGGAGTGGTCGACGCTCTTCGCGAAGGAGGCCAACTCCCTCACGATCCTCGCCGACGGCGTGGACCCGAGCGTCAAGCTGCGCCCCGGCACCCAGTCGACGGTCGTGGCCTCCAAGGCGGCCGGCACCAACACCTTCCGCTACCTGTACACCGAGTGGTACAGCGAGATGGACACCGAGATCCAGAACGCCTCCAACGAGCTGATGGCCAAGCGCATCCAGCCCGCCGAATGGCTCAAGCGGGCCCAGGCCGCCGTCGACAAGGCCGCCAAGGACCCGGCGTCCAAGAAGAACCACCGCGACTGACCGCCTAGCAAAAACCGGGGACATCAGGGACAGGAACGCCATGCGCAAAGGGCAGTACCAGTTCGTCACGGGATTCCTCTTCATACCCGTGGCCCTTTATCTGGTCTTCGTCATCTGGCCGTACATCCAGACGATCGGCTACTCGCTGACCGACTGGAAGGGGCAGTCGCAGACCTTCTCCTTCGTCGGATTCGACAACTACGTCGCCCTGTTCCAGGACGACGTCTTCCTGGGAGCGGTCTGGCACAACATCCTGTTCCTGGTGTTCATCCCGGTGATCACCATCCTGCTGGCCCTCTTCTTCGCCTTCATGGTGAACGCGGGAGGGCGCAGCAAGGCCGGAGGCGTCGCCGGCGTCTCCGGGTCCAAGTTCTACAAGGTCGTCTACTTCTTCCCGCAGGTGCTCTCGCTGGCGATCCTCGCGGTGCTCTTCGGCGCCGTGTACCGCAGCGACACCGGCGGCATGCTGAACGGCCTGCTGCTCAAGCTCGGCCTGATCGAGGCCAACGATCCGATCGAGTGGCTCAACGAGCCCAACTTCGTCCTGTGGGCCCTCATGGCGGTCGTCGTCTGGCACGGCGTGGGCTTCTACCTGGTGCTCTTCTCCGCCGCCATGCAGTCCATCCCCCGGGACATCTACGAGGCCGCGCTGATCGACGGCGCCGGCCGCGCCCAGTCCTTCTTCCGTATCACCCTGCCGCTGCTGTGGGACTCGGTGCAGACCGCCTGGGTCTACCTCGGCATCGTCGCCATGGACATGTTCGTCCTGGTCTCCACGATGACCTCGGGCGACTACGGCGGCGGCCCCGACCACCACAGCGAGACCATGTCGACGGTCATGATGCGCAACTTCCTCTACTTCGGTAAGAGCGGTTACGCCTGTGCCATGGGCGTGGTCATGCTGCTCCTCACCCTGATCGTGTCCGTGGTCACGCTGCGCGCCACCCGCCGCGAGCGCCTTGAGTTCTGAGCGGGAGAACCGACGATGACTGCACCCATCCAGAAGTCCGACGCGAGCCCGGCCACCGAGCCGGACGGGGCCCCGGTGCCCCGGCAGCGCGCGGCCGGCCAGGGCCGTACCCCGGCCCCCGGCCCCGCCCGCGAGGGCGTCGTCCTCAACGTCTTCTCGCACGGCTTCCTCGCCGTGTGGGCCCTGCTGATCGTGCTGCCGCTGCTGTGGCTGGTGCTCAGCTCCTTCAAGACCGACTCCCAGATCGCCGGCTCGGCCTTCGGCTGGCCGTCCAACTGGTCGCTGGACGTCTTCGGCCGCGCCTGGAGCAAGGGCATCGGCGACTACTTCGTGAACACCGTGATCGTCCTGGTGTTCTCGGTGCCGCTGACCATGCTCTTCGGCTCCATGGCGGCGTATGTGCTGGCCCGCTACCAGTTCTGGGGCAACCGGGTCATCTACTACTTCTTCGTCGCCGGCGCGATGTTCCCGGTCTTCCTGGCCCTGGTCCCGCTCTTCTTCATGGTGAAGATGCTCGGGATGCTCAACACCTACCAGGGCCTGATCCTGGTGTACGTCGCCTACTCGATGCCCTTCACCGTCTTCTTCATGCACGCGTTCTTCCGGACGCTGCCGACGGCGGTCTTCGAGGCGGCGATCCTGGACGGCGCCTCGCACACCCGGGCGTTCTTCCAGGTCATGCTGCCGATGGCCAAGCCGGGCCTGCTCAGCGTGGGCATCTTCAACACGCTGGGGCAGTGGAACCAGTTCGTCCTGCCCACCGTGCTCATGCAGCCGCAGAGCGGCGACGACCCGGAGCGGTACGTGCTCACCCAGGGCCTGATCCAGCTCCAGCAGCAGCAGGGCTACGAGACGGACCTGCCGGTGCTCTTCGCCGGTGTCACCATCGCCATGATCCCGATGCTGGTCGTCTACCTGTCCTTCCAGCGGCAGGTCCAGGCGGGTCTCACTTCGGCCACGCTCAAGTAACGACATCCGCGCCACGAGGTCCGGTCCCGGGGATTCCGCCCGGGACCGGACTTTTTGCGTCCGCTTTCGGCTACCGTCGAGGACTTGACGACGACAAGCCCTACGAAGGAGCTTGGAGTTCATAACTTGTACACGTCGTAGGGTGGAGAGAGTCAATGGAGACTCCGGGGTCGCAGTCGTCGCTGCACCGGGCCAATCTGGAGCGGGTCGTCCGGGCGGTCCGGATGGCCGGTTCGCTCACCCAGGCGGAGATCGCCCGCGCGACGGGCCTGTCCGCCGCCACGGTCTCCAACATCGTGCGGGAGCTGAAGGACGGCGGGACCGTCGAGGTCACCCCCACCTCCGCGGGCGGGCGCCGGGCCCGCAGCGTCTCGCTCAGCGGCGACGCGGGCATCGTCATCGGCGTCGACTTCGGCCACACCCACCTGCGGGTCGCGGTGGGCAACCTGGCCCACCAGGTGCTCGCCGAGGAGGCCGAGCCGCTGGACGTGGACGCCTCCGCCGCCGAGGGCTTCGACCGGGCCGAGCAGCTGGTCACCCGGCTGATCGGGGCCACCGGGATCGGCCGGGACAAGGTCGTCGGCGTGGGCCTCGGCGTGCCCGGCCCGATCGACGTCTCCTCGGGCACCCTGGGCTCCACCTCGATCCTGCCGGGCTGGAGCGGGATCAACCCCGCCGAGGAGCTCTCCGCCCGGCTCGGCGTCCCGGTGCACGTCGACAACGACGCCAACCTCGGCGCCCTGGGCGAGCTCGTCTGGGGCAGCGGCCGGGGCGTGAAGGACCTCGCGTACATCAAGGTGGCCAGCGGCGTCGGCGCCGGTCTGGTGATCGACGGGCGGGTCTACCGGGGCCCGGGGGGCACGGCCGGCGAGATCGGCCACATCACCCTCGACGAGTCGGGGCCGGTGTGCCGCTGCGGCAACCGGGGCTGCCTGGAGACCTTCACCGCCGCCCGGTACGTGCTGCCGCTGCTCCAGTCGAGCCACGGTGCCGACCTGACCATGGAGCGGGTGGTCCAGCTGGCCCGCGAGGGCGACCCCGGCTGCCGCCGGGTGATCGCCGACGTCGGCCGGCACATCGGCAGCGGCATCGCCAACCTCTGCAACCTCCTGAACCCGAGCCGGGTGATCCTCGGCGGCGACCTCGCGGAGGCCGGTGAGCTGGTCCTGACGCCCATCAGGGACTCCGTGTCGCGGTACGCGATCCCCAGCGCCGCCCGGCAGCTCTCGCTGGCCCAGGGGGCGCTGGGCGGCCGGGCCGAAGTCCTCGGCGCGCTCGCCCTCGTTCTCAGCGAAATGGGCGATTCGACGCTTTTGGAGGGTGGCGTGGGGAGCTCCCTCAACGGGGCCACTCTTGCGTTCACTTAGATAACGGATGGCACCGTTGTCATCTCGTTAAGGATTTACTCCTTGACGGCGACCCTGCGGCCGAGTTGACTTCCAGCCACCTCGGCCGCAACGTCGCGGCCTCGTCAGGGAGGCAACCCCACATGAACGCAATGACGCGCCGCGTCGTCATAGGCACGGCCGCGGTTTCCATGGCCCTCTCCCTCGCCGCCTGCGGCAAGGCGGGCGACAGCGGTTCGGGCGACGCGAACGGCGGCGACAGCAAGACGATCGGCCTGCTCCTGCCGGAGAACAAGACCACCCGCTACGAGACCTTCGACCGCCCGATCATCGAGGCGAAGATCAAGTCCCTGTGCTCGGACTGCGAGGTCAAGTACAACAACGCCGCGCAGGACACCGAGACGCAGAAGAAGCAGTTCGACGCGCTCGTCACGCAGGGCGTGAAGGTCATCATCCTGGACTCGGTCGACTACAAGGCCACCAAGTCCTGGGTCCAGCAGGCCGAGAAGAAGGGCGTCAAGGTGGTCGCGTACGACCGCCTGGCCGAGGGCCCGATCTCCGCCTACGTCTCGTACGACAACGAGAAGATCGGCCGCCTCCAGGGCGAGGCCCTGGTGAAGGCGCTCGGCGACAAGGCGAAGGACGCCAACGTTGTCATGATCAACGGCTCGCCGACCGACCCCAACGCCCCGCTGTTCAAGAAGGGCGCCCACAGCGTCCTCGACACCGGCGTCAAGAAGGTCGTCTACGAGCAGGACATCCCGGACTGGTCCCCGGACGAGGCCAACAAGAAGATGGGCGCCGCCATCGACTCCCTGGGCAAGGCGGGCTTCCAGGGCGTCTACTCCGCCAACGACGGCATGGCCGGCGGCATCATCACCGCCCTCAGCAAGCAGGGCGTCAAGGTCCCGGTCGGCGGCCAGGACGCCGAACTCGCGGGTCTGCAGCGGATCCTGAAGGGCGATCAGGCCTTCACCATCTACAAGCAGATCAAGCCCGAGGCCGAGACCACCGCCGAGATCGCGGTCAAGCTCCTCAAGGGCGAGAAGATCGACGACCTCGTCCCCGTCAAGGTCACCAGCCTCACCGGCGAGTTCAAGGACATCCCGGCCAAGCTGTACGACGCGCAGGTCGTGACCAAGGAGAACATCGCCTCCACGATCATCGCGGACAACGTCTACAAGGCCGCCGACATCTGCACCGCCGAGTACAAGGCGGCCTGCGAGGCCGCGGGCATCAAGTAGCCCGCCCCGCCCCCCACGGAAGACCATCCGGCGCCCCCGCCCCACATCCACGCCCCGCAAGCGGGGGCGGGGCGCCGGACCCCCTCGCTGCTCGCGGTGTCCCGCCGCGCTCCTCGCATTACATCCCCGCCGGTCAGGCGGCGAAGGAGATGATTCACGTGTCCGCTACGCCCGTGCTGGCGTTGCGCGGGGTCTCCAAGCGGTTCGGCGCCGTCCAGGTGCTCACCGATGTCGATCTGGAGATCCATGCCGGAGAGGTCGTCGCCCTGGTGGGCGACAACGGCGCCGGCAAGTCGACCCTCGTCAAGACGATCTCGGGTGTCCACCCGATCGACGAGGGCACCATCGAATGGGACGGCCGCCCCGTCCAGATCACCAAGCCCCACGACTCCCAGAACCTCGGGGTCGCCACCGTCTACCAGGACCTGGCGCTCTGCGACAACCTCGACGTCGTCGCCAACCTCTTCCTCGGCAGCGAGCTCAGCTCCGCCAAGGTGCTCGACGAGATCGCCATGGAGAAGCGCGCCCGGGAGCTGCTGGACACCCTGTCCATCCGCATCCCCTCGGTCCGCATCCCCGTCGCCGCCCTCTCCGGCGGTCAGCGGCAGGTCGTGGCCATCGCCCGCGCCCTGATCGGCGACCCGAAGATCGTCATCCTCGACGAGCCCACCGCCGCCCTCGGCGTCGAGCAGACGGCCCAGGTCCTCGACCTGGTGGAGCGGCTGCGCGAGCGCGGCCACGGCGTCATCCTCATCAGCCACAACATGGCCGACGTCCGCGCCGTCGCCGACAAGGTCGCCGTGCTCCGCCTCGGCCGCAACAACGGGGTCTTCGACGTCGAGGACACCACCCACGAGACGATCATCGCCGCCATCACCGGCGCCACGGACAACGCCGTGACCCGCAGGCAGGCGCGCAAGGCCGACCAGCCCGCGAAGGAGGACTCCCAGTGAGCGACCTCGCCAAGACGCCCGCAGCCCCCGCCGAGGGCCCCGCCGCGCCCGTACCGGCCGTGGACCCCCGCCTCCTCATCCGCGAGGAGGGTGTCAAGGGGTACTGGACGGAGTTCACCCGCAAGATACGCGGCGGCGAGCTCGGTTCGCTCCCCGTGATCCTGGGCCTGATCGTCATCGCGGTCGTCTTCCAGATCCAGAACGCCAACTTCCTCTCCGCGAGCTCCGTCGCCAACGTCGCGGTGTACGCCTCCGGCCTCGGCATCATGGCCGTCGGCATCGTCTTCGTCCTCGTCCTCGGCGAGATCGACCTGTCGATGGGCTCCGTCGCCGGCGTCGGCGCCGCGGTCTGGGCGGGGCTCCAGGTCGGCAACGGCATGAACCAGTGGCTGTCCATCGTGCTCGCGGTGCTCACGGGCACCGTGATCGGCGCGCTGCACGGCTTCTTCTTCGCCAAGATCGGCGTCCCCGCGTTCGTCGTCACCCTGGCGGGCTTCCTCGGCTGGATGGGCCTCCAGGAGTGGCTCATGGGCGGCGAGGGCTCCATCAACACGCCGTCCGGCAGCGTGGTGGAGAACCTCACCAACTACTTCTTCGCCGACAAGATCGCCGCCTACGGCCTGGCGCTCGTCGCCGTCGCCGCGTACCTGTTCTCCCTGCTGCGCGACAGCGGCCGCCGCAAGGCCGCCCAGCTCCCGGCCCGCCCGGTCGCCGAGATCGTGCTGCGCACCGCCGTCGTCGCCGTCCTGGTCTTCGTCGTCGCGTACGTGATGAACGAGCCCGCCGGCGCCCGAGGCCTCCCGCTGGCCCTGGTGCTCTTCGTGGCCGTCCTGGTGATCGCGGACTTCGTGGCCCGCCGCACCCTCTTCGGCCGCAAGGTCTTCGCGGTCGGCGGCAACGCCGAGGCGGCCCGGCGCGCCGGCATCAACGTGGACCGGGTCCGGATCGCCGTCTTCGCGATCTCCGGCACCCTCGCCGCCTTCGGCGGACTGTTCATCGCGAGCCTCTCCGGCGGCGCGACCAAGAGCCTCGGCGGCGGCAACACGCTGATGCTGGTCATCGCCGCGGCCGTGATCGGCGGCACCAGCCTCTTCGGCGGCCGGGGCAAGGTCTGGTCCGCCCTCCTCGGCATGATCGTCATCCAGTCGATCCAGCAGGGCCTGAACATGATCGGCATGTCCAACGCCATCCAGAACATGATCACCGGCGCGGTGCTGCTCGCCGCCGTCGTGATCGACTCGGTCTCCCGCCGCACGCAGAAGACCGCGGGGCGCGCCTAGGGCGTGTCCGGGCGGGCGTAACGCTCGCCACACTCCGCCCGGCGCCGAGAACCGGCGCCGGGCGCTGCCGCGTCCGGACCAGTGCACGGCCGCACGGATCAGCGGCGTGTCGGCCATTCGAGTGACCCTCGGTACCCCGGCCCGATGCCCGCGATCCAAGACGGAACATTAGACTCGACAAATCGGCAAGCTCGACCAGCTCAAACGCAAGGAGGCACGGGTGGCTCTGCTGACCCGTATCAGGGGACCGCGAGATCTGGACCGGCTCTCCTCGGAACAGCTGGACCAGCTGGCCGGAGAGATCAGGTCGTTCCTCGTGGACGCCGTCTCCAAGACCGGCGGGCACCTCGGCCCCAACCTCGGCGTGGTCGAGCTGACCATCGCCCTGCACCGCGTCTTCGACTCGCCCAAGGACAAGGTGCTCTTCGACACCGGGCACCAGAGCTACGTCCACAAGCTGCTCACGGGCCGCCAGGACTTCTCCAAGCTCAAGATGAAGGGCGGCCTGTCCGGCTACCCCTCGCAGGCGGAGTCCGAGCACGACGTCATCGAGAACTCGCACGCCTCCACCGTCCTCGGCTGGGCCGACGGACTGGCCAAGGCCAACGAGATCCGCCGCAAGGACGACCACGTCGTCGCGGTCATCGGCGACGGCGCCCTCACCGGCGGCATGGCCTGGGAGGCGCTGAACAACATCGCCGCCGCCAAGGACCGCCCGCTGGTCATCGTGGTGAACGACAACGAGCGTTCCTACGCCCCGACCATCGGCGGCCTCGCCAACCACCTGGCGACCCTGCGCACCACCGACGGCTACGAGCGCTTCCTCGCCCGTGGCAAGGACATCCTGGAGCGCACCCCGGTCGTCGGGAAGCCGCTCTACGAGACCCTGCACGGCGCCAAGAAGGGCCTCAAGGACTTCATCGCCCCGCAGGGCATGTTCGAGGACCTCGGCCTGAAGTACGTCGGCCCCATCGACGGGCACGACATCGAGGCCCTGGAGTCCGCGCTGACCCGCGCCAAGCGCTTCGGCGGCCCGGTGATCGTGCACTGCCTCACCGAGAAGGGCCGTGGCTACCAGCCGGCCCTCCAGGACGAGGCGGACCGCTTCCACGCCGTCGGCAAGATCCACCCCGACACGGGTCTGCCGATCGCTTCCTCCGGCGCCGACTGGACCAGCGTCTTCGGCCAGGAGATGGTCGAGCTCGGCAAGGAGCGCGCGGACATCGTCGCGATCACCGCGGCCATGCTCCAGCCGGTCGGCCTCGACAAGTTCGCCAAGGCCTTCCCCGACCGCGTGTTCGACGTCGGCATCGCCGAGCAGCACGGCGCGGTCTCCGCGGCGGGCCTCGCCACCGGCGGCCTCCACCCGGTCTTCGCCGTCTACGCGACCTTCCTCAACCGCGCCTTCGACCAGGTCCTGATGGACGTGGCCCTGCACAAGTGCGGCGTCACCTTCGTCCTGGACCGGGCCGGTGTCACCGGCACCGACGGCGCCTCCCACAACGGCATGTGGGACATGTCGATCCTCCAGGTCGTGCCCGGTCTGCGGCTCGCCGCGCCGCGCGACGCCGAGCAGGTCCGCGCCCAGCTGCGCGAGGCCGTCGAGGTCACCGACGCCCCCACCGTGGTCCGCTTCTCCAAGGGCGCGGTCGGCCCGGCCGTCCCGGCGCTGCGCCGGATCGGCGGCATGGACGTGCTCCGCGAGCCGGGCACCGACAAGCCGGACGTGCTCCTCGTCTCGGTCGGCGCCCTGGCGCCGATGTGCCTGGAGATCGCCGACCTGCTCGACAAGCAGGGCATCTCCACCACCGTGGTCGACCCGCGCTGGGTCAAGCCCGTCGACGAGGCCCTGCCCCCGCTCGCCGAGCAGCACCGCGTGGTCGTCACCGTCGAGGACAACAGCCGCGTCGGCGGCGTCGGCTCGGCGGTCGCCCAGGCGCTGCGCGACGCTGGCGTCGACGTCCCGCTGCGCGACTTCGGCATCCCGCCGGTCTTCCTCGACCACGCCTCCCGGGGCGAGGTCATGGCGGAGATCGGGCTCACCGCCCCGGACATCGCGCGCCAGGTCACCGGCCTGGTCTCGCGGATGGACGGCAGGTTCGAGGCGAGCGCCAAGGCCGTGGCGCCCGTCCGGGACTGATCCGGCGGGGGCCGGCGGCGGACCGCCGGCCGGCTCGCTGAGCGTCACCTTTGGGCCGGTCGGTTCACTCTTCGGAGTGCCGACCGGCCCTTACGCGTGCATTCCGGCCCGGGGGCGGGCAGCCCACCCGGCAGGAGGTGCGACATGAGTACGGACCAGCGACCACCCGCGAGCGCAGGGGTGTTCCGCACCAAGTCGGTCGAGCAGTCGATCCGCGACACCGAGGAGCCGGAGCACGCCCTCAGGAAGTCCCTGTCCGCCTGGGACCTCACGGTCTTCGGCGTCGGCGTCATCATCGGCACCGGCATCTTCGTCCTCACCGGCAAGGTCGCCAAGGAGAACGCGGGCCCGGCCACCGCGCTCGCCTTCGTCGTCGCCGGCATCGTCTGCGCGCTCGCCGCCCTGTGCTACGCGGAGTTCGCCTCCACGGTGCCGGTGGCGGGATCCGCGTACACCTTCGCGTACGCCTCCATCGGCGAGCTGCCGGCCTGGATCATCGGCTGGGACCTGGTCCTGGAGTTCGCGCTCGGCACCGCCGTCGTCGCCGTCGGCTGGTCCGGCTACGTGCGCTCGCTGATGGACAACATCGGCTGGCACCTGCCGGCCGCCCTCGAAGGCCCGGACGTGGCCGGCGGCACCTTCGACATCCTCGCGTTCCTGCTGGTACTGGTGCTGACCGCGGTCCTCGTGCTCGGCATGAAGCTCTCGGCGCGGATCACCGCCGTGGTCGTCTCCATCAAGGTCATGGTCGTCATGATCGTGATCGTCGCGGGCCTGTTCTTCATCGTCGGCGACAACTACAAGCCGTTCATCCCGCCCGCGGTCACCCCGCCCGGCGGCGGCTCCGACTGGACCGAGCCGCTGGTCCAGCTGATGTTCGGCTACGCGCCGACCAACTTCGGCGTGATGGGCATCTTCACCGCCGCCTCCGTCGTCTTCTTCGCCTTCATCGGCTTCGACGTGGTCGCCACCGCCGCCGAGGAGACCAAGCTGCCGCAGCGGGACATGCCCCGAGGCATCCTCGGCTCGCTGCTCATCTGCACGGTCCTGTACGTGGCCGTCGCCCTCGTCGTCACCGGGATGCAGAAGTACACCGAGCTCTCCGTCAGCGCCCCGCTCGCCGACGCCTTCAAGGCCGTCGGCCACCCCTTCTACGCCGGTGTGATCAGCTTCGGCGCCGCCATCGGCCTCACCACCGTCTGCCTGATCCTGCTGCTCGGCCAGACCCGGGTGTTCTTCGCGATGAGCCGGGACGGGCTGCTGCCCCGCTTCTTCTCCATCACCCACCCGCGCTTCAGGACCCCGTACCGGCCGACCATCCTGCTCGGCGCGGTCATCGCCGTCGTCGCCGGCTTCACCAGCATCAACGAGCTGGCGACCCTGGTGAACATCGGCACCCTGTTCGCCTTCGTCGTGGTCGCCGTCGGTGTGATCGTGCTGCGCCGCACCCGCCCCGACCTGCCCCGCGCCTTCCGCACCCCGTGGGTCCCGGTACTGCCGGTCATCTCGATCGCCGCCTCGGTCTGGCTGATGCTCAACCTGCCCGCCGAGACCTGGTTCCGCTTCGCCGTCTGGATGCTGATCGGCTTCGTCGTCTACTACCTGTACGGCCGCACCCACAGCCGCCTGGCCCCGGAACGGGCGAACGGCTAGGGCCGGTCGTCGAAGTCCCGTCGTCGCGAGGCGGACGGGAGTGTGACGACACCCCCTAGGGCAGGCTCCGCGGGCCGGCGCAGTGCCCGCCGGCCTCCGCCACCCGCCGCCGCAGCTCCCGGTCGGCCGTGACCACCAGACACGGCTGGCCGGCCGCGTTCCGGACCAGCTCCACGATGTGGTCGTCACCGCTGCCGGGCGCGTCCTCGACCCGTACCCCGGGCACGGAGGCCACGCCCCGGGCCCGGCCCTCCACCACGAGCACGATCTCGTACGGGCCGCCCTCCGGAGGCCCGCCGCGCGCGGCGAGCCGGTCCCGCAGCCGCTCGGCGGCCCCGAACCGGTCCTTCCACCACCCATCGGGTACGGACCCCACGACATTCGCCCCGTCGACGATCAGCAGCTCCATGGCACCCAGCATGACGGCCCCGGCACCGCCGAAGCGGAACCGGGGCCGTCAGGGGCCGTACGGCGGGGTTACGCGGGGACGCTCGCCACGCCCTGCGCGAGGAATCGCTTGCCGTTGACGCGCTCGGAGACGCCCTCACGGTCCAGGTACGGCGTGATGCCGCCCAGGTGGAAGGGCCAGCCCGCGCCCGTGATCAGGCAGAGGTCGATGTCCTGCGCCTCGGCGACGACACCCTCCTCCAGCATCAGGCCGATCTCCTGCGCGACCGCGTCCAGGACGCGGGCGCGGACCTGCTCCTCGGTCAGGACGACGTCGCCCTGCTTGAGGAGGGCGGCGACCTCGGGGTCGAGCTCCGGCTTGAAGCCGTTCTCCGGCTTGTAGACGTAGAAGCCGCGCTTGCCGGCCTCGACGACCGCCTTCAGGTTGGGGGAGACGGTGAAGCGCTCCGGGAAGGCGCGGTTCAGGGTCTCGGAGACGTGCAGACCGATCGCCGGGCCGACCAGCTCCAGGAGCACCAGCGGCGACATCGGCAGGCCGAGCGGCTCGACGCCCTTCTCGGCGACGGCGACGGGGGTGCCCTCGTCGATGACGTTCTGGATCTCGCCCATGAAGCGGGTCAGGATGCGGTTCACGACGAACGCCGGGGCGTCCTTCGTGAGCACGGCCGTCTTCTTCAGCTTCCTGGCGACGCCGAAGGCGGTGGCCAGCGAGGCGTCGTCGGTCCGCTCGCCGCGCACGATCTCCAGGAGCGGGAGGATCGCGACCGGGTTGAAGAAGTGGAAGCCGACCACGCGCTCGGGGTGCTGGAGCTTCGAGGCCATCTCGGAGACCGACAGCGAGGAGGTGTTGGTGGCGAGGATCGCGTGCGCCGGGGCGACCGCCTCGACCTCCGCGAACACCTTCTGCTTGACGGACATCTCCTCGAACACGGCCTCGATGATGAAGTCCGCGTCCGCGAAGCCCTCGGCCTTGTCGAGCACGCCGGAGACCAGGCCCTTGAGGCGGTTGGCCTTGTCCTGGTTGATGCGGCCCTTGCCGAGCAGCTTCTCGATCTCGCCGTGGACGTAGCCGACGCCCTTGTCGACGCGCTCCTGGTCGATGTCGGTCAGGACGACCGGCACCTCCAGGCGGCGCAGGAAGAGCAGGGCGAGCTGGGAGGCCATCAGGCCGGCGCCGACGACGCCGACCTTGGTGACCGGGCGGGCCAGCGACTTGTCCGGCGCGCCGGCGGGGCGCTTGGCGCGCTTCTGCACCAGGTTGAAGGCGTAGATGCCGGAGCGGAGCTCGCCGCCCATGATCAGGTCCGCGAGGGCCTGGTCCTCGGCGTCGTAGCCCTTCTGCAGGTCGCCGTCCTTGGCTGCCTCGATGATGTCGAGGGCGCGGTAGGCGGCAGGGGCGGCGCCGTGCACCTTGGAGTCGGCGATGGCACGGCCCTTGGCGACGGCCTGGTCCCAGCCCTCGCCGCGGTCGATCTCCAGGCGCTCGACGGTGACGGAGCCGTTGAGGACGCCGGCCGTCCAGATGAGGGACTGCTCCAGGAAGTCGGCGCCCTCGAAGAGCGCGTCGGCGATGCCGAGCTCGAAGACCTGCGCGCCCTTGAGCTGGCGGTTCTGGTTGAGGCTGTTCTCGATGATGACCGAGACGGCCTTCTCCGCGCCGATCAGGTTCGGCAGGATCGTGCAGCCGCCCCAGCCGGGCACCAGACCGAGGAAGACCTCGGGCAGAGAGAAGGCCGGCAGGGCCTTCGACACGGTGCGGTAGGTGCAGTGCAGACCGACCTCGACGCCGCCGCCCATGGCCGCGCCGTTGTAGTACGCGAAGGTCGGCACGGCGAGGCCCGCGAGGCGCTTGAAGACGTCGTGGCCGCCCTTGCCGATGGCGAGCGCGTCCTCGTGCCGCTTGAGCAGCTCGACGCCCTTGAGGTCGGCGCCGACGGCGAAGATGAACGGCTTGCCGGTGACGCCGACGCCGACGATCTCACCGTTCGCGGCCTCGGCCTCGACCTGGTCGATCGCGGTGTTCAGGTTCGCCAGCGACTGCGGGCCGAAGGTGGTCGGCTTGGTGTGGTCGAAGCCGTTGTCCAGCGTGATCAGCGCGAACCGGCCCGCGCCCGCGGGGAGTTCGAAGTGACGTACGTGGGCCGAGGTGACGACCTCGTCCGGGAAGAGCTCGGCGGCGCCCTTCAGAAGCTCTGCGGTGGTGCTCACTTGCTGCCTCCGGCGTCCTTGTGGTTCGGGTTCTCCCAGATGACCGTGGCGCCCATGCCGAAGCCGACGCACATGGTGGTGAGGCCGTAGCGGACCTCCGGCTGCTCCTCGAACTGGCGGGCCAGCTGCGTCATCAGACGGACGCCGGAGGAGGCGAGCGGGTGGCCGTACGCGATGGCGCCGCCGTACTGGTTGACGCGGGCGTCGTCGTCGGCGATGCCGTAGTGCTCCAGGAAGGCGAGGACCTGGACGGCGAAGGCCTCGTTGATCTCGAAGAGCTGGATGTCGTCGATCGACAGACCGGCCTTGGCCAGCGCCTTCTCGGTCGCCGGGATCGGGCCGTAGCCCATGACCTCGGGCTCCACGCCGGCGAAGGCGTAGGAGACGAGGCGCATCTTGACCGGGAGGCCGTTCTCGCGGGCGAAGTCCTCGGAGGCGATGATCGAGGCGGTGGCGCCGTCGTTCAGGCCGGCCGCGTTGCCCGCGGTGACGTTGCCGTGGACGCGGAACGGCGTCTTCAGGCCCGCCAGCGACTCCAGGGTGGTGCCCGGGCGCATCGGCTCGTCGGCGGTGACCAGGCCCCAGCCGGTCTCACCGGCCTCCGGCGAGGTGCGGCGCACCGAGACCGGCACCAGGTCCTGCTGGATCTTGCCGTCGGCGTACGCCTTGGCGGCCTTCTCCTGCGAGCGCACGGCGTACTCGTCGGCGCGCCGCTTGGTGATGGAGGGGTAGCGGTCGTGCAGGTTCTCGGCGGTCATGCCCATGAACAGGGCGGACTCGTCGACCAGCTTCTCGCTGACGAAGCGCGGGTTCGGGTCCACGCCCTCGCCCATGGGGTGACGGCCCATGTGCTCGACGCCACCGGCGATGACGGCGTCGTAGGCGCCGAAGGCGATCGAACCGGCCACCGAGGTGACGGCGGTCAGCGCACCGGCGCACATGCGGTCGATGGAGTAGCCGGGCACGGACTGCGGCAGCCCCGCGAGGATGCCCGCGGTCCGGCCGAGGGTCAGGCCCTGGTCGCCGATCTGCGTGGTCGCGGCGATGGCGACCTCGTCGATCTTGGCGGGGTCGAGACCGGGGTTGCGGCGCAGCAGCTCCCGGATGGCCTTGACGACGAGGTCGTCGGCGCGGGTCTCGTGGTAGATGCCCTTCGGGCCCGCCTTGCCGAACGGGGTACGGACGCCGTCGACGAAGACGACGTCCCTGACGGTACGAGGCACGATGGCTCTCCTCCAGGGTGCGGGATGGCACTGCTGCGGGCGCACTGCCCGGCACGCGCCTAAGCGCGCGCTTGCTCCCCCATGCTACTTGTGAGTAACCAGACTGCCCAGTCCCCCCGCGCCAAGCGGCGAAGGTCACACCGCGCGACGGTACGCCGAAGCCCCCGGACCGGGGGCCGGGGGCTCGTGCTCGGTGGCGGTGTCGCCCGTACTTCGTCAGGTCCGGGGCGGTGGGGACGTTACGGGTGGGCCTGGAGAGCCGTGGTCAGGAGCGGGGTCACCAGGCCGACCTGCCACGCGCGGGCGCCGTGCGCGGTGAGCGCCTCGGCGACCGTGTCCGCGGTCACCGGTGCCGGGGGCTCCCAGCAGACCCGCCGCACGGTGTCCGGCGTGATCAGGTTCTCCTGCGGCAGGTTCAGCTCCTCCGCCAGCGCCGACACCGCGGCGCGCGCCGCCGAGAGCCGGGCCGCGGCGGCCGGGTCCTTGTCGGCCCAGGCGCGCGGCGGCGGGGGACCCGCCGGCTGCTGGCCCGGCTGCGGAAGCTCCGACTCCGGCAGCGCCTTCGCCCGGTCCACGGCCGCCTGCCACTGCTCCAGCTGCCGCTTGCCCATCCGCTGGCCGTAGCCGGGCAGCGCCGACAGGGCACCCGCGTTCGGCGGCAGCGCGAGGGCCGCCTCCACGATCGCCGCGTCGCTCAGCACCTTGCCGGGGGAGACGTCCCGCCGCTGTGCCACCTTGTCCCGGGCGGTCCACAGCTCGCGGACCACCGCCATCTGACGGCGTCTGCGCACCTTGTGCATCCCGGAGGTGCGGCGCCAGGGGTCCTTGCGCGGCGGGGCCGGCGGGGCCGAGGCGATGGCGTCGAACTCCTCCAGGGCCCAGCCCAGCTTCCCCTGCCGGTCGAGCTCCTCCTCCAGCGCGTCGCGCAGGTCGACGAGGAGCTCCACGTCGAGCGCGGCGTAGCGCAGCCAGGGCTCGGGCAGCGGGCGGGTGGACCAGTCGACGGCGGAGTGCCCCTTCTCCAGGGCGTAGCCCAGGACGGACTCGACCATCGCGCCGAGGCCGACCCGGGGGAAGCCCGCGAGGCGTCCGGCGAGCTCGGTGTCGAAGAGCCGCGTCGGCACCATGCCTATGTCCCGCAGGCACGGCAGGTCCTGGGTCGCGGCGTGCAGGATCCATTCGGTGCCGGCCAGCGCCTCGCCGAGGGCCGTCAGGTCCGGGCAGCCGACCGGGTCGATCAGCGCGGTGCCCGCGCCCTCGCGGCGGAGCTGGACGAGGTAGGCGCGCTGTCCGTAGCGGTAGCCGGAGGCGCGCTCGGCGTCCACGGCCACGGGGCCCCGGCCGGCCGCGAAGGCGGCGACGACCTCGGCGAGGGCCTCGGCGGTCTCCACGACGGGCGGAACGCCCTCGCGGGGTTCGAGCAACGGGATCGGCAGCCCACTCGCAGGGACGTCGTCGTCCGAGGGGGCGCCCCCGGTGGTTCGCAGCGCTGTGTCGCTTGCGGTGTCTTGGGCGTCGGTCACCTGTCAAGGGTATCTGCGAATGGCAAGCACCCGCCGACGGAACGGCCGGAACGACCGGGGTGGTCGCGCCGGAGGGAACGTTCCGTCGACAGGTGCCGGGGGTTTGTCCACGCCGTGGAGCCTGCCGGGGCTCGGTGCGTCAGCGGTTCGGGGCTTCGGGGCGGGGGAGGGAGGTGGAGAAGGGGACGGAGAAGGGGACGGGGAGGGGGAGGGGGACGAGAAGGGGGGTGCCGCTCAGTGGATGATCCCGGTGCGCAGGGCCACGGCGACCATGCCGGCCCGGTCACCGGTGCCCAGCTTGCGGGCGATGCGGGCGAGGTGGCTCTTCACGGTCAGGGCGGACAGGCCCATGGAGACGCCGATCGCCTTGTTGGACTGGCCCTCGGCCACCAGCCGGAGCACCTCGACCTCACGGCCGGAGAGCTCGCGGTAGCCGCCCGGGTGGCTCGGGGCACCCGGGGGGCGGCGGTGGCCGAGGCGGGCCGCGGCGGAGCCGATGGGGGCGGCGCCGGGGCGGGTCGGGTGGCCGATGTTGGTGCGCGTACCGGTGACGACGTAGCCCTTGACGCCGCCCGCGAGGGCGTTGCGCACGGCGCCGATGTCGTCGGCGGCGGACAGGGCCAGGCCGTTGGGCCAGCCCGCCGCGCGGGTCTCGGACAGCAGGGTGAGTCCGCTGCCGTCCGGGAGGTGGACGTCGGCCACGCAGATGTCGCGCGGGTTGCCGACGCGGGGGCGGGCCTCCGCGATGGACGACGCCTCGATGACGTCGCGCACGCCGAGCGCCCACAGGTGGCGGGTGACGGTGGAGCGGACGCGCGGGTCGGCCACGACGACCATGGCCGTCGGCTTGTTCGGGCGGTAGGCGACCAGGCTTGCGGGCTGCTCGAGGAGAACGGACACCAGGCCTCCTGGGAAGGTGCGGGACGGAGCCGGCTCGGGGAAGAAGCCGGGGGCGAACCCGTGCTGTGAAGGGGTCACTGACTCCTTCGGCAGCTGGGCCGCCCGCCTTTAGGGAAAGATCACGATTTGGTGAGTAATAATTGGGGCAATTCGGACGCGTGATCGATCATCGTACGAGCCGTACGCGCCGCGCCACCAGATCTGTCCGGAAATCGACGTTCTATACGGCCCGGCGCCCCCACGCGCACGCCCCGGCCTGCTAGGACCTGTCGTCACACTCCCGTCGTCGCCCGGAGGGCGTCGCGAGGCGGGCGGGAGTGTGACGACAGGTCCTAGGGCTGCTGCGGTCCGCGCCGCTGCGGCAGCGAGACGACCCCCGCGCCCGAGGTCGTCCCCGCCCCCGGATCGGCCGGCGTCGGCGGCAGCCCCGCGATCTGGCAGAGCAGGTCGCACCAGGCCGCCAGGTGCGCCCCGGTGTCCGGCACCCCGCCCGCCCCCTCCCGGGGCGTCCACGAGGCGCGGATCTCGATCTGGGTCGCCGGACGCCGCTCCGCCAGGCCCCCGAAGTAGTGCGAACCCGCCATCGTGACGGTCCCGCTCGCCTCCCCGTACGCCAGACCGCGCGCCTCGAACGCCCCGGTCAGCCAGGACCAGCAGACCTCCGGCAGCAGCGGATCGGCGGCCATCTCCGGCTCCAGCTCGGCCCTGACCAGGGTCACCAGCCGGAAGGCGCCCTTCCAGGCCTCGTGCCCGGCCGGGTCGTGCAGCAGCACGAGCCGGCCGTCCGCCAGATCGTCCTCGCCGTCCACCACGGCCGCCTCCAGGGCGTACGCGTACGGGGCGAGCCGCTGCGGCGGCCGGGTCGGATCGACCTCGATCTCCGGCCGCAGCCGGGCCGTGCGCAGCCCCTCGACCGCCCGCCCGAACGCGGGAGGCACCGGGTTCTTCTCCGTGGGGTCCCTGTCGCCCGCCGTCTTCTCCGTCCCTCGAATGCCGTCGGAATGATCGGAAAAATGTCCCTGAGCCGCAGCCATGCGGGGAAGAGTAGGCGGAACGGGGCCCGTGCGCAGGGAGGGACACCCGCGCCGGGCGAGCGGCTTCTCGCCACATGCGAAGATTCTGGGCGTGAGCGCCATTGACAGCCCGAAGGGCCAGCAGACGAAGCACCAGCCGCAGACGTACGACTCCGCGTTCCTCAAGGCGTGCCGCCGGGAGCCGGTGCCGCACACGCCGGTCTGGTTCATGCGGCAGGCCGGGCGGTCGCTGCCCGAGTACCTCAAGGTCCGCGAGGGCATCCCGATGCTCGAGTCGTGCATGCGGCCCGAGCTGGTCACCGAGATCACCCTGCAGCCCGTGCGCCGCCACAAGGTCGACGCCGCGATCTACTTCAGCGACATCGTCGTCCCGCTGAAGGCCATCGGCATCGACCTCGACATCAAGCCCGGCGTGGGCCCCGTCGTCGCCGACCCGATCCGCACCCGCGCCGACCTGGCCCGGCTGCGCGACCTGACCCCCGAGGACGTGCACTACGTCACCGAGGCCATCGGGATGCTGACCGGCGAGCTCGGCGCCACCCCGCTCATCGGCTTCGCCGGCGCGCCGTTCACCCTCGCGAGCTACCTCGTCGAGGGCGGCCCGTCCCGCAGCCACGAGCACACCAAGGCCCTCATGTACGGCGACCCGCAGCTGTGGGCCGACCTGCTCGACCGCCTCGCCGAGATCACCTCCGCCTTCCTCAAGGTGCAGATCGAGGCCGGCGCCTCCGCCGTCCAGCTCTTCGACTCCTGGGTCGGCGCGCTGGCCCCCGCCGACTACCGGCGCTCGGTCATGCCCGCCTCCGCCAAGGTCTTCGACGCGGTCGCCTCCTACGGCGTCCCGCGCATCCACTTCGGCGTCGGCACCGGCGAGCTGCTCGGCCTCATGGGCGAGGCGGGCGCGGACGTCGTCGGCGTCGACTGGCGCGTCCCGCTCGACGCGGCCGCCCGCCGCGTCGGCCCCGGCAAGGCGCTCCAGGGCAACCTGGACCCGGCCGTGCTCTTCGCCTCCCGCGAGGTCGTCCAGGAGAAGGCCGACGAGGTCCTCGCCGCCGCGCGGGGCCTGGAGGGCCACGTCTTCAACCTGGGCCACGGCGTCATGCCGGCGATGGACCCGGACGCCCTGACCGGGCTCGTCGACCACGTGCACACCCGCACCGCCGTCTGAGCCGCTCCGCGCCCGCGACGGCCGTCCCCATGCCCCGGGGACGGCCGTCGCCGCGTCCGGCGCCCCGGCTCAGCCCGCCGCCCGTACCGCCGCCACCGCCTTGCGGGCCGCCACCAGGACCGGGTCCCACACCGGGGAGAACGGCGGCGCGTACCCCAGGTCCAGGGCGGTCATCGCCTCGACCGTCATCCCCGCCGTGAGCGCCACCGCCGCGACGTCCACCCGCTTCGCCGCGCCCTCCCGGCCGACGATCTGGACCCCGAGCAGCCGCCCGGTGCGCTTCTCGGCCAGCATCTTCACCGTCATCGGCGCCGCCCCCGGGTAATAGCCCGCCCGGCTCGTCGACTCGATCGTCACCGTCACGTACCGCAGCCCCACCGCCCGGGCGTCCTTCTCCCGCAGCCCCGTCCTGGCGATCTCCAGGTCGCACACCTTCGACACCGCCGTGCCGACCACCCCGGGGAAGGTCGCGTAGCCGCCGCCCACGTTGGAGCCGATGATCTGGCCGTGCTTGTTGGCGTGGGTGCCCAGCGGGACGTGCCGCTCCCGCCCCGACACCAGGTCCAGGACCTCGACGCAGTCGCCGCCCGCCCAGATGTCCTCGTGGCCCCGCACCCGCATCGCCAGGTCCGTCAGCAGTCCGCCGTGCGCGCCCAGCGGCAGCCCCGCCGCCCGCGCCAGCGAGGTCTCCGGCACCACGCCCATGCCGAGCACCACCACGTCCGCCGGGTACTCGCCCGCGTCCGTCGCCACCGCCCGGACCCGGCCGTCCCCGCCCGTCAGGATCTTCGTCACGGCCGCCGAGCCGACCGTGGTGATCCCCAGGCCGTCCATCGCCTCGTGCACCAGCCGCCCCATGTCCGGGTCGAGCGTCGCCATCGGCTGCTCGCCCCGGTTGAGGACCGTCACCTCGAAGCCCCGCCCGAGCAGCGCCTCCGCCATCTCCACGCCGATGTACCCGGCGCCCACGACCACCGCCCGCCGGCCCCGGGCGAGCCCCAGCGAGTCCAGCAGCGCCTGCCCGTCGTCCAGGGTCTGCACCCCGTGCACCCCCGGCGCGTCGATGCCCGGCAGCGGCGGGCGCAGCGGCCGGGCGCCGGTCGCGATCACCAGCTTGTCGTAGCCGGTCCAGCCCTCCGCGCCCGACTCCAGGTCCCGGGCCAGCACCCGCCGCCCGGCGACGTCGAGCGCGGTCACCTCGGTGCGCGTCCGCAGGCCGATGTCCCGGGCCCGGTGCTCCTCGGGGCTGCGGGCGATCAGCTCGTCCCGGGCCGTGACGTCGCCGCCGACCCAGTACGGGATGCCGCAGGCCGAGTAGGAGCTGAAGTGCCCCCGCTCGAAGGCGACGATCTCCAGCTCCCCGGGCCCCTTGAGCCGGCGTGCCTGGGACGCGGCGGCCATGCCCGCCGCGTCCCCGCCGATGACCACCAGTTGTTCCGTCATGCGCCCACGCTACGACGGGACGGCGCTCAGGGGGCGGTCCCCTCCTGGTCCGCCGCCGCCCCGGCGTCCTCGGCGGGGCGCGCCGGGACCGGCACGCCGGACGCCGTCCGCGCCTCGGGCCGCGCCCACGGCTGGTACGGCCCGCCCGGCTGCGGCTGCGGCCGACGGGGCAGCCGGGGCCGGATCACCCGCCGCCAGAGCACGAAGCCCACGAGGAGCAGCAGCAGCCACGGCGCCAGGGCGGCGAGCACCACCAGCGTCCAGGCGAGCGCCGTGACCAGCGCGCTCCAGCCGCCGTCGAGCGCGTCCAGGAACCCGGGCCGGTCGTCCTCGGCCGCCGCGGCGGCCTCCGGCTGCCGCAGCTCCAGGGTGATCGTCGCCAGCGTCGTGCTGTCCTTCAGCGCCGCCTGCTGCGCCAGCAGCGACTCCAGGTCCGCCTGGCGGCGGCTCAGCTCCGCCTCCAGGGTCACCACGTCGCTCAGCGCCGTCGCCTTGTCCATCAGCGCCCGCACCCGCGCCACGCTCGCCCGCTGGGTCGCGATCCGGCTCTCCACGTCCACCACCTGGCCGGTGACGTCCTTGGCCTCCGCCTTGCGCGACACCAGCTTGCCGGAGCCCGCCAGTTCGGTGAGGACGGCGTCGTACCGCTCCTCGGGGACGCGGAGCACCACCCGGGAGGTCACATGGGTGTCGTCGATCCGCTCGGTCGTCTCGCCCTCGACGTGACCGCCCGCCGCCACGGCCGTCCGCCGGGCCGCGGTCAGCGCCTTGACGGTGTCCTCGACCTCGACGGCCATGTCGGCGGTCCGGATCACGTGCTGCCGCGCCACCGGCGCCGGTGCCTTGCTCCCCGGCTTGGCGGCCGGCGCCTTCTCCGCCCCGGCGGCGCCCGCCCCGGAGCCCTCGTACGCCGGCTTCTGCGCGGCCGTGTCCGACTGCGCCGTCGCGGAGTCGCTCCCGCCCGCGCCGGCACAGCCGGTCAGCAGCAGACCGCCCGCCAGCAGCGCCGCCGCGACCGCTCTTCCCCTGTCTCGCCCAGCTCGCATACGTGACCCCCCAAGGCCGTTGACTCCGTTGCCCGTTTGACGAAGCGGACCTGATACGGGTTGCCGTCCGCCGGTCGCGAAGCGGTCACGGTCCGGCCTCGGAACGGGCAGCCGTGGGCGATTTGAGAGAGTGGTCCCATGAACGCGAACGCGCAGCCCACGGGCGGACCGGACGTCGTCGTCATCGGAGGCGGCATCACCGGCCTGGCCGCCGCCCACCGCCTCGTCACCTCCGGCGCCAGAGTCACCCTCCTCGAAGCGGGCGGCCGGCTCGGCGGCAAGCTGCTCGCCGGGGAGATCGCCGGCGCCCCCGTCGACCTCGGCGCCGAGTCCCTGCTGGCCCGCCGCCCCGAGGCCGTCGCGCTCGCCGAACGGGTCGGCCTCGCCGACCGCCTCCTGGCCCCCGCCACCGCCACCGCCTCCGTCTGGTCCCGGGGCGAGCTCACCCCCATGCCCAAGGGCCACGTCATGGGCGTCCCCGCCGACGGCGCCGCCCTCGCCGGGCTGCTCTCCGAGGAGGGCGTGCGCCGCGTCGCCCAGGACGCCGCGCTCCCGCCGACCGAGCTCGGCGAGGACGTCGCCATCGGCGCGTACGTCGCCGAGCGCATGGGCCACGAGGTCGTCGACCGGCTCGTCGAACCGCTCCTCGGCGGCGTCTACGCGGGCGACGCCTACCGCATCTCGATGAAGGCCGCCGTCCCCGCCCTCTTCGAGGCCGCCCGTGCCCACGGCACCCTCGCCGAGGCCGTCCGCGCCGTCCAGCGGGCCGGCGCCGCCGTCCCCGCCGACCCGGCGGGCGCCGCCACCGGCCTCGGCGGCGCCGTCTTCGCCGGCATCCGGGGCGGCGTCGGCACCCTGCCCGGCGCCGTCGCCGACGCGATCCGCGCCGCCGGCGGCGAGATCCGCACCGGCACCCCGGTCACCGCCCTGCGCCGCACCGGCCCGCGCGGCTGGCAGGTGGTCACCGCCGACCGGGTCCTCACCCCCGACGCCGTCGTCCTCGCCACCCCCGCCGGACCCGCCGCCGCGCTCCTCGCCGGCCTCGCGCCCGCCGCCGCCGGCGAGCTCGCCGCCGTCGAGTACGCCTCGATGGCCCTGGTCACCTTCGCCTTCCGGCGCGCCGACACGGCCGGCCTGCCGCCCGGCTCCGGCTTCCTCGTGCCGCCCGTCGACGGGCACACGATCAAGGCCTCCACCTTCTCCAGCCAGAAGTGGTCCTGGGTCGCCGAGTCCGCCCCCGGCCTCTTCGTGCTGCGCACCTCCGTCGGCCGGCACGGCGAGGAGGAGCAGCTCGGCCGCGAGGACGCCGACCTCGTCGACGTCTCCCTCAAGGACCTCGCCGCCGCCACCGGCCTCACCGCCCGGCCCGTCGCCTCCACCGTGACCCGCTGGACCGGCGGCCTGCCGCAGTACCCGGTCGGCCACCTCGCCCGGGTCGCCCGGGTCCGCGCCGCCGTCGCCGGGCTGCCCGGACTGCGCCTCGCGGGCGCCGCGTACGAGGGCGTCGGCATCCCCGCCTGCGTCGCCTCCGGGCAGCGCGCGGCCGACGAGATCATCGCCACGTCGGAAACGGCCGACCCTGGTGCGGGGCACTCTTCGTGACGGGCGAGAATAGGCGCATGAGTGCGCCCGAAAAGATCCCGAACGCCGGTAAGAAGGCGAAGGACCTCAACGAGGTCATCCGCTACACCCTGTGGTCCGTCTTCAAGCTGCGCGACAACCTGCCCGAGGACCGCGCCGGCTACGCCGACGAGGTCCAGGAGCTGTTCGACCAGCTCGCCGCCAAGGACATCACGATCCGCGGCACGTACGACCTGTCCGGTCTGCGCGCCGACGCCGACGTGATGATCTGGTGGCACGCGGAGACGAGCGACGAGCTCCAGGAGGCGTACAGCCTCTTCCGCCGCACCCGCCTGGGCCGCGCCCTGGAGCCGGTCTGGTCGAACATGGCGCTGCACCGCCCCGCCGAGTTCAACAAGTCGCACATCCCGGCCTTCCTGGCCGACGAGACCCCCCGCGACTACGTCTCGGTCTACCCCTTCGTGCGCTCCTACGACTGGTACCTGCTGCCGGACGAGGACCGCCGCCGGATGCTCGCCGACCACGGCAAGATGGCCCGCGGCTTCCCGGACGTGCGCGCCAACACGGTCGCCTCGTTCTCGCTCGGCGACTACGAGTGGATCCTGGCCTTCGAGGCCGACGAGCTGCACCGGATCGTCGACCTGATGCGCCACCTGCGGGCCTCCGAGGCGCGGATGCACGTCCGCGAGGAGATCCCGTTCTACACCGGCCGCCGCCGCAGCGTGGCGGACCTGGTGGCCGGCCTGGCCTGACGGCCGGCCCCACCGAACCCGGTCACCGCCCCGCGTCCAGCCGGGCGGCGACCCCTCGACCCGGAAGATCAGACGGCCCGCGGAGCTCCGCCCGCCGTTCCAGCGACACCGGGTCCGGCTCCGGGTGCGGCGCGCACGACGCGCGCCGCACCGGCGTCCCTCCCGACGGCTCCGCCGTCCCGCCGGGCACCGCCCCGGTGAGCAGATAGCGCTCCAGGTGCGCGTTGACGCACGTGTTGCTCCCGCCGCCGATGCCGTGGGTGCCCGCGTCCCGCTCGGTCACCAGCGCCGCGCCCCACAGCCTGCGCTCCAGCTCCCGCGCCCCCTCGTACGGGGCCGCCGCGTCCCGCTCCGCCGCCAGGATCAGCACCGGCGGCAGCACCCCGGGACCGGTCCGCACGTCCAGCGGCGTCTGCCGGGGCGCCTTCCAGTACGCGCAGGGCAGATTGGCCCACACGTTGTCCCAGGTCTCGAACGGGGCCAGCCGGGCGAGCCGGGTGTTGTCCCGGTCCCATCGCGCGAACTCCTCCGGCCAGGGCGCGTCGTTGCACTCCACCGCCGTGTAAACGGCCGCCGCGTTCCCCGGGTCGCCGGCCTCGGCCTCCCCGCTGCGCGGCGCCTCGGCGGGACCCGCCTGGGCGAGCAGCGGCTTCGCGTCGCCCTTCAGATACGCCCCGAGGGCGCCCGCGCGGGCGGGCCAGAAGCGGTCGTCGTAGAGCGCCTGGAGCATCGCCCCGTGCAGCTGCCCCGGGCCGACCCGCCCGCCCGCGGGGGCGGCGGCCAGCTCGGCCCGGACCTTCTCGTAGCTCTCGGCCACCTCGGCCTGTGTGGCGCCGAGCCCGTACACGGCGTCGTGCTTCGCGGCCCAGGTGCGGAAGTCGGCCCAGCGGCGCTCGAAGGCGAGCGACTGGTCGAGGTTGTTGGCGTACCAGATCTGCCGGGGCGCCGGGTTCACCGGCGCGTCGAAGACCATCCGGCGCACCCGGTGCGGGAAGAGCGTGGCGTACAGGGCGCCGAAGTAGGTGCCGTAGGAGGCGCCCATGTACGTGAGCCGGGGCTCGCCGAGCGCGGCCCGCAGGACCTCCAGGTCGCGGGCGTTGTTCAGCGAGTGGTAGTGCCGCAGCGCCGGGCCGGTGCGCCGGGCGCAGCCCTGGGCGTACGTGGTGGCGCGGGCGACCCGCTCCCGCTTGAAGACCTCGGAGGGCAGCGTCGGCGCTGGTGTGGGGCCCTTCGGCCGGTCGGCCGGGTCCTGGCAGGAGACCGGCGCCGAGCGGCCCACCCCGCGCGGGGCGTAGCCGACCAGGTCGTAGGCGGCGGCGATCCGCTGCCAGGCGGGGAGCTCCGCGGCCAGCGGGAAGTACGTGGAGGAGGCGCCGGGCCCGCCCGGGTTGTAGACCAGCGCGCCCTGCCGCTCGCCCGTCGCCCGCACCCGGCTGACGGTGAGCGCGATCCGGGTGCCGTCGGGGTCCGCGTAGTCGAGGGGCACCCGTACCGTGCCGCACTCGACGGGGGCGGGCAGGTGCTCGGCGGCCGGGCAGGGCCCGAAGCGGATGCCCTCGGCGGCGGCGGCGCGCGCCGCGAGGGTGGTGCCGCGCGTCTCGGCCGGGGGCGCGTCGAGCCGGGGCGCGGCGCCGGCCGGGGCGGCGGCGCCGGGTGCCAGCAGGGCGGGGGCGACGAGGGCGGACAGCAGGAGCGTGTGCAGCGCGGCGGACCTCATCCGCGCCTCCCTTCGGCCGGTGCGGCGAGCATGCGCGCGAGGCGGGCCGGACCGGGGTCGGTGCGGCCCGGGCCACGGCGGCGTGACGACCAAGGGACCCCGGGGCGCGGGCGAAGTAAAGGACCTACGCCGGGTGTTGCCTGTCATGTACCCGGAAGGCGGCACGCAGCTCGGGCTCCAGCACCGCGGTGCCCCGCTTGGCGAGCGCCGTCAGCGGGTCGGCGAGCGAGAGGCCGGCGAGCAGCCGCCGCCCGGCGGGCGAGGCCCAGCACGCGTAGCCGGGGCTCTCGGCCCGGGCGATCAGCAGGCACAGCCCCGCCGCCAGCAGCGGCAGCGCGAACCAGCCGAGCACCGGCGCCCGCTCGCCCGAGGGCACCAGCAGCTCCGCGCCCGTCGCCAGGGCCAGGGTCAGCAGGAACGCGGCCCGGACCGCCCGCGCGCCCGAGGCCACCGAGACCCGCGCGTCCTCCGGCAGCGCGAGCCCGCGCGCGACCAGGTCCTCGGCCAGCGCCCGGACGCTCGCGTCGTCGGCGACCAGGGGCCGCACCGCCGGGATGCGCGACTGCCCGTCGGGGCCGATCGCCCCGAGCACGGCCCGCTCCAGCTCGTCGCGCCCGCCGGTGTCGGCCGTCACCGTCGCCCAGCCGGTGTGCGCGAGCAGCACCATCCTGGCCCGGTGCATGGAGACCAGGGTGAGGTCGGTGACCCGCAGCGGCCCGCCCGCGAGGTAGGCCGCCTCGCTGACGCTGAGCCCGCCGGCGTCCCGGGGTGTGCGGGGGTCGGCCGCCGCGGTGGCCCGGCACACCCGGGCGCAGCTGACACCGCAGACGACGAAGGCGACGAGGAGCAGCGGGACCCAGACCATGACCCGGTTGTACGGGAGGACCGCCCGCCCCGCCACCGGAACGGCCGGTCCCGTGCTCAGGAACTGCTGCCGCAGGAGCTGGAGGAGGAGGACCCGCAGGAACTGGAGCTTGAGGAGCAGGAGCTGGAGGAGCCCGAGGAGCAGGAACTCCCGCCGGACGAGCAGGAGCTCGACGAGCCCGACGAGCAGGAGCCGCCGCCGGAGCAGGAGGCGCCTCCGGAGGTCCCGGAGCAGGAGCTCCCGCCGCCGCAGCCGCCCCCGCCTCCGCTGTCGCCCCCGGCCGCCGCCGCGCACCACACGACCGGCAGCAGGGCGCCGTCGTCGGAGCCGGAGCGCCCCGACGACGCTCCCGAGCGGGCGCGCGGCGCCGCCCCCCGGACGCGGGCCGCCGTCGCGAGCTGCTCGCGCAGCACCGGGTCCGGCAGCGCCCGCAGCCCGTACAGCGCGACGAGCGTGCCCGGGTCGCCCTGTCCGGCGTACAGCCGCCCGAAGGCCGCCGTGGCGCTCCGGCCCGCCGGTGACACCCGGCTCGCCGCCGAGGAGCCGCGCACCGCGGCGGTGACGATCACGGCGGCGATCACCGGCAGCACCTTGAGGATGAACGGGACCGGGGTCTCCCCGGCCGCGAACTGCACGACCGTCACGACGAGGGCGACCGGCAGCATCGCCACCGCCGCGATGCCCAGCCCCAGGCTCCAGCGGACCACCCGGCGCCGGTCGGCGGGTGCGGCGATCAGCCCGCGCGCCGCGAGCCCGTCGCCGGTCTCCTGGACCGCCGGGTGCCGCATGACGGCGAGCCGCAGCGTCGCCAGGGCGCCGTGCGGGGCGGCGGCCAGCTCGTCCAGGACGGCCCGCTCGACGGGATCGTGCGCGACGGGCCGCAGGACCCGGACGATGCCGGGGCCGCCGACCGCGATCCGGCCGTCGGCGCCCAGCGAGGCGAGGGCGGAGTCGACGGTCCTGGCCGGGCCGCCGTTGAGGAACGCGGCCTCGTAGCGGTCGTGGACGGGTCCGCCCGGACCGCTCCGGGCGCGCCGCGCGAGGACGGTCAGCAGGACGAGGGCGGCGGCGCCGCACCCGTAGAAGAGGAGCACGGGCAGGCTCACGGCGCCGTCACCCCCCGGCCGAGCGCGGTGCGGACGCGGTGCGCGAGGCGGGCGGCGGGGCCCGGCGGGCGGATGCCCGCCCGCTCGCGCCACCAGGCGGTCAGGGCGCGCCGGGCCGCCGGGTCCCGCGGGCGGTCCGCGACCAGCAGCCCCTCGACGAAGTCCAGGGCGTCGTGGCGGTAGCCGTCGGTCATGGGCCGGTGCCGGGCGTACGCGAGGAAGGCGGGGCGGTACTCCGCGCCGAGGATCTCCGGGAGCTCGGGCGCGACCTTGGCCACGATGTCCGCGCGCTTGGCTGCGAGCGACCGGCTCTGCACGCCGAGCCGCCGCACGTCGAAGCCCTCCGGCGCGGGCGTCCCGGCGACCAGCGCCGACAGCAGCGCCGCCTGGGCGAGACCGACCCGCTGCCGGGCCACGGCGGGCGCGGTGGCCGGGTCCGTGCGCGGCTCCGGCTCCCGCGCGGGGCGCCGTGGGGCGGGCACCCTGGCAGCCCGCGCGGCGGGCGCCGTCGGCCGGGCCGGCATGGCGCCGCCCGAGACCCGGGCGCCGGCCCCGATGAGCAGCGGGCGCGGGCGGGCCGCCGCCAGGGTGCCTCGGATGGCGTCGAGCTCGGCGGCGAGCTCGGCGGGCGCCGGGAAGTTCTCGTCCCGCTCCAGCAGCACGCCGGGCGGCGAGACCCGCGAGGCGAGCTCGGCCAGGACGTCCAGGACCGGCCGGGACACCGGGTGGGCGTGGGTGTCGTGCCAGACCCCGTCCCGCTCCACCCCGCCCGCCACGTGGACGTACGCGATGGCCTCGACGGGCAGTTCGGCGAGCGCCCGCGCGGGGTCCTCGCCCCGGTTGACGCGGTTGGTGTGCAGGTTGGCGACGTCGATGAGGAGCCGCACCCCGGTACGCTCCACCAGCTCCGCCAGGAACCGCCCCTCCGACAGCTCCTCGTCCGGCCAGGCGACCAGCGCCGCTATGTTCTCCAGGGCCAGCGGCACCGGCAGGGCCTCCTGCGCGATCCGGACGTTCTCGCACAGCACGTCGAGCGCCTCCCGGGTGCGGGGCACCGGCAGCAGGTGCCCCGCCTCCAGCGACGGCGACGCGGTCAGCGGCCCCCCGGCGCGGACGAACGCGATGTGCTCGGTCACCAGCGGCGCGCCCAGCAGCTCCGCCTTCCGCGCCAGCGCGGCGAGCCGCCCCGGGTCGGGCCGCTCGGCGCCGCCGAGCCCCAGCGACACCCCGTGCGGGACCACGGTCACGCCGCGCGCCCGCAGCCGCTCCAGGGAGCCGGGCAGATGCCCGTCGCACAGGTTCTCCGCGACGACCTCCACCCACTCGACCCCGTTCAGCGCCTCCACCGCGTCCGCGATCTCGGGGCGCCAGCCGATACCGATACCGAGTTCCTTCATGTCCCCCTCCATGTCCCCGTCCGTCGGTCCCCGAGGTGATGGCCCGGAACCAGGCGTTCGAATCCGGACATGGGGACGTTCAGAGGTTCATTTGAGGTTCCGCGCCGCCACCCTCGGGAGCGGGCCTCACGCGGCCCGCGAGAAGGGCCCCTCCAGCGCGGCCCACTGGAGCAGCAGGATGGTCTTCCCGTCGGCGACGCGTCCGTCCCGGACCATGGCGAGGGCCTCGGCGAAGGGCACCTCGAGCACCTCGATGTCCTCGCCCTCCTCCGCCAGGCCGCCGCCGCTGCCGGTGCGGTCGGCGGTGGTGTAGGGGGCGGCGAAGAAGTGCAGGCGCTCGGTGACGGAGCCGGGGCTCATGTACGCGTCGAGGACGTGGGTGAGCGGCCCGAGCTCGACCCCCAGCTCCTCGGAGCTCTCGCGGCGGATCGCGGCGAGCGGCTCGTCCCCGTCGAGCAGTCCGGCCGCCGCCTCGACGAGGAGGCCGTCGGGGTGGCCGTTGACGTAGGCGGGGTAGCGGAACTGACGGGTGAGCAGCACGCACCCGCGCCCGGTGTCGTACGGCAGGACGACGGCGCCGTCGCCCCGGTCGTAGGTCTCGCGCTGCTCGGTGACCCAGCGTCCGTCGCGGCGCCGGCGGTCGTAGGTGGTGCGGCGGAGCACGTGCCAGCCCTGGGAGGTGAGCTCCACGTCGCGGACGACGACGTCGGGGTTCCGGTCGAGGTCCCGGCCGGCCCGGTCGAGGCCGGTCCGGCCCCGGTGGTCGGGGACGTCGATGCCGGGGCGGGGCCCCGTGGAGTCTGCTGCTTCGGTCGTGGTCATGGTGCGCTACCGTACACGCATAAACGTGCAAGAACAGGAGAGAACGAGGATGCTGGCTGCTGAACGGCGCGACCACCTGCTCGGACTGCTCGCCCGCCAGGGCAAGATCGTCGCCAAGGAGGTCGCCGCCGACCTGGGCATCTCGGAGGACAGCGTCCGGCGCGACCTGCGCGAGCTCGCCGCCGAGGGGCTCTGCCACCGCGTCTACGGCGGCGCCCTCCCGGTCTCCCCGGCCGTGGCGGACTACGCGGCCCGCGCGGGCGTCGCCCCCGACGGCAAGCGGAAGGTCGCCGCCGTCGCCGCCGGGCTCGTCCGGCCGGGCGGCGCCGTGATCCTCGACGGCGGCACCACCGCCCTCGCCGTCGCGCGGGCCCTCCCGCCGGAGCTGGACTGCACCGTGATCACCCACAGCCCGACGATCGCGGCCGCGCTGCTCGACCACCCCCGGGCCGAGCTCTTCCTGCTCGGCGGCCGGATCTTCAAGCACTCGGCGGTCGCGTGCGGCGCCGCCGCCGTGGAGGCGGCCCAGCGGGTTTCGGCCGACCTCTGCCTCCTCGGCGTCACCGGCGTCCACCCGGACGCGGGCCTCACCACCGGCGACGCCGAGGAGGCCGCGATGAAGCGCGCGCTGGCCGCCCGGGCGGCCGAGACCTACGTCCTCGCCTCTTCCGAGAAGGTAGGCGCGGCCTCACGATTCCGCGTCCTGCCATGGGCGGACGTCACGGGCCTGATCACCGACGCCGACCCCCGCCACGAGGCCCTCGCCCGGCTCGCGGAGCACGGCGTGGAGGTCCTGACGGCGGGGTGAGATCCGGCCGTCCTCGACCGGGCCCCCTGGTGACCGGCGAGGGGCCGCTCGTAGGTTCCCGGCGGCGACGGGGGCACCTCCCGCCGCACCGATGATCCGGGAGGGTCCACATGAAGGCACATCAGCGCGTCGCGGGAGCGGTCGCCGCCCTCGTCCTCGGGGCGGGCAGCCTCCTGGCGGCCGCGCCGGCCGCGACGGCGGCGCCGTCGTCGGAGACGGCGCTCAGCTGTTCGCACCAACTGATCGCGACCGCACAGAACAAGGGCGCGAACATCACGTGCACCGGCGGGTGGTTCACCGGGGTCATCGACTGCAAGCGCACCGACAACGGCTACGTCTACACGCACTTCGGCAACCGCGTGCCGTCGGGCGGCACTTCGACCGTCTGGTGCGACGTCACCGCCAACGTGATCTTCGCGGGCGGCATCGCGACCTGACGCGGCGGGCGGCGGGCCCGTCACCGGGCCCGTCCTCGCCCCTAACCCACCAGCCCCGCCGCCCCGTACTCCGACACCACCGTGCACGAGCCCGGCGCGATCTCCGTGAAGCCCGCGTCACGGACCACCGGCAGGCCGCTCGTCGTGAGCCGGGTCCAGTGGTCCGAGGCCGCCGTGCGCACCGCCAGCGGGAATCCCGCCGCGCGCCAGGTCTCGCGGGCGGCGTCCGGCAGGGCCCACCACAGGAGCTGCGCCCCGTGGCCGGTCTGCGCCATCGTCTTGCCGGCCGACATGTCGAGCTCCGGGTTCAGCCACAGCACGGCCGCGCCCTCCGGCACCGGGCCCGGCGCCGCCGGGTCGTCCAGGTCGGTGCCCGAGACCTGGAGCTTGGCCAGCTCCTTCGGCCAGCCGTCCAGCGGCACCGGCGGATAGACCCGCACCTCCGCGCCGCCCGCGCCCTTCACCGTGATCCCCGGCAGCGCCTCCGCCTTGCGCCACTCCGCACCGCGCGCCCGGCGCACGACCTTGCGGATCCGGGCGTCCTGCCAGTCCTCGACCGCCCGCGCCCACTCGCCCTCGCCGAGCGAGCGGTCGTCGGCCAGGATCTCCAGGACCGCGCGCGCCGAGGTCTCCAGGGCGTCGGTACGGGCCGGGGGCGCGTCCCGCTCGATGCGGACCACCAGGGGGAGGACGTACTGCGGCTTCTCGTCGCGGGGGTCGCGGGGGTCGCGGGGGTCGCCGGTCGCGGTGTCGTTGCTGCTCACCCGGCAAGTCTGCCACCGGCCCGGACGGGCGTCCCGCGCGATTCTTGTAGGAACGGGGGCTTCCGGGACAGGATGCCGTCCATGAAGAGTGATCTTTTCGCCAGCGAGCACCTCGCCGAGGCGGCCACGTTCCCGGGGATGACCCTCCAGAACGCCAAGTCGGTCAAGTACACCGTCCAGGGCGAGATGCGGGCCCTCCAGGGCTCGATGGTCGCCTTCCGGGGGAACCTGCAGTTCGAGCACAAGAGCCAGGGCCTCGGCGGCCTCCTCAAGCGCGCCCTGACCGGCGAGGGCCTGCCGCTGATGACCGTCCGGGGCCAGGGCGAGGCGTGGTTCGCCCACGAGGCGCAGAACTGCTTCATCGTCGAGGTCGAGCCGGGCGACGCGCTCACCGTCAACGGCCGCAACGTGCTGTGCTTCGACGCCTCGCTGGCGTATGAGATCAGGACGGTCAAGGGCGCCGGAATGACCGGCGGCGGCCTGTTCAACAGCGTCTTCACCGGCCACGGCAAGATCGCCCTGATCTGCGAGGGCAGCCCGATCGTCATCCCCGTCGCCCCCGACGCGCCCGTCTACGTCGACACCGACGCCGTCGTCGGCTGGAGCGAGCAGCTGCGTACCTCGCTGCACCGCTCGCAGTCGCTCGGCTCGATGGTCCGCGGCGGCTCCGGCGAGGCGGTCCAGCTCAAGCTGGAGGGCCAGGGCTTCGTCATCGTCCGCCCCAGCGAGCTCACCCCGCAGAAGAAGTCGGCCAACTGACCCGGCCCGCCCGCGCCGCCGCCGCTCAGCGGCCCATGAGCTCCGAGACCTTCACGAAGCGGTAGCCCTTGGCGCGGAGCTCCGGGACGATCCGGCGGATCGCCCGCTCGGTCACCGGGGCGGCGCTGCGGGTGCAGTGCATGACGACGAGGGAGCCCGGCTTCACGCCGTCGAGGACCTGGTCCGCGACCGCGTCCGGGTCCTTCGCGAACGCGTCGCCGCTCACCACGTCCCACTGCACGGCCGTCACGCCGAGGGGCGCGAGCGCGCGCAGCGCCTCGTCGTCGTAGCAGCCGCCGGGGAAGCGGAAGTACGGGACCACCCGGGTCGCCCCGGCGTCGCGGAAGGCGTCGAAGGCGCGCCGGACGTCGGCGGCCATGTCCGGCGCGGCCACGGTCGGCAGGCCGTAGCAGGGGCTCGCGAAGGCGTAGTGGCTGTAGGAGTGGTTGGCGATCTCGAAGCGCGGGTCGTTGCCGATGGACCGCGCCTGGTCCGGGTACTCCTCGGCCCAGCGGCCCGTCATGAAGACCGTCGCGTCGACCTTCAGGCGCCGCAGGGTCGCGATGAGCGCCGGGTTGTCGAAGTGCTCGCCGCGTGCCGCGCGCGGGCCCTGGTCGGCCGTCATGTCGGCGTCGAAGGTGAGGGCGACGACCTTCTCCGCCCGCCCGGCCCGCTCCGCCTGTCCGGCCTGCCCGGCCTTCTTCCCGGCCGGGCCCGGCGCGGCCCGGCGGCTGAACACCGGCGTCAGGCCCCCCGGGCCCGGGGCCAGGGTCGGGGGCGCGGTGGGCGTCTTCGCGGCGGGGGCCGCCGGTGCCGGGCTCTTCGGTGCCGGGGTCGCCGGGCCGGTGCTCGGCGAGGACGCGCCCTTCGCCGGGGCGGGCGGTGCGGCGGCGCCCCCGTCGCAGCCGACGAGCACGGCGCCCAGCAGGGCGAGCGCCGACAGTCTTCGTACGGGAATGGTCACCCGGCGAAACTAACCGATCATTGGGCGAGCAATCGCCTTCGGCACTCCGCCACGTCGAAGTCGCCCGGCGGATAGCGCGGGTCCAGCTCCGCCAGCTGCTCCGCGAGCAGCGTGCTGATCGCCCAGTCGCGGTACCACTTGCGGTCCGCCGGGACCAGGTACCAGGGCGCCGCCGCCGAGGAGCACCGCTCCAGGGCCAGCTCGTACGCCTCCCGGTACGCCGGCCACAGCGCCCGCTCCTCGATGTCGCCCGGGTTGAACTTCCAGTGCTTCTCCGGCGTGTCCAGCCGCTCCAGGAGCCGGGCGCGCTGCTCCTCGTACGACAGGTGCAGGAAGACCTTGACGACCGTGACGCCGTCCTCGGCCAAGGCCTCCTCGAACGCCCGGATCTCGCCGTAGCGCGCCTCCAGCTCCGCCGCCGGGGCCAGCGAGCGGACCCGGGCGATCAGGACGTCCTCGTAGTGCGAGCGGTCGAAGATGCCGATCTCGCCCGGCCGGGGGAGCGCCTTGGCGATCCGCCAGAGGAAGGGGTGGCTCCGCTCCTCCTCCGTCGGCGCCTTGAAGGCCTGGATCCGGCAGCCCGAGGGGTTGAAGTGGCCGATCACGTGCTTGACCGTGCCGCCCTTCCCGCTCGTGTCCATGCCCTGGAGGACGAGCAGCAGGCGCCGCCGGTCGCCCGCCGTGCTCGCCGCGTAGAGGCGCTCCTGGAGACCGGCGAGTCCGGGGCCGAGGGCCGCCGTCGCCGCCAGCCCGGCCGCCTTGTCCTTCGGGCCGCCGGGGGTCGCGCGGGCGTCGTACGCGGTGAGGTCGATCCGCTCGCCCGGCGGGACCCGCAGCAGCGCCCGCAGCCCGCCGGCGGGGCCCGGACTCCCCTCGCCGTTCCCCTTGGGCTTCTTCGGGCTCTTCTTCCCGGCCACGGCGGCTCCTTCCCTCACGTCGAGCTCACGTCGAGCGGTGTTCCCTCACCGATCGTGCGCGTCCAGCGCCGGGCCCACCACCGCGAAGGCCCGGTCGAGCAGGGCCAGCGGGGCCTCCGCGGCCCCGCTCTCGCTCCACCGCTGGAGCGCCGTCCGGAACGCGACCAGCGCCGTGCCCGCCGCCAGCCGGGGGTAGAGGTCCGCCTCCGCGTCGAGCCCCGCGCGCCGGGCCAGCTCCGTCGCCAGGGTCTCCTGCCAGGCGGACTGGCGCTCCAGGAAGCGGGCCAGCAGCGCGGGGGTGCCGAGGATCAGCCGCACCACCCGCAGCGCCCGGGCCGCGTGGTCCGGGTGCGCGTCCGTGCAGGCCAGCAGCGGCACCGCCACCGCGTGGCGGAGCGAGCGGGACGGCGGCTCGCCGGCCGGCCGGCCGGACAGCTCCGCGTGGATGTCGGCGCCCATGCCCGCCAGGAACCGCACGACCACGTCCTCCTTGGACGCGAAGTAGCGGAAGAAGGTCCGCTTCGAGACCCCGGCCGAGGCGGCGATCTCGTCCACGGTGACCGCGTCGAAGCCCCTTCGGGCCAGCAACTGCAGGGCCGCTTCGCTGAGTTCGGTCGCCACGAGCAGGCGTTTGCGTTCCGCCAGGCTGACGGTCGGTTCGGTGGGCATGGCGGCCATCCTAGCCCGCGATGTCACCAAGGGCAGTACTTGACACCGAGTGACAGCGGAGGCAGCGTGTGCCGCATGACAGAGCAGCAGCGGCGCTGGAACGCCGACCTCATCCCCGACCTGACCGGACGCGTCCTCGTCGTCACCGGGGCCAACAGCGGCCTCGGTCTCGCCACCGCCCGGGAGCTCGCCGCGCACGGCGGTCATGTGGTGCTCGCCGTGCGGGACGAGGGCCGGGGCCGGGCCGCCGCCGACGCGATCCGCCGGGCGCACCCCGGCGCCCTCCTGGAGGTCCGCCGGCTCGACCTCGCCGACCTCGGATCCGTACGGGAGTTCGCCGACGGGCTGCGCGCGGCGCACCCGCGCCTGGACGTCCTGGTCAACAACGCGGGCCTGATGGCCCCGCCGTACCGCCTCAGCGCCCAGGGCCACGAGCTGCAGTTCGCCGTCAACCACCTGGGCCACTTCGCCCTCACCGGGCTGCTGCTCGACCCGCTCGCGGCCGGCCGCGACCCCCGGGTCGTGACGGTCAGCTCGCTCGAACACCGCAAGGGGCGGCTCGGCCCCGCCGACTTCGACACCCTCGAAGGCAGCGGCGGCGACGGCGGGCGCGGCTATACGCCGATGGGCGCCTACCGGCGGGCCAAGTTCGCCAACGCGGTCTTCGGCCGCGAGCTCCAGGACCGCCTGGCCACCGCCGGGAGCCCGGTGCGCAGCCTCCTCGCGCACCCCGGCTTCACCGCCACCAACCTCCAGAGGGAGACCCCGGTCGCCCTCGTCCGGCTGGTCTTCGGGCGCGTCCTCGGCCCGCTGCTCGCCCAGCGCCCGGAGTCCGGCGCGCTGCCGCAGCTGTACGCGGCGACCGCCCCGGACGCCGAGGGCGGCGCGCTCTACGGCCCGGACGGCCCGGGCGAGCTGCGCGGGGCGCCGCGCCGGGTGGCGCTCGCGCCGGCGGCGGCCGATCCGGGGACCGGCCGCCGCCTGTGGGAGCTCTCCGAGCGCCTCACCGGGGTCGCGTACGCGCGCTCCTGATCAGCACCAGGGGCCGGTCACCGCGAAGGTCGTCCCCGGGGTGTAGCAGTTGACGAACATCGTGCGCCCGTCCGGGGAGAAGGTCACCCCGGCGAACTCGCCCCACTCCGGGGCGTCCGGCGTCCCGATGTTCTGCGCGCCCCGTGCCACCGGGTACACCTCGCCCTTCCGGTTCACCCCGTAGACGTGCTGGGCCCCGTCGCCGTCCTCGCAGACCATCAGCCCGCCGGACGGCGCCAGACAGATGTTGTCGGGCGACTCGCCCGGCAGCCGGATGTCGGTGTCCGGGCCGAAGACCACCACCAGGGTGAGGCGGCGGCGGTGCGGCTCGTACCGCCACACCTGGCCGAAGTGGGTGGCCCCGGAGCCGTTCTCGGCGCGGGCGAAGGAGGAGACGAAGTACACGGCGCCGGACCCGCCCGCCGGACCGGCGCCCCAGTAGCAGCCCTCCAGCTTCTGGGCGTGGGTGATGCCGCCGGGCCCGAAGTCCTGGAGCCTGATCGGGGTGGCGGCCGCCCGCGGGTCGGGCACCGGCACCCAGCGGACGCCGTCGAAGCGGGCGCCCGGCTCCTGGACCACCGACAGGTCCGGCACCCCCGGCACCCGCATCGCCTCCAGGGCGCCGCCCGCGCGCAGCGAGCCGGGGCCGCCGAGCGGCTTCTCGGGCAGGAAGCGGTAGAAGAGGCCGAAGGGGTGCTCGAAGGCGTCCTCCGTCTCGTAGACGATCCCGCTGCGCGGATCGACGGCGACGGCCTCGTGCGCGAAGCGGCCCATCGCCTTCAGCGGGACGGCGCCGGTGCGGTGCGGGTCGGCCCCGTCCACCTCGAAGACGAAGCCGTGGTCCTGGGTGTAGCCGTTGGTCCCGGCCCGGTCCTCGGTCTCCTCGCAGGTGAGCCAGGTGTTCCAGGGGGTGGGCCCGCCCGCGCAGTTGACGGCGGTGCCGGCGAGCGCGACCCGTTCGCCGAGGACCCGGCCCCCGGTGTCGAGTGCGAGCGCCGTGCAGCCGCCCCTGGCGGCCGGGTCGTAGGTGAGGCCCGGGACGGTGGGCACCGTGGTCTTCGCGGTGGCCCGGTTCTCGTGGTTGCGGACCAGGTGCACCCGGCCGCGGCGGCCGGGGAAGGCGCCCATGCCGTCGTGGTTGCCCGGGACGGGCCCCTCGCCGGAGCGCAGCGGCTCGCCCTGCCGGGAGAGCACCCGGTACGAGAAGCCGGCCGGGAGGTCCAGCAGCCCGGCCGGATCGGGGAGCAGCGGTCCGTATCCGGACCGGCCGCCGAGCGGCACGGCGGCCGCGGTGCCGGCGAAGAGTTCGCCGAGGGCGCCGGTGAAGGCGATGCCGAGGGTGCCGGAGAGGATCTGACGTCGTGTCGCGGTCATGAGGCAACGACCCACTTCTGTTGGCGGACAGGGGTGGTGTGACGTGTGACCCGCACGTGTGTACCACGCACGGCGCGGCCCGTGAACCGGGCGGGTCACACGTCGCCTCGCGCGACGGGTGGGCTCAGCCGAGCAGTTCGGCGGTGAGCGTGATCGTCGTGCCCGCCAGCGCCTGGCTCACCGGGCAGTTCTTCTTGGCGTCCTCGGCGAGCGCCTGGAACTGGTCGGCGTCCAGGCCCGGCACCTCGCCGCGCACGGTCAGGTGGATGCCGGTGATGCCCTGGCCGGGCTGGAAGGTGACGTCCGCCTTGGTGTCCAGGCGCGTCGGCGCGTTGCCCGCCTTGGCCAGGCCGTTGGAGAAGGCCATGGAGAAGCAGGCGGAGTGCGCGGCCGCGATGAGCTCCTCCGGGCTGGTCTTCCCGTTCGGCTCCTCGGACCGGGCCGGCCAGGAGACCTCGTAGGAGCCGAGGCCGGAGGAGTCGAGGGAGACGACGCCCTTGCCCTTGAGGAGGTCGCCCTCCCAGACGGTGTGGGCGTGACGGACGGTGGCCATGGTGGAAGCCTTTCGATCGGGTACTGCGCTTCGGGTACTGCGATCGGACAGGCACCCAAGCTACTGCGCGACCAGCCCCTTGGCGTCCCGGGCCAGGGCGGTGAGCCGGGAGATCGCCCGGAAGTACTTCTTCTTGTACCCGCCGTTCAGCATCTCGTCGCTGAACAGGCGGTCGAAGGGCAGCCCGGAGGCGAGCACCGGTATCTCGCGGTCGTAGAGGCGGTCGGCGAGGACCACGAGCCGCAGCGCGGTCGACTGGTCCGGGACCGGCCGCACATCGGTGAGGCAGACGGCCGAGAGGTCGTCGGTCAGCGCGCCGTAGCGGCTCGGGTGCACCCGGGCCAGGTGGTCGAGCAGGTGCGGGAAGTCGTCGAGCGAGGCGCCCGGGGTGGCGTACGCGGTCCTGGCGACGGTCTCGTCGCTGAAGGGCGCGGGGGCCTCGGGCAGACCTCGGTGGCGGTAGTCCTGGCCGTCGATGCGCAGCGGCCGGAAGTGGGCCGAGAGGCCCTGGATCTCGCGCAGGAAGTCGGCGGCGGCGAACCGGCCCTCGCCGAGCTTGCCGGGCAGGGTGTTGGAGGTGGCGGCGAGCGCGACACCCGCCTCGACGAGCTTGCCGAGGAGCGAGGAGACGAGGACGGTGTCGCCCGGGTCGTCCAGCTCGAACTCGTCGATGCACAGCAGCCGGTGCCCGCTGAGGGTCCGCACGGTCTGCTGGAAGCCGAGGGCGCCCACCAGGTTGGTCAGCTCCACGAAGGTGCCGAAGGCCTTGAGCGAGGGCTCGGCCGGGGTGGCGTGCCAGAGGGAGGCGAGCAGGTGGGTCTTGCCGACGCCGTAGCCGCCGTCCAGGTAGATCCCGCGCGGGCCGGCGGGGGCGGCGGGCTTCCTGGCGAACCAGCGGCGCTTGCCGGAGCCGGAGGCGTGGGCGCCGCCGAGGCCCTCGGCGAAGGAGGAGAGGACCTTGACCGCCTCGATCTGGCTGGGCTGGTCGGGGTCCGGTATGTAGGTGTCGAAGCGCACGGCGTCGAACCGGGGCGGCGGCACCATCTCCGCGACGAGCCGCTCGGCGGGGACGTGGGGCTCTCGCGAGCAGAGCGAGAGCGGGGCCGCTTCGGTGGAAGCCGCTTCGGTTATGGCACGGGTCGACACAGTTCCCCACTGTAAGCGCCATGTCAGACTGCGGGGATGCGACGCCTGTTCCCTGTGACGGACATGACAGCCACGGACCCGGACGGGGAGTGGACCCTCGACGAGCTCGCCGACGCGTACGCGTACCCCGCGGAGGCCGCCTCCGGTCCCTGGCTGCGGGCCAACATGGTCTCCTCCCTCGACGGGGCCGGACAGCACGACGGGCGCTCCCAGCCGCTGTCCTCGGACGCCGACATGCGGATCTTCGGGACCCTGCGGGGCCTGGCCGACGTGATCGTGGTCGGCGCCGAGACGGTCCGCCAGGAGGGGTACCGGCCCGCCCGCGCGCGGGAGGCCTTCGCGGCCCGCCGGGCGGCGGCGGGGCAGGGGCCGGCGCCGGTGATCGCGGTCGTGACCGCCTCCCTGGACCTGGACTTCTCGCTGCCGCTGTTCACCTCCCCGCTGGTGCCGACCCTGGTCCTGACCGGCGCGGAGGCGCCCGCCGACCGGGTGGCGGCGGCCCGCGCCGCCGGGGCCGAGGTGCTGGTGGCGGGGGAGGGGCGCGGGGTCGAGCCGGAGCGGGCGGTGGCGGTGCTCGCGGAGCGCGGGCTGCGGCGCCAGCTGACCGAGGGCGGGCCCCGGCTGCTCGGGCAGTTCGTGGCCGCCGGGGTGCTGGACGAGCTGTGCCTGAGCCTGTCGCCGACGATGACGGCGGGGGGTGCGCAGCGGATCGCCGGGGGCCCCTCCGTGGAGGTTCCGCGACGGTTCGCCGTCGTGTCGGTGCTGGAGTGGGACGGCTTCCTGTTCACCCGCTACCGTCGGATCTGACAATCAGCGGAATTTGTCGTTCCGCTTTGCGTCGGCTGGGCACACTTACTCACGCAATCCCCGTGCGGGCACGGGGAAGGATGGTTTCCGCAGAAGGGCTCCTGAGGTGTTCACAAGCGTTCTGATGATCGAGAAGCCCCTGACGGCCGTCGACGTGGACTTCGTCACCACGCTGCACGGCGATGAGGGCGTCTCCTTCATCGTTCTGATGCAGCCGCGCGGTGACCAGGCCGATGTACTGCTGCGCGCCATCGACGACGTGGCCATGGGCGAACTGAAGGAGGCGGCCCGCGAGGGCGAGGAACCGGAGGGCAGGGACGCCCGCAAGCCGGCCGAGCAGGCCCTGGAGCACTCCCTCCAGGCGCTGAGAGCGGCGGGCTGCGAGGCGGTCGGACAGGTGGTCGAGGACCATCCCCTGGACAAGATGAAGTCCGTCGTCGAGGAGGCCGAGGCCGACGAGGTGATCGTGCTGACCGCCCCGCACTACGTGGAGGAGTTCTTCCACCGCGACTGGGCCTCCCGGGCCCGGCACAAGGTCGGCGTGCCCGTCCTGAAGCTCTTCGCGCACAGCGAGTAGCCGCGCGCCGTCGGGGCGGGCGTCCCGGGACGCCCGCCCCGACGCACTAGGCTGGAGCCTTCCAGACAGACGCACCCCGGGGAGAGATCCGCATGGCACCCGCCATCCCTGCCGCCATGGAACGGCCGCACTTCATCGGCATCGGCGGTGCCGGAATGTCGGGCATCGCGAAGATCCTCGCCCAGCGCGGCGCCAAGGTCGCCGGCAGCGACGCCAAGGAGTCCGCGACCGCCGAGTCCCTGCGCGCCCTGGGCGCCACCGTGCACATCGGCCACGCCGCCGAGCACCTCGCCGAGGACGCCTCCGCCGTCGTCGTCTCCAGCGCCATCCGCGCGGACAACCCCGAGCTGGCCCGCGCCGCCGAGCTCGGCATCCCGGTCGTGCACCGCTCCGACGCGCTCGCCTCCCTCATGGACGGCCTCGGCGCGATCGCCGTCGCCGGCACCCACGGCAAGACCACCACCACCTCCATGCTGGCCGTCGCCCTCACCGAGCTCGGCCTCGACCCCTCGTACGCCATCGGCGGCGACCTCGCGGGCCCCGGCACCAACGCCCGGCACGGCGACGGCGGCCTCTTCGTCGCCGAGGCCGACGAGAGCGACCGCAGCTTCCAGAAGTACGACCCCCAGGTCGCGATCGTCCTCAACGTCGAGCTCGACCACCACGCGAACTACGCCTCCATGGACGAGATCTACGAGTCCTTCGAGGCCTTCGCCGCCAAGATCCTCCCCGGCGGCACCCTCGTCGTCGGCGAGCACTCCGGCGCCCGCGAGCTGGCCCGCCGGGTCGCGGGCCGCGAGGACCTGCACGTCGTCACCGTCGGCGAGTCCGAGGACTCCGAGGCCCGCATCCTCAAGATCGTCCCCAACGGGATGAAGAGCGAGGTCACCGTCGCCCTCGACGGCGCCGAGCACACCTTCACGGTCTCCGTGCCCGGCCGCCACTACGCCCACAACGCCGCCGCCGCCCTGGTCGCCGGCTCCCGCGCGGGTGTCGACCCGGCCGAGCTGGCGCAGGCCCTCACCGCGTACACCGGGGTCGGCCGCCGCCTCCAGCTCAAGGGCGAGGCCGCCGGCGTCCAGGTCATCGACTCGTACGCGCACCACCCCACCGAGATGACCGCCGACCTGGAGGCCATGCGCGGCGCCGCCGGGGACGCCCGGCTGCTGGTCGTCTTCCAGCCGCACCTCTTCTCCCGCACCCAGGAGCTGGGCCGGGAGATGGGCGAGGCCCTCGCGCTCGCCGACGGCTCCGTCGTCCTCGACATCTACCCGGCGCGCGAGGACCCGATCCCCGGCGTCACCAGCGAGCTGATCGTCGCCGCCGCCCGCGCGGCCGGCGCCGAGGTCGCCGCCCTGCACGACAAGGACGCCGTGCCGGAGGCCGTCGCGGGAATGGCGAAGCCCGGCGATCTCGTTCTCACCATGGGCGCGGGCGACGTGACGGACCTGGGTCCGCGGATCCTGGCCCGCCTCGACGAGTCGGCGAAGTAGCGGAGGAGCGAGCTCATGGCGTACGAGGTCGAGAAGACGGACGCGGAATGGCGGGACGAGCTGTCCCCGGCGGAGTACCAGGTGCTCCGGCAGGCCGGCACCGAGCCCGCGTTCCGCGGTGAGTACACGGACACGAAGACCAAGGGCGTCTACTCCTGCCGGGCGTGCGGCGCCGAGCTCTTCACCTCCACCGAGAAGTTCGAGTCGCACTGCGGCTGGCCGAGCTTCTACGACCCGAAGGACACCGCCGCGGTCGAGCTGATCCCCGACACCTCCCACGGCATGACCCGCACCGAGGTCCGCTGCGCCCGCTGCGGCTCGCACCTGGGCCATGTCTTCGAGGGCGAGGGCTACCCCACCCCGACCGACCAGCGGTACTGCATCAACTCGATCTCGCTGCGGCTGGAGCCGGCCGAGAGCTGAGCGCGCCACCAGAAGAGTCCTGGCGAAGGGCCCCCGGAAGGGGGCCCTTTCTCATGCCCGCTCCGGATCCTCCGCATCCTCCGCGCACTGCGGACACAGCCCCCGGTAGGTGACCTCCACCGCCGTCACCGTGAAGCCGAAGCGGTCCGCGTCCGCGAGCCCCGCCAGCGGGTCCCCCTCGGGGCGCACGTCCCGGACCGCCCCGCAGCCCGAGCACACCAGGTGCTGGTGGGCCTCGTGCGCGTTCGGGTCGTAGCGCTTGGCGCGGCCCACGCTGGAGACCTCCAGGACCTCGCCGAGCGAGACGAGCTCGCCCAGCGTGTTGTACACGGTCGCGCGGGAGATCTCGGGCAGTCTCGCGGTGGCGCGGGCCAGCACCTCGTCGGCGGTGAGGTGGATGTGCTCGCCGGAGAGGACCTCGGCGACCACCCGGCGCTGTGCCGTCATCCGCCAGCCCCGTCGGCGGAGCCGCTCCAGAAGATTGCTCATGGTCACCAGCCCTTGCAGCGCTCGGTCGGCGCGAGTCAGCGCCGGTGCGGCGCGAGTAATCCGTACGGGTCCGGTTGTCGTATTGACTTGGACTGAGTCCACCATAGGATCGACTCCAGTAGTAGCCAAGAGGGTGTGCGCCGGTCACACCGACGCCTCAGCAGTTCCCGAGCTCCGTGATCCGAATGGTTCGGAAGGAAAGACCGATGTCTGAGCAGAAGCACGATCCGCTTGTCACCGAGGACGAGGCGGCGGCGCAGGGTACGGGCGGCTGCCCGGTCGTCCACGGCCGCGCCGCGCATCCCACGCAGGGCGGTGGGAACCGTCAGTGGTGGCCGGACCGGCTCAACCTGAAGATCCTCGCGAAGAACCCCGCCGTGGCGAACCCGCTCGGCGAGGAGTTCGACTACGCGGAGGCGTTCCAGGGCCTCGACCTCGCCGCCGTCAAGCAGGACATCGCCGAGGTGCTCACCACCTCGCAGGACTGGTGGCCGGCCGACTTCGGCAACTACGGCCCGCTCATGATCCGCATGGCCTGGCACAGCGCCGGCACCTACCGGATCAGCGACGGCCGAGGCGGCGCCGGCGGCGGCCAGCAGCGCTTCGCCCCGCTGAACAGCTGGCCGGACAACGCGAGCCTGGACAAGGCCCGCCGCCTGCTGTGGCCGGTCAAGAAGAAGTACGGCAAGGCCATCTCCTGGGCCGACCTGATGGTGCTCACCGGCAACGTCGCCCTGGAGACCATGGGCTTCGAGACCTTCGGCTTCGGCGGCGGACGCGTCGACGAGTGGGAGCCCGACGAGGACGTCTACTGGGGCCCCGAGACCGAGTGGCTCGGCGACGCCCGCTACACCGGCGACCGCGAGCTGGAGAACCCCCTCGCCGCCGTCCAGATGGGCCTCATCTACGTCAACCCCGAGGGCCCCAACGGCAACCCGGACCCGATCGCCGCCGCCCGCGACATCCGCGAGACCTTCGCCCGCATGGCGATGAACGACGAGGAGACCGTCGCCCTCATCGCCGGCGGCCACACCTTCGGCAAGACCCACGGCGCCGGCCCCGCCGACCACGTGGGCGCCGACCCGGAGGCCGCGCCGATCGAGCAGCTCGGCCTCGGCTGGAAGAGCACCTACGGCACCGGCGTCGGCAAGGACGCCATCACCTCCGGCCTCGAGGTCACCTGGACCGAGACCCCCACCCAGTGGGGCAACGGCTTCTTCAAGAACCTCTTCGAGTACGAGTACGAGCTCAGCAAGAGCCCGGCCGGCGCCCACCAGTGGGTCGCGAAGAACGCCGAGGCGGTCATCCCCGACGCCTTCGACGCGTCGAAGAAGCACCTGCCGACGATGCTCACCACCGACCTGTCGCTCAAGCTCGACCCGGTCTACGAGCCGATCTCGCGCCGCTTCTACGAGCACCCCGAGCAGTTCGCCGACGCCTTCGCCCGCGCCTGGTACAAGCTCACCCACCGCGACATGGGCCCCGTCGTCCGCTACCTCGGCCCCGAGGTCCCGAGCGAGGAGCTGCTCTGGCAGGACCCGCTGCCCGCCCGTGAGGGCGAGGCGCTCGGCGCCGCCGACCTCGCCTCCCTCAAGGAGAAGATCCTCGGCTCCGACCTGTCGGTGACCCAGCTGGTCTCCGCCGCCTGGGCCGCCGCCGCCTCCTTCCGCGGCAGCGACAAGCGCGGCGGCGCCAACGGCGGCCGCGTCCGCCTGGAGCCGCAGCGCGACTGGACCGCCAACAACCCGGACGACCTGGCCCAGGTGCTGCGCGTCCTGGAGGGCGTCAAGGAGTCCTTCGACGCCGCCGGCGGCGCCCGGGTCTCGATCGCCGACCTCGTCGTCCTCGCGGGCAACGCGGCCGTCGAGAAGGCCGCGAAGGCGGCGGGCGTCACCGTCGAGGTCCCGTTCTCCGCGGGCCGCGTCGACGCCTCCCAGGAGCAGACGGACGTCGAGTCCTTCGCCGCCCTGGAGCCGCAGGCCGACGGCTTCCGCAACTACCTGGGCAAGGGCCAGCGCCTCCCCGCCGAGTACCTCCTCGTCGACAAGGCGAACCTGCTCACCCTGTCCGCCCCGGAGATGACGGTCCTCGTCGGCGGCCTGCGCGCGCTGGGCGTCACCCAGCCGGGCACCTCCCTCGGCGTCCTCACCGAGACCCCGGGCACCCTGACGAACGACTTCTTCGTCAACCTGCTCGACCTGGACACCGCCTGGCAGTCCGTCTCCGACGACCAGACCACGTTCGAGGCCCGCGACGCCTCCGGCGCGGTCAAGTGGACCGGCACCCGTGCCGACCTGGTCTTCGGCGCCAACGCCGAGCTGCGCGCCGTCGCCGAGGTGTACGCCTCCGACGACGCCAAGGAGAAGTTCGCGGCCGACTTCGTCGCCGCCTGGGCCAAGGTCATGGACCTGGACCGCTTCGACCTGAGCTGAGCCGCCGACGGCCCCGCCCCGGACACACCGTCCGGGGCGGGGCCGTCAGTGCGCCCGCTCCAGGTGGGCGTCGACGGCGTCCGACACCGCACGCAGCGCGGCCCGGTCCGCCCAGGACAGCCGCGCCCGCAGCCCCTCCGGCCCCGGGAACAGCGCCCGCGCCCGCTGGGCCTCCCCGCCGTACCCGGCCGCCAGCTCCGCGCAGTACGGATGCTCGGCCTCCAGCAGCGCCCCGACGCGCTCGCCGGGCGGCCCCGGCTCGTCCATCAGCACCGCGTCCAGCCCGAACAGCAGCGGGAACACGCGCGGGAACTCCCAGCCCTCCAGGGGCAGCTCCGCGAAGTCCGCCGCCCCGGCCCGGTCCCGCGCCCGCAGCGCCCCCGCGAGCGCCCGCAGGAACTCCGCCGGATCCGCCTCGCCGGCGGCCCGCGCCACCCGCTCCCGGAACGCGGCGGGCGCCCCGCCCAGCCCGTCCGCGGCCAGCTCCAGCGCCCCCGCCGCCGCGTACGGCGAACAGTTCCAGAACGCCAGCGCGTCGCCGCGCAGCAGCCGCACGTACCGCCCCAGCTCGGCGTCCAGCTCCAGCCGGCCCGCCGACTCCCGCACCGACACCGCCAGTTCGAGCAGCCGGACCACCGGCCCGTCCGTGAACACGCCCCGCACCTCCTCAGTGGACGGAGAGCCCGCCGTCCACGAACACCGCCTGCCCCGTCACGTACCCCGAGGCCCGGCTCGCCAGGAAGACGGCGGCCCCCTCGAAGTCCTCCGCGAGCCCGTTGCGCCCGACCAGCGTCCGCGCCGCGAGCTCCGCCACCTTCACCGGATCCGAGCTCAGCCGCGCGTTCAGCGGCGTCATCACGAAGCCCGGCACCAGCGTGTTGCAGGTGACACCGTACGGCGACCACGCCTCCGCCTGCGAGCGCGCCAGCGACTCCAGCGCCCCCTTCGACACCCCGTAGGCCCCCGACTGCACGAACGCCCGGTGCGCCTGCTGCGAGCTCACGTGGATGATCCGCCCGAAGCCCCGCTCGGCCATCTTCGGCCCGAAGCGCTGCCCGAGCAGGAACGGCGCCTCCAGGTTCACGCCCATCGTCCGGTCCCAGACCTCGTCCGAGAGCTCGGACAGCGGCGGACGCAGGTTGATCCCCGCCGAGTTCACCAGGATGTCCGGCTCCCCGAACACCTCCACGGCCGCCTCCGCCGCCGCCCGCACCCCGTCCCGGGTGCCCAGGTCCCCGCTCACCCACGCCGCCGTCAGCCCCTCGGCCGCCAGCTCGTCGACGGCCGCCTTCAGCTCCGCCTCCCGGCGCGCCACGATCACCACGGACGCGCCCGCCCGCGCGAGGGCCCCCGCGATCGCCCGGCCGATCCCCGAGCTGCCGCCGGTGACCAGGGCGGTCCGGCCGGCCAGGGAGAACAGCTCGTCCAGGTACGTGCGCATAGCGGTGTTCCTCGCATCTTCCGTGAGAGACCGAAACCCCTTGGTGCCGCGCGGCCGACGGCTGTTACGGTGGAGACGGCCGTGTGAGAGACCGAGGAGGTGGTACCCGTGAACGCTACATCGACATGGGTGCTCCCCTCAGGGGTCACGGTCGGGCGCTAGGCAGGGCGTCCGGGAGCGCCGATTCCACGCACTCCCGAAAGGCACCGCCATGCGCGTCGCCCCCTCCCCGCACTTCACCTCCGAGCGCCGCCTCGACGACGGCGTCCTCGAACGCGCCTTCCTCCTCGACGGCATCCCCGGCTTCCTGTGGACCCCCGAGGCCACGCCCGGCACCACCGCCCCCGCGCCGCTCGTCCTCATCGGCCCGCCGCCCCTCGGCCTGCCGAAGGCGTACGCCCGCCTGGCCGGACGGGCCCGGCACTACGCGGCGGAGTACGGCTTCGCCGCCGCGACCATCGAGCTCCCCGGCAGCGGCGACCGCCCCCGCTGGGAGGCCGCCGAGCAGGCCCGTGCCGCCCTGCGCCGGGCCATCCAGGCCGGCGAACCGGTCGGCCCCGACCTCGTCGACGCGCTCGTCCTCCCGCTGGTCGAGAGGGCGGCCCCGGAATGGCGGACCGCCCTCGACGCCCTCCTCGCCCTCCCCGGCATCGGCGGCCCGGTCGGCTACGAGGGCGGCCTGGTCTCCCTCGGCGTCCGGCTCGCGGCCACCGAACCCCGCATCGTGGCCGCCGGTCTCTTCGCCGGCAGCCGGATCCCCGCCGCCGTCGTCGAGGAGGCCCGCACGGTCACCGTCCCGCTGTTCGTCCTCCTCCAATGGGACGACGAGGGCAACGACCGCCAGGAAGCCCTGGACCTCTTCGACGCCTTCGCCTCCCGGGAGAAGACCCTCCACGCCAACCTCGGCGGCCACACCGGCGTCCCGGCCCACGAACTGGACGCCGGTGCCAGGTTCTTCGCGCGGCACCTGAGGTGAGGTGACGGGCGCTGACACCCGGTGAGGCCCCGGACCCGGTCCGGGGCCTCACCGGGCCGCGCGTCATGCCGCGCCCAGCGCCTCCGCCGGGTCAGCCGGGCCGCGCGGCCCGCCGGGCAGAGCCCGGCGGGGAAGCCCCGGGCGCGGCGGCGGGCGCGGCGGCCGGGGCCGGGGGTGCGGCCGGGCCCGGCGGCGGTTCCTGCGGGATCTGCGTGGTCAGCGTGGTCTGGGCGCCGCCGGTGCCGCTCTTCGAGCGGGCGCCCCAGGAAGCCGCGTCGACCATCTCCCGGTACGGGACGCTCATCCCCTCCCCGCGCGAAGTCGGCCGCAGGGCGGGCCGGGTGGCCGGATCCGCCCGGTGCGCGTCCGAGGGGTGAGACCCGCCGGTCCGGGGTTCAGGCCCCGGCCGGCTGGAGCAGGTCCCAGCGGTTGCCGTACAGGTCCTCGAAGACCGCGACGGAGCCGTACGGCTCGTGGCGCGGGGCCTCCAGGAACCGGACGCCCTCGGCGGTCATCCGGGCGTGGTCGCGGGCGAAGTCGTCGGTGTGCAGGAAGAAGCCGACCCGGCCGCCGGTCTGCGCGCCGACCGCCGCCCCCTGGGCCTCGTCCTTCGCGCGGGCGAGCAGCAGTCCGGTGCCGCCCGCCCCGCGCGGGCGGACGACGACCCAGCGGGTGCCGTCGCCGCGGTCGGTGTCCTCGGCGAGCTCGAAGCCGAGGGCGCGGGTGTAGAAGTCCACGGCCTCGTCGTAGTCGCGGACGACGAGGGTGACCAGCGCGAGGGCGGGCAGGGCGGGCGGGGACGGCTGGCCCGGCTGGGGGGCCGGGACGGAAGGCTCGGTCATAAGGGCAACGTAATACGTATGACGACGGCAGTGCCAACGGGCGCGCGGTGCGAGAATGCCCCGCATGGACACGACGGGACACGAACAGCTCGACCGGCGGGCGGAGGCACTCGCCGACGCCGGAGGGCGCCGTCTGCTCGGCATCGCGGGACCGCCCGGCGCCGGCAAGTCCACCCTCGCCGCCCGCCTGGCCGCCCGGCTCGGCGACCGGGCCGTGCTGGTCCCCATGGACGGCTTCCACCTGGCCCAGGCCGAACTGGAGCGGCTCGGCCGGGCCGGCCGCAAGGGCGCCCCCGACACCTTCGACGCCGCCGGGTACGCGGCGCTGCTCCTCCGGCTGCGCGCAGCCGAGCCCGGCACCACCGTCTACGCGCCCGCCTTCGACCGCGCCCTGGAGGAGCCCGTCGCCGGATCCGTCGCGGTGCCGCCCGAGGTGCCGCTGGTGATCACCGAGGGGAACTACCTGCTGCACGACGAGGGCCCCTGGGCCGCCGTGCTGCCGCTGCTCGACGAGGTCTGGTACCTCGACCTCGACCCCCGCGTCCGGGTGCCCCGGCTCGTCGCCCGGCACGTCCGCTTCGGCAAGGACGAGGAGGCCGCCCAGCGCTGGGTCGCCCGGTCCGACGAGGCCAACGCCCGCCTGGTGGAGGCCGGGAGGGGCCGGGCCCACCTCGTGGTGCCCGGCGACTGACCCGTACGGTGGGCCGCATGACCCATGTGCCGGCGCTCCTCGTCATCGACATGCAGAACGCGCTCGCGGAGATCGCCCACCGCGGCCCCGAGACCATCGCCGTGATCGCCGGACTGCGGGCCCGCGCGCGGGCCGCCGGGGTCCCCGTCGTCACCGTCCAGCACCAGGGCACCCCCGGCGGCGAGCTCGCGCCCGGCACGCCCGGCTGGCGGATCGTCCCCGAACTCGCCCCGGAGGAAGGGGAGCACGTCATCGCCAAGACCACCGCCGACGCCTTCCTCGACACCGGGCTCGACACCGCGCTGACCGCCCTCGGCGTCACCGAACTCCTCGTCACCGGCTTCGCCACCGAGATCTGCGTCGACACCACGGCCCGCCAGGCCCTCAGCCGCCGCTACGACCTCGTCCTCGTCGCCGACGGGCACACGACCTCGGTGCGCGGCGCCGAGGGCCCCTACGCCGAGCCCGACCGGTCCGTCGCCCACCACAACGAGATCTTCCGCCACCTCGACTTCCCCGGCCGGGGCATCCGCGTCCTGCCCGCCGCCGAGGTCGACTTCACCGCGCCGGAGCCCGCCGTCCAGCCCGCCGTCTAGAGCGCCCGCGCACGCCGGGTCCGGCGGCGGCCGGGACCTCCGACCCGGTGGCCGTGCCGCTGCTCGCGCCGCGCCTGGTCCATCGGGTCGAACTGCTCCGCCCGGCCGGTGAACCCGGCTGTCCGGACGCCGAGTTGGCCGCCCGACTCGGTGCCCCGGCACCGGCCAGTCGCTAGGCTGACCCGCACGGCACGGCACGGCACGCACGGAACACACGGCACGGCACGCACGGCACGGATGGCGGACACGGCGACGAGAGGCGGACGGACGTGGGGTGGTTCCGGCGAGGGCCCAGGAGGGACGACGAGGACGCGCCCAGGGACCCGGCGTTCTCGTACCTCTCCGAGCGCGAGGCCGCGCTCTTCCGAGGCCGGGTCCGCGAGGCCTTCGCGGAACTCGGCCTCGAAGTGACCGTCTACGCCGACGCCGTCACCGACGACTCCGGGCGCCGTTTCGGCCTCGGCACCCTCGCCGCCGTCTGCCACCAGGACCCGCGCGGCACCCACGTCTGGCCCGGGCTGGTCCGCCGGCACGTCCGCCTGTGGGTGCGCGCCCTGGACGGGCCCTCGGCCCTGGACACCCTGCCGCCCGAGCAGATCCGCGCCCAGCTCTACCCGAGGGTGGTCAGCGCCGAGGGCATCGACCCCGGCACCTTCGGCTACGCCCGCACGGTCGCCCCCGGGCTCTACGAGGTGCTCGCGCTCGACCTGCCGGAGAGCGTGATGACCCTCACCGACGAGGCGCTGGAGCGCCTCGGCGATCCCGCCCGGCTGCGCGAGCGGGCCCTGCGCAACCTGCGCGACCTGCCCGTCGAGGGCCACGAGACCGTCAAGGACGCCGACGGGATGCGCTTCGAGGTCGTCCTCGGCGACTCCTTCTACACCGCCAGCCGCGTCCTCGACCTCGACGCCGTCGTCCGCCGGGTCACCGGCCGGCCGCTCGGCGAGGACGGGGCGCTGGTCGCCCTGCCCTTCCGGCACCAGCTCGCCTTCCACCCCATCCGCGACACCAGCGTCGTGCCCGCGCTGGGCGCGATGGCCTCCTTCGCCGCCTCCGGCTACGAGGACACGCCCGGCGCCATCAGCCCGTACGTCTTCTGGTGGCGGGACGGCACGCTCACCCAGCTCAGCGAGCACGCGGAGGAGGACGGGCAGCTCCGGATCGTGGTCGGCGACGACTTCCAGGACCTCCTGGAACGGCTCATCGTGCGCCACCCCGACGGCCCCTGAGGACCGCCCCGGCGATCCTGGGTAGCGTGGGCCGCATGAACAGCACAGACGGCGGCGCGCACGAACCGACCAGGCCCGAGATCGCCCGCCCGGAGGGCCCCGCGCCCACCGAGCTGACCGTCCGGGACCTCGTCGTCGGAGACGGCCCCGAGGCCCGCCCGGGCAATGTCGTCCGGGTCCACTACGTGGGGGTCGCCTTCGCGTCGGGCCGGGAGTTCGACGCCTCCTGGGACCGGGGCACGCCCTTCAAGTTCGCCCTCGGCGGCGGCCGGGTCATCAAGGGCTGGGACCGGGGCATCCGGGGGATGCGGGTCGGCGGCCGGCGCGAGATCACCGTGCCCCCGCGCCTCGGCTACGGCGACGCGTCCCCCACGCCCGCGATCCCGCCGGGCTCCACGCTCGTCTTCGTCGTGGACCTCCTCTCGGTCGCCACCTGACGCACCGGCGGCCCCCGGCCCCCGGGTCGTCCGGGGTCGCGCCCGCCCCGGGGGCCGGGCAGGATGGCGTACGTCGCGAGGAGGAGACCGCCCATGCCCGAGAGCACCGCGCCCACGCCCTTCACCGCCGAGGACTACCGGGCCAGGATGGCCCGCGCCGCCGACTCCGCGGCCGAGGCGGGACTCGCCGGGGTGCTCGTCGCCCCCGGTCCCGACCTGGTCTATCTGACCGGCTACCAGCCCACCGCGATCACCGAGCGGCTCACCGTCCTCGTCATCGCCCCCGGCCGCGACCCGGTGCTCGTCGTGCCCACCCTGGAGGCCCCGGACGCCGCGAAGGCCGTCGGCGCGCCCGCGCTGACCCTGCGCGACTGGACCGACGGCAGGGACCCGTACGCCGTCACCGCCCCGCTGCTGGACGCCTCGGGGCGCTTCGGCGTCAGCGACAACGCCTGGGCCATGCACCTGCTCGGCCTCCAGCGGGCGCTGCCCGGCAGCTCGTACGTCTCCCTCACCCAGGCCCTGCCGATGCTGCGCGCGGTCAAGGACGCGCACGAGCTGGCCCGGATCGCCGCCGCCGGGGCCGCCGCCGACCGGGCGTACGGCGAGATCCTCATGGTGCGCTTCGCGGGCCGGAAGGAGACCGAGGTCGCCGCCGACCTGGCCCGGCTGCTGCTGGAGTTCGGGCACTCCCAGGTCGACTTCACCGTCGTCGGCTCCGGGCCCAACGGCGCCAACCCGCACCACGAGGCCGGGGACCGGGTGATCGAGCACGGCGACATGGTCGTCCTCGACTTCGGCGGGCTCAAGCACGGCTACGGCTCCGACACCACCCGCACCGTCCACGTCGGCGAGCCGACCGACGAGGAGCGGCGCGTCCACGACCTGGTACGGGAGGCCCAGCAGGCCGGGTTCGAGGCGGTCCGCGCCGGGATCGCCTGCCAGGACGTCGACCGGGCCGCCCGCGCGGTCATCGCCGACGCGGGCTACGGCGAGTACTTCATCCACCGCACCGGCCACGGCATCGGCGTCACCACCCACGAGCCGCCGTACATGATCGAGGGCGAGGAGCGGCCGGTCGTCCCCGGCATGTGCTTCTCCATCGAGCCCGGTGTCTACCTGCCCGGCCGCTTCGGCGTCCGGATCGAGGACATCGTGACCCTCACCGAGGACGGCACCGGCCGCCGCTTCAACGTCACTCCCCGGGAGATGGCGATCGTCGAGTGACCGCCCGCAGCCGCAGGTCGCGCATCTCCAGCGTCACCGAAGGCGCCAGCCGGCCCGGGTGACCGGCCACGGACTCCAGCCGCCAGCGGCTCGCGACGGTCGCCAGCACCAGGCTCGTCTCGATCATGCTGAAGGTGTCTCCGACGCACTTGCGGGCGCCCAGCGCGAAGGGCAGGAAGGCGTGCCGGGGCGGCTGCGGGCGCTCCGGGTCCCAGCGGTCCGGGTCGAAGCGGGTCGGGTCCGGATAGAGCTCGGGCCGGTGGTGGATCAGATAGGGGCTGTACGCGACGCTGGTGCCGCGCGGCAGCCGGTGGCCGCCCAGCTCCGTGTCGGCGGTGACCGCCCGGGTGAAGAACCAGCCCGGTGGGCGCAGCCGCAGCGTCTCGGTGACGATCCGCCCGGTCAGCGGCAGCCTCGGCAGGTCCTCGTGGGTGGCGGGCGCGCCGTCGAGGACGGCGTCCACCTCGGCGTGCAGCCGCTGCTCGACCTCGGGGTGCCGGGCCAGCAGGTCCAGCGCCGAGGTGAGGGTGGCGGCGGTGCTCTCGATCCCGGCCAGGAAGAAGGAGACCACCGTGTCGACGATCTCGGTGCCGCTCATGCCGGGCCGCCCGTCCTCCGGATCCTCCGGGTCGTGCGCCGCCACCAGCGCCGAGAGCAGGTCGCCGTAGTCGGTGGGGTCGGCGCGGCGCGCGGCGATGACCTCCTCGACGGCGGCGTGCAGCCGGGTCCGGGCGCCGAGGTGGGCGCGGTTGCCGGGGAGCGGCAGCCGGTCCAGCGGCGGCACCATGAGCATCCGCCGGTAGAGGCTCTGGACGACGGTGGTGACGTCGCCGAGGAGCCGTCCGTGGGCGGCCGGGGACAGGGCGTCGGAGAACAGTGTGGCGGTGGCGATGGCGGCGCTGACCCGCAGCATCTCGGCGGGCACGTCCAGGACCTGGCCGGGGCGCCAGGCGTCGGTCGTCTCCCGGGTGCGGTCGGTCATCGCCCGCGCGTAGTCCGGGAGCCGGCCCGGGTGGAAGGCGGGCTGGGACAGCCGCCGCAGCCGCCGGTGGTCCTGGTGCGGGCAGGAGATCACGCCGTTGCCGATCACCTCGCGCAGCCGGTCGTAGAGCGGCCCGCCCTTGTCGAACGTGCGGTCGTCGAGCAGCGCCTGCCGGGTCAGCTCCGGGTCGCAGATCACGACGACGCCGATCGGGCCGAGCCGGACGCGGACCAGCTCCCCGAGGGCGGGCAGCGCGGTCAGGAAGGCCAGGGGGTCCCGCAGCAGCGGCACCACGTGCCCGAGCAGGGGCAGGGCGCGGGGAGCGGTGGGGATCGAACGGAAGTCCTTCATGCCGCACGTGTCTAGCGGGAGCGGCCGCCCCGTCCCCGCACGGCGCGGGAAACGGCAGGTCAGGCCCGGTTCACCCGGGCCGCCACGGGTTGACGCCGCAGCGCGCCGGGGCGGGCCTCGGCCGCTCACCCGTCCGTGAGGACCACCGCCGACTCGGCGGGCAGGCGCAGCACGCCGTCCGGGCCCGGCGGTTCGGTCCGCTCCCAGGCGGCGAGGACCCGGTCGCGCCCGTGGGAGCCGAGCGGGAGGCGGGCCGGCGTCCCGGCCAGGTTGACCGCCACGCGGACCTCGCCGCGCCGGAACACCAGCCAGCGGGCCTCCTCGTCGAAGGCGACCTTCACCCCGGCCAGGTCCGGGTCGGTCAGGTCCGGGAGGGTGCGGCGCAGCGCGATCAGCTCCCGGTACCAGGTCAGCAGCCGCTTGTGCGGCTCGCGTTCGCGCTCGGAGCGGTCCAGGACCGAGCGGTCGCGGGTGGCGGGGTCCTGCGGGTCGGGGACGTCCTCCTCGGCCCAGCCGTGCGCCGCGAACTCCCGGCGCCGGCCCCGCCGTACGGCCTCGGCGAGCTCGGGGTCGGTGTGGTCGGTGAAGTACATCCAGGGGGTCCCGGCCCCCCACTCCTCGCCCATGAACAGCATCGGCACCGAGGGGCCGGTCAGCACCAGCGCCGCCGCGCAGGCGAGCAGCCCGGGGGAGAGGGAGGCCGCGAGGCGGTCGCCGGTGGCCCGGTTGCCGATCTGGTCGTGGGTCTGGGCGTAGCCGAGGAAGCGGTGTGCGGGGGTGCGGGCCCGGTCCACCGGGCGCCCGTGGTGGCGGCCCCGGAAGGTGGAGTAGGTGCCGTCGTGGAAGAAGACCCGGGTCAGGGTCTTGGCCAGCGCGGCCATCGGGGCGCGCGCGAAGTCCCCGTAGTAGCCCTGCGACTCGCCGGTCAGGGCGGTGTGCAGGGCGTGGTGGAAGTCGTCGTTCCACTGCGCGTGGAGGCCGAGTCCGCCGGCCGGGCGGGGGGTGGTGGTGCGCGGGTCGCCCGCGTCGGACTCGGCGATCAGGAAGTGCTGCCGGCCCTGCTCCCTGGCGAGCTCGTCGACGGCCGCCGACAGCTCCTCCAGGAAGGTGAGCGCCCGGGTGTCGGCGAGCGCGTGCACCGCGTCCAGCCGCAGCCCGTCGATCCGGTAGTCCCGCAGCCAGGCGAGCGCGCTGCCCAGGAGGTAGGCGCGGACCTCGTCCGAGCCGGGCGCGTCCAGGTTGACCGCCGCGCCCCACGGGGTGTGGTGGGTGTCGGTGAAGTACGGGCCGAAGGACGGCAGGTGGTTGCCGGACGGGCCCAGGTGGTTGTGGACCACGTCGAGGACCACGCCGAGGCCGAGGCCGTGCGCCGCGTCGACGAAGCGCTTGAGCGCCTCGGGCCCTCCGTACGGCTCGTGCACCGCCCACGGCGCCACCCCGTCGTACCCCCAGCCGCGCACTCCGGGGAAGGGGCACAGCGGCATCAGCTCCACATGGGTGACGCCGAGCCCGGCGAGCTCCCCGAGCCGGGCCGCCGCCGAGTCCAGGGTGCCCTCGGGGGTGAAGGTGCCGACGTGCAGCTCGTACACCACACCGGCGCGCAGCCGCAGCCGGGGGGCCGTGTTGCGCCAGGTGTACGCGTCGTGGTCGACGACCGAGGCGAGGCCGTCCGGGCCGTCGGGCAGCCGCCGGGCCCGGGGGTCGGGCAGCGTCGGGCCGCCGTCGAGGGAGTAGCCGTAGCGGTCGCCGTCGGCCGCCGGGGCGACGCCGCTCCACCAGCCGGGCCGCTCGGCGTCCCGCTCCAGCGGGTGGCCGGTGCCGTTCAGCTCCAGCGTCACCCGGTCACGGGCCTGCGGCGCCCACACCTCGAACAGCACGGGAGGGTCCCCTCGTCGAGGGCGCGCGGACACCGGAGGCCGGCTCCGCCGTCCGCGCGCCCGCGTCCACGGCTACGGGACCATCCTGGCAGTCAGGAGGCCGGTCCGCCCGGCGCATCGGCGATCTTGCCGGGCCCGTCGTCGCCGTCGTGGGCCGCGTGGCCGGAGTGGTGGTCGTGGTTCTCTTCGGCCGGCCGGTCCCACACGTAGTTGACCGCGCGCTCGAAGGTCGCGTACCCCGTGCGGGCGAAGGAGTTCGCCATGGGGACGTTGCCGAGGTCGGTGGCGGCCCGGATGCGGGGCACGTCCTCGGCGGCGAGGACCCGGGTGCCCTCGGCGAGCAGGTCGTCGATGTAGCCGTGGCCGCGATGGGCGGGCAGCACGCCGATGTACGCGATGATCGGGTGGTAGTTGTTGCGCGCGGGGACGACGAAGCCGACCGGCTCCCCGGTGCCCGGCAGCTCCGCGATCCGCCACCACGCGCGGGGCGTGGAGTAGTGCGCGAGCTCCTCGTCGTAGTGCAGCTCGGCCGCCTCGCGCGGCGAGAGGCCGGAGGCCAGGTCGGCCCGGCCGTGCGCGTCGAGGGTGCCGTCCATGACCGGGGTCATCAGCGCCAGCAGGTCCTCGCGGTCCCGGACCGGCCGGAACGCCAGCCGCCCGGTGGGCGCCGGCACGGGCGTGCCCGCCCGCCACTCCAGCCGCAGCCGCTCCACCAGCGGGCGGGCGCCCGAGGCGGTCAGCACGCCGAACAGGGCCTCCAGGGCCGCGCGGGTCTCCGGGACCTCGCGCCAGTCGGCCGGGATGAAGCGGCCGTACTCGGGGCGCGGGGCGCCCGCCGGGACGACGGCGGCGGTCGCCGTCTCCAGGAGGCGCAGGCCGATCGCGGCCGCCTCCTCCGCCGGCAGTGCCGGGTCCAGGTCGAAGAAGTCGAGCGCCTGCGGGCCGGCGCCCTCCCTCCCGGTCCACCAGGCGATCCGCCCGAGCAGGCGGTCGCCGTCCAGCGCCACCCACATCCAGTCGGGGCGGCGGCGGCCGGTGGCCAGGTCATCGGCGAGCTCGTGGTCGAGCACGTAGTCGAGGCCCTGGAAGAGAGCGAGCTCGTCGGGTCCGGCGAGCGGTCGAACGGTGTACGTCATGTACGGGGGTCCCCCTGGTAGTCGAATCGGCAGACCGTATCAGCGCAGGTCGGCGTGGCGCCCGCGAGTTTCCGGGGGGCGGGGGGACCCTTCTGGACACCTCGGGCCGGTCCGTCCGACAATCGTCAGGTGACGACACCCTTCGAGCTCCCGGCCGGGCGGCCGGACGCCCCTCGGCTCACCGACGCCGAGCGGGACCGCGCGCTCGCGGTGCTCCGGGAGGGAGCGGCCCAGGGGCGCCTGTCGCACGACACCTTCCTGTTCCGCATGGAGCGGGCGCTGGCCGCCCGCCGCTCGGACGAACTCGCCCTGCTCATCGCGGACCTGACGACGGATCCGCCATGGACCCGGCGGGTGGTGGGCGCGGTCGAGAAGGTGTCCGCGTTCACCATGAGCGTCCGGCGCGCCTGGCGGGTCGAGCGGCTGCCGAAGCTGCTGCTGCCGCTGCCGGGCCCGCAGCCGCTGCGGATCGGCCGCGACCCGGTGAACGGGCTGCGTCTCAGCCACGAGACGGTCTCCCGCCTGCACGCCGAGCTCTCCCTCCAGAGCGGTCTGTGGGTGCTCCGCGACCTCGGCTCCACCAACGGCACCACGGTCAACGGGCGCCGTGTGACGGGTGCGGTGGTGGTGCGCGCGGGCGACCAGGTGGGCTTCGGGCAGATGAACTTCCGGCTCGCGCCGAACTGACGCGCCGACCCCTCCATGTATCACCCGAACGGCGGTATACCTGCTGCGACCGGGTCTGCTCGGTGTTCGGCTGGGGAGACGCGCGCCGCTGACCGACGAGGGGGCGAGATGAGCGACGATCCGCACCACCCGGACCAACCGCACCACCCGCACGGCCCGATCCACCCGCAAGGCACGCACCACCCCGACCACGCGGACCACCCCGACCACGCGGACCACCCCGACCACGCGGACCGCACACAAGGCCCGGACAGCTCAGGCCGCACGCGCCACCCGGACCACGTGCCCCCGCCGCCCGGCCCCGCGCCGTGGCGGGACCACTGGGCCGCGCTTCCGGCGATGGCCCGGGCCCCGCGCGGGACCGCCGTCCCGCCCCGGGACCGCACCGTCCGCCGGATCGCCCCGAGTCCGCTGGACCCGGGCGCCACCCGCGACCCGTACCGCGTCTACCGGGTGCTCCGCGAGGAGTTCCCGCTCACCCACGACCCGCTGCTGCGGGCCTGGGTGCTCAGCCGGTACGCCGACGTCGCGAGCGCCCTCACCGACACCCGCTTCACCCACGGGCACCGGCCCGGCGACCCGCCCTGCGCCGCGAGCCACGGCGGCCCGGCCGCCGGCGACGAGGCCGAGCTGCGGGCCGTCGTCGAACGCACCGCGTTCGTCCTCGCCCGCCGGATCGCCGCCCGCCCGCAGGCCGACCTGGTCGCCGAGTTCTGCCACTGGCTGCCCGCCGGCACCGTCGCCGCCGCCGTCGGCGTGCCGTACCGGGACATGATGAGGCTGGTCCGGGGCCGGGCCGCGTCCGCGCTCGTCGGACACTGCACCGGCCAGATAGGCGTCCGCGAGAAGGCCCTGGCCGCCTTCCTCGCCGCCGTCCTCGCCGACCCTGACCAGGTCGCCGCGCTCCGGGACGCCCCGGCGGGCCTGGTCGCCCGCGCCTGGACCGAGTCGCTGCGCCGCGACCCGCCGGTCCAGATCGTCATGCGCCGCACCCGCGCCGAGGTGCGCACCGGCTCGGGCGTGCTGCCCGCGGGCGCCCAGGTAGCGCTGCTGATCGGCGCCGCGGGCCGCGACCCGGAACGCTTCCGCGACCCGGACCGCTTCGACCCGCTGCGCGACGACCCCGGCCAGCTCACCTACGGCAGCGGGCTGTGCCCGGCCGTGGACCTCGCGGCCCTGGAGGCGGAGTACGCCCTGCGCGCCCTCTTCCAGGCCATGCCCCGGCTCCGCCTGGCGGACGGCTTCCGCCCCCGCTGGACCGGCGTGATCACCCGCGCCCCCAGCACCCTCCTGGTCCGCCCGGGAGGCTGAGGCCAGGACCGCTCCGGAGCCGCCCCGCGGTTCACTCCGCCCGCACCAGCAGCCCCACCGGCCGGGCCGCGAAGAGCTCCGCCAGCGGCACCGGCGACTCCGGCCCGCCGGTGAACTCCCGCCCCCCGTCCAGCGGGTCGAGCCACCGGCCCTCCGGCAGCCGCAGCGCGGTGTCCCGCCAGCCGCCCGCCTCGGCCAGCCGCAGCGGCAGCCGGGTCACCGCGGTGAGCACCTGCCCCGAGCGGGTGAAGGCGAGGCAGTGCGGGGCGGCCGGGCCCTCGGCCGCCACCGGGAGGTACAGCGAGAGCGGGCCGAACAGGCCCGGCCGGGCCCGCCGCAGCCCGAGCGCCGCCCGCACCAGCGCCGTCTTGGCGTCGTCCGGGCCCGGCGCGAAGGGCGCCCGGTTGTCCGGGTCCACCAGGGCCCGGTACTCCCGCTCGGTGCCCTGGTAGAGCTCCGGCACCCCCGGCATCGTCAGCTGGACCAGGGTCGCGCCCAGCACGTGCGCGCGGATGTGCGGCTCCAGGGCGAGCGCGGCGGGCGCCGCCGTGCGCAGCGGGACGCGCCCCGGGCCCGCGGCCACGAACTCGGCGACCGCCCGCTCGTACGCCTCGTCCGGCTCCGTCCAGCTCGTGTGCAGCCCCGCCTCGCGCACCGACTTCAGCACCGCAGGGCCGAGCCGCGCCGGGTCAGGGGCGCCGAAGCCGAAGGCCGTCTGCCAGGCCGTCCACGCCAGGTGCGGATCGGGCGCGGGCACCCCGGAGGTCTCCGCCAGCAGGTCGGCCCAGCGCCCCGGGCACTGGGCGAGGACCGCGATCCCGGCCCGTACGTCCGCGCTGCGCTTGGTGTCGTGGGTGGTCAGCACCGTCCCGGTGCCCGGCCAGTCGCGCGCGATGCGGGCGCAGTAGGTGTGGAACTCCTCGGGCGACACGGCGGGGCTGCCCGGGTCGCCGCCCACCTCGTTGGCCGAGAGCAGCGGGGTGTAGCGGTAGAAGGCGGTGTCCTCCACGGACTTGGCCCGCAGTGCCGAGGAGGTCTGCGCGAACCGGGCCCGGAACACAAGGTGGTCCGGCCCGTCGCCGAGCGTCCCGAGCGCCAGCTCCCGCACGGTGTCCACCGCCGTCGCCTCCTCCGGCACCGCGAACGCCGCCTTCGCGCCGCGCGCCGCCTCGGGGGTCAGCACCCGCTCGCCGCCCGCGCGGTAGGTCCGGTACACCGGCACCCGGACCAGCAGCTCGCGCACCGCCGTGTGCAGCGCCCAGGGCGCGTGGTCGCGCAACTCCGGCTCGGCGGCGCAGATCCGCCCGGCGATCCGGGTCAACGCGGCGGTCTCCGCCGACAGTTCATGGGTGACGACCTTGTAGGCGGCCCGCCGGGCGGTCGCCTCCCAGTAGCCGCCCCGGTCCCCGGCCCGCCCCACGAACTCCCGGTAGACCTCGGCCAGTTCCGCGCTGCCCGCCGGGTCGGTGAACACCCCGTCGAGCTGCCGCAGCGCGTCGTAGCCGGTGGTGCCCGCCACCGGCCAGGAGGCGGGCAGCGGTTCGGGCCCGGTGAGGATCTTCTCCACCACCGTCCAGCACCGCCCGCCGGTCGCCGCCTCCAGCCGCTCCAGATAGCCCTCCGGGTCGGCCAGCCCGTCCGGGTGGTCGATGCGCAGCCCCTCCACCACGCCGTCCGCGACCAGCTCCAGGACCTTCGCGTGGGTGGCGGCGAAGACCTCCGGGTCCTCGACGCGCACCCCGATCAGGTCCGCGATCGTGAAGAAGCGGCGGTAGTTGAGCTCCGTGCGGGCCAGCCGCCACCAGCCGAGCCGGTACCACTGGGCGTCCAGCAGCTCGTCGAGCGGCAGCCCCTCGGTGCCGGGGCGCAGCGGGAACTCCTGCCCGTCCAGGGCCAGGACCCCGTCGGCGACCCGCATCCGGTCCCGGACCTCGGGCAGCCGGGCGGGCAGCACCGGCAGCAGCACCCGCCCCTCGCCCGCCGCCCAGTCGATGTCGAACCAGCGGGCGTACGGGGACCCGGGGCCGTCCCGCAGCACCTCCCGCAGCGCGGGGTTGTGCCGGGGCGAGGCCGCCATGTGGTTGGGCACCAGGTCGAGCACCAGCCCCAGCCCGTGCCCCCGGGCCGTCGCGGCGAGCGCCCGCAGCCCCGCCTCGCCGCCCAGCTCGGCCCGGACGGCGCGCGGGTCGGTCACGTCGTAGCCGTGCGTCGAACCGGGCACGGCCTCAAGGACCGGCGACAGGTGCAGGTGCGAGACCCCGAGCCCGGCCAGATACGGCACGGCCCGCTCGGCGGCGGCGAAGGGGAACTCGGGCTGGAGCTGGAGGCGGTACGTGGCGGTGGGCAGCGTCCGCTCGGACGAGGGGTGTCCGGGCCGGCCCGGCGAGGAGGACGTCATGCGAACGTACGTACCCGGCCCGGAGGCTTCTGTGTCATCGACGCATGCGCCCGTTCGAGTGCATCGCGTTAGGTTCGCGTGATGCTCCGGATGTATCGCGCCACGCTGTCCCCGCTCGGACCGGTCCTGCCGGTCGTCTCCTTCCTCGGCCGGCTGCCCACCGCCATGTGCCAGCTCGGCAGTCTGCTCCTGGTCGCCGAGACCAGCGGCTCGCTGACCACGGCGGGCCTCGCGGGCGGCGCGCTCGCCGCCGGACAGACCCTGGCCGGGCCGCTGATCGGACGGCTCGCCGACCGGCACGGCCAGCGGCCCGTGGTGCTGGCCGCCGCGCTCGCCAACGCCGTCGCGGTCACGGCCCTGGTGCTCGCCGCCCTCGACCGGGCCGGCACCCCGCTCCTCATGGCGCTCGGCGCGCTCGCCGGGGCGACCGTCCCGCAGATCGGCCCGCTCGCCCGGACCCGCTCGGTGAACCTGGCCCGCGCGGCCGGCGCCGACGACCGGGCGGTCGGCACCGTGCTCTCCTTCGAGGGCACCCTCGACGAGGTCTCCTTCGTCCTCGGCCCCGCCCTGGTCGGCCTGGCCGCCTCCCTGGCCCACCCGGCCGCCGCCCTGCTGACCGCCGCCGCGCTCCTCGCGGTCTGCGGCACCGCCTTCGCCCTGCACCCCACCGCCCGCTCGGCGGATTTGGGCGGTGCCACCCGGACGAGTGCCGCCGAACGGACCCGGCTGCCCGCCGCCACGTACGCCCTGCGGCTCACGATGGTCCTCCAGGGCGCGATGTTCGGCGCGTCCCAGGCCGGGATCACCGCGCTCACCGAGCGGCTCGGCAGCCCCGACCAGGCCGGGCTCGTCTACGCCGCGATGGGCGTGATGAGCGCCGCCGCCGGTTTCGCGATGGCCGCCGTGCCCGCCCGGATCGGCCTGGGAACCCGCTGGCGCGCCGCCACCGCCGCCCTGGTGGTGCTCGCCGCGCCGCTGGTCCTCGTCGACAGTCTGGGCGGCCTGTACGCGGGTGTCGTCGTCCTCGGCGTGGCCTACGCCCCGCACCTCATCACGGTCTTCGGGCTCACCGAGCGGATCGTGCCGCCCGCCCGGCTCGCCGAGTCCATGGCCTTCCTCACCAGCGGCATCGTCGGCGGCCAGGCCCTCGCGCTGGCCGTCTCGGCCCCGCTCGCCGACACCCACGGGGCCCCGGCCGCCTTCGCGGTGGCGGCCGGGGCGGCCCTGGCCTGCGCCGTGCTGTCCTGGACCGTGCGGACCCGGACCGGGGAGCTCAGGCCGGCCGTCGCAGCACCGTCAGCGTGAGCGGGGCGAGCGTCACCCGCTCGCCCGCCGTCACGGTCGGGCCCGCCTCCGGCGGCATCCCCTCCGGGTGCGAGGTGTCCACCACGACCTTCCAGCACTCGCCGTGGCTGTCCGGCACCTCGAACTCCAGCTCCTGCGCCGAGGCGTTGAACATCAGCAGGAAGGAGTCGTCGGAGATCCGCTCGCCCTGCGGGCCCGGCTCGGAGATCGCGTTCCCGTTGAGGAAGACGGTCAGCGCCTGCGCGTTGCCCGCCTGCCAGTCACGGGAGGTCATCTCCCCGCCCGAGGGGGTGAACCAGGCGATGTCGGTGAGCTCGTCGTGGGTGCCCTCCACCGGGCGCCCGTGGAAGAAGCGGCGGCGCCGGAACACCGGGTGCTCCCGGCGCAGCCGCACCATCGCCCGGGTGAACTCCAGCAGCGTGGCCTCCGGTTCGGCGCCCGGCTTGGGCCAGCGCACCCAGGACACCTCGTTGTCCTGGCAGTAGGCGTTGTTGTTGCCGCCCTGGGTGCGCCCGAACTCGTCGCCGTGGCTGAGCATCGGCACGCCCTGCGACAGCATCAGCGTCGCCAGGAAGTTGCGGGTCTGCCGGGCCCGCAGCTCGCCGATCCCGATGTCGTCGGTGTCGCCCTCGGCGCCGCAGTTCCAGGAGCGGTTGTGGCTCTCGCCGTCCCGGTTGCCCTCGCCGTTGGCCTCGTTGTGCTTGTCGTTGTACGAGACGAGGTCGCGCAGGGTGAAACCGTCGTGGCAGGTCACGAAGTTGACCGAGGCCAGCGGGCGCCGCCCGTCGTCCTGGTAGAGGTCCGAGGAGCCGGTCAGCCGCGAGGCGAACTCCGCGAGCGTGCGCGGCTCGCCCCGCCACAGGTCCCGCACGCAGTCCCGGTACTTGCCGTTCCACTCGGCCCACTGCGGCGGGAAGTTGCCCACCTGGTAGCCGCCCTCGCCCAGGTCCCAGGGCTCCGCGATCAGCTTCACCTGGCTGACCACCGGATCCTGCTGCACCAGGTCGAAGAAGGACGAGAGCCGGTCCACCTCGTGGAACTGGCGGGCCAGGGTGGCCGCCAGGTCGAAGCGGAAGCCGTCCACGTGCATGTCGGTCACCCAGTACCGCAGGCTGTCCATGATCATCTGGAGCACGTGCGGGGACCGCATCAGCAGCGAGTTCCCGGTGCCGGTGGTGTCCGTGTAGAAGCGCGGATCGTCGCCCAGCCGGTAGTACGAGGGGTTGTCCAGCCCCCGGAACGAGAGCGTCGGCCCCAGGTGGTTGCCCTCGGCGGTGTGGTTGTAGACCACGTCGAGGATCACCTCGATGCCCGCCTGGTGCAGCGCCCGCACCGCCGACTTGAACTCCAGCACCTGCTGGCCCCGGTCGCCCCAGGAGGCGTACGTGTTGTGCGGCGCGAAGAAGCCGATGGTGTTGTAGCCCCAGTAGTTCGACAGGCCCGCGTCCACCAGCCGGTGGTCGTTGACGAACTGGTGCACCGGCATCAACTCCAGCGCCGTCACGCCCAGTTCCTTCAGGTGGCCGATGACCGCCGGGTGCGCGAGCCCCGCGTAGGTGCCGCGCAGCTCCTCCGGCAGGTCCGGGTGGAGCATCGTCAGGCCCTTCACATGGGCCTCGTAGATCACCGTGTGGTGGTACTCGGTGCGCGGGCGCCGGTCGTCGCCCCAGTCGAAGTACGGGTTGACCACCACCGAGGTCATCGTGTCCGGCGCCGAGTCCAGGTCGTTGCGGGCGTCCGGCCGGCCGAAGGGGTAGCCGTACACCGACTCGCCCCACCGCACCGCGCCCGACACCGCACGCGCGTACGGGTCGAGCAGCAGCTTCGCCGCGTTGCACCGCAGCCCCCGCTCCGGGGCGTACGGCCCGTGGACCCGGAAGCCGTACCGCTGGCCGGGCATCACGCCCGGCAGATAGGCGTGCCGCACGAAGGCGTCGGTCTCGCGCAGCTCCACCGCCGTCTCCGAGCCGTCGTCATGGACCAGACACAGCTCGATCCGGTGCGCGGCCTCCGAGAAGACCGCGAAATTCGTTCCCGCGCCGTCGTAGGTGGCGCCCAGGGGGTACGCCTGTCCCGGCCAGACCTGCATAGGCGAACTCTTCCACTTCTGATCCGGCTGCAAGGGGTGTACTTCGGCCAGATCCTGCCCGAAAGAGGCGCAACCTCCTAGGACTTACGCCCGTCCTACCGGGTGACCACACAGAAATAGGGGAAATCCTGCGTCAAGGGGGGAAGTGTGTACGAAATAGTGCGCCGTCACCTGGGCAAGGTGGTGGCGGGTACGGCCATGGCGGTGACGGGGACCGCCATCGCCGTCGCGGTCGCGGTGCCGGGCATCGCCGGCGCCGACGACGCGCCGCCGGGCCGCGCGCCGGGCCAGGAGGCCAGGGCCGCCGGGGGGACCGGATCGGACGGGGGAGCGGGCGGCGGCGGTGCCGCGCCGGGCCCCGCGGCCCTCGCCTCGGCGCCGCCCGAGGGTGCGAAGGGCATCGGCACCGACCCGCTCACCGACGACGAGCTGAAGCGGGCCGAGGCCCTGGCGCTGACCCCGCCCGGGGCCGCCGCCCAGAAGAACGCGGCGGGCGGCCGGGGCCCCCAGCACCTCGCCACCGAGCTGGCCGACCCCCTCCCCGGCGAGGAGGCCGGCGGCCCCCGCCGCGCCGTCGTCCGCTTCTACGACTACGGCCGCGACGAGCTCATCACCCGCACCGTCAACCTCGCCACCGGGGCCGTCGAGCAGTCCGGCGCCCAGCGCGGGGTGCAGCCCTCCGCCCACCCCGAGGAGCTGCGCGCGGCCCTCGGGCTGATCCTGGCGAGCCCGCTCGGCAAGGGCGTCAAGGAGGACTACAAGGACGCCACCGGCAAGGAGCTCACCTCCGCGGACCAGCTCTGGTTCAACGGCGACCTCTACCGCACCTACCGCGAGGCGAAGGTCCCCGCGGCGCTCGCCCGGTGCGGCGAGCACCGCTGCGTCCGGCTCGTCACCAAGGTCCGCAACGGCGCCTGGATCGACACCCGGGGCCTCGTCGTCGACCTCAGCGCCCGCACCGTCACCCGCGTCGGCTGACCGCCGGCCCGCACCACCGCCGGGCCGGGCCGACCGCCGTCCCGGGAACCATCCGCACATCCGTACCGAGGGAGTACGCACCCATGTCCGTACCGCGACTTCGGCGTGCCCGCAGGCGGGGCGCCGTCCTCGCCGCCGGCGCCCTGCTCGGCACCACCGTCGCCACCACCACCGCGGCCACCCCCGTGAGCGCCGCGCCCGCGCCCCCGCCCGCCGACTGCTCCGCCGCCTACCGGATCGAGCAGAAGCTGGACGGCGGGACCGTCTGGCGCATGTGCTGGCGCTACTCCACCGACTCCGGGCTGATCCTGGACAAGGTCACCTACCAGCCGCCCGGCGAGCCCGCCCCGATCCGGGTCCTCAACAGCGCCAAGCTGGCCCAGATCCACGTCCCGTACGACGACGGCAACGCCGAGTACGACGACCTCACCGGCGCCGGCTTCGGCTGGGGGCTGCAGAACCTGAAGCCGGGCGAGTGTCCCGGCGGCACCATCACCTCGGTGAAGGTCCCCGAGGTCGGCAAGGTCAACGGGCTGTGCACCACCACCCGGGCCCGCGGCCACGCCTACCGGATGGCCGCCGACGAGGGCGGCAAGGTCTGGCAGGCCCAGGGCAAGGACCTGCTCGTCTACTCGGTGAACAAGGTCGGCTGGTACGAGTACATCACCGAGTGGCGGTTCTCCTCCGACGGCACCATAGGCGCCAACGTGGGTGCCACCGGCAGCCTCTCGCCGGTCGACTACAACGCCACCGACGGGCGCGGCTGGCCCATCGGCAAGGGCGCCCGCGACTACGCCACCAGCCACGCCCACAACGTCTTCTGGAAGCTGGACTTCGGCCTGGACGGCAGCTCCAAGGGCCGGATCGAGCAGTACGACTCCAAGGTCACCCCGCCGGCCGCCTCGGGCGGCGGCCCGACCGTGAAGACCACCCGCACCGCGGTCACCAAGGAGCTCGCCGGGGACGCGAAGAACATGCGCTGGTGGCGGGTGGTGAGCGCGACCGGCAAGAACAAGGACGGCCACGCCCGCTCGTACGAGATCGTGCCCGGCCACACCAACAGCTACGCGGGCCGCCCCTTCACCCGGCACGACGTCTACTTCACCCAGGCGCGGGCCTGTGAGCAGTTCGCCAGCAACAACATCCTGAACTGCGGCCCGAACGCGCCCGACAGCGTCGACAAGTGGGTCAACGGGGAGACCCTGACCAACCCGGCCGTGTGGGTCAACATCGGGTTCCACCACATCGCCCGGGACGAGGACCAGCAGCCGATGCCGGTCCACTGGCAGGGATTCCAGCTCGCGCCCAGGGACGTAACCGCTATGAATCCGCTCACTCCGGCTGATCTCGCCGGGCAGAACGGAGCCCCCGTTCCGAGCAGTTGAGCAACGGGCCGGTCGATCCTGCTGCATCGCCTCCCGCTCCCGGAGTACCCTTCCTTGATCGTTGTCAGAGGCCGGTCGGGAAGAGTCGGCCAGAGGGTCGTCCACTCGGCCGGACCGGGTGTCCGGGAGCAGAAGGCGGTGCGCGGGTGAGCTCGGGAGGTCTGGAGCTGCCCCCAGGGGACGCGGGTCGTGAGTCGGAGCCGGCGGAGCCCGCCGTGCCGCCCGGCGCGGTCTCCGTGGCCCGCCCGGTGGAGATCGGGGCCGAGCTCGACTGGGGCGCGGAGGCGTGGAGCGAGGTGCGCACCCGGGCCCAGCGGGCCGGCCGTGCCTACATCTGGCTCAACCTGGTCGAGCAGCGGCTGCGGGCCGTCGTCGCGGCGGTGCTGCGGCCGGTGTACGAGCCGGTGCACGGCGAGGAGTGGGTGGTGGCCGCCGCCGGGCCGGCCGGGCAGGAGTGGGTGCAGCGGGCGGTGGCCGTCCGCGAGGTCTCGCGGCGCAAGGGCTATCTGCTCGACCCGGCCGACGACAACGTGCTGAGCTTCCTCACCCTCCCGCAGCTGCGGGAGCTGATGGTCCAGCACTGGCCGTGCTTCGAGCCCTACTTCGACGACCGGCGCGAGGTCGAACTGGCCCTGGACGAGCTGGAGGTGACCCGCAACGTCGTCTCCCGCAACCGGGCCCTGTCGCTGACGGTGCTGGCCCAGTCCGAGCGGGCCTCCGCCCGGCTCCTGGAGATCCTCGGGAGCGGGGCGGGGGTGCCCTCCGCCGACCGGCTGCCGGTGGACGCCGTCGAGGACCTGGTGGGCGACCGCTACGCCGACGTGGTCTCCGTCCACCCCGACCGGGTCAGGCTCCAGCGGCAGCTGCCCGCCGAGGACCTGTTCGGCGGGGCCCGGCGGCTCGACGCCACGGGCATAGGCCTGAACCTGCTGGTGCAGAACTTCTCCGGGCGCCGGATGATCCGGCTCGCCGAGTCCGGCTGCCGGATCCGGCTGCTCTTCCTCAACCCGGCCAGCAGCGCGGTCAAGCGGCGCGAGCGGGAACTGGGCATCAAGAAGGGCGAGCTGAGCCGCGCGGTCGAGATGAACATCCTGCACATGCGGCGGGTCCGGGCCAGCCTGCGCGACCCGGGGGCCTTCCAGATCCACGTCTTCGACGAGACCCCGCGCTTCACCGCCTACCTGGTCGACGGGGACGGCCCGGACGGGGTCGGCGTCGTCCAGTCGTATCTGCGCAAGGCGCGCGGCATGGAGGCGCCGGTGCTGGTGCTGCGCGGCGGCGGGCGGAACGTGGTGCGCGCCGGGCACGGCCCCGACCGGGACGGTGAGAACGGACTTTTCGCGACATATCGGGAGGAATTCGAGTCGGTCTGGCTCGATTCCCGGCCCGTCTCCTGACCCCCGCCCGGAGCCCCGGGGCCGGATTGTCAGTGGCGCGTGCGAGGGTGTTCAGCACCACGGGGGAGATCACGTAAGGAGGACCCGATGGCTTGGCACGCGGAACCGCTGGTCGGCTTCGACCTGGAGACCACCGGCACCGAACCGCTGGAGGCGCGGATCGTCACGGCCTCGGTCGTCGGCGTCCACGGCGGCCGGGTGGTCCGGCGGCACGACTGGCTCGCCGACCCCGGCATCCGCATCCCGGAGCAGGCCTCCGCGATCCACGGCATCAGCAGCGAGCGCGCGGCGGCCGAGGGCCGGCCGGTGCGCGAGGTCGCCGACGAGATCGCCGAGACCCTGACGGGGTACTGGCGGGACGGCGTCCCGGTCGTCGCCTACAACGCGTCCTTCGACCTGACCCTGCTCTCCGCCGAGCTGCGGCGGCACGGCCTGCCCTCGCTGAGCGAGCGCCTGGACGGCGCCCCCATAGGCCCGGTCATCGACCCCTACACCATCGACCGGGCCGTCGACCGCTACCGGCGCGGCAAGCGGACCCTCGAAGCCGTCTGCGCGGAGTACGGGGTGGAGCTCACCGCCGCCCACCAGGCCGCCGCCGACGCGCTGGCCGCGGTCGGGGTGGCCGTCGCGATAGCCGGCCGGCACGCCTCCGTCGCCGCCCTCGACCCGGCCGAGCTGCACGAGCGCCAGATCGGCTGGTACCGGGAGTGGGCCGAGGACTTCCAGTCCTTCCTGCGCCGCAAGGGCAGCGCGGACGCGGTCGTCGACCCGTGCTGGCCGCTGCGCGCCCCGGCCCCGGTGGCCGGCTAGCCGTTCTCCTTGAGGAAGGACAGCAGCAGCTCGTTGACCCGCTCGGGCCGCTCCAGCGGGAACCAGTGCCCGGCGTCCTCGACCCGCTCATAGCGCCAGCGCACCGGGGCGAGCGGCGCCACCGAGGTCATCTGGCGCTCGGTGAGATAGCGGTCCCCGGAGGACCAGACGCCGAGCACCGGCATGGTGAACGGCGTCGGCGGGGCCGGCACGCCCAGCTGGACCTCCATCGGCAGGGTGGCCCGGTAGATGTTCAGAGCCGCCGTCAGGGCACCCGGGGCGCGCAGCGCCTCGACGACCTCGTCCAGGTCGGCGTGCCCGCTCAGCATCCCGCGGAGGTTGGCGAAGTCGTCGCGGGACAGCCACTCCTCGGCGAGCCCCTCGAACTGGAACATCGTCATGTGCCACATCCGCTGGCGCTCCTGCCAGCCGTCGGGGCCGAGCACCGCCGTCATGTCACCCGCCGACATCACCGTCAGACTCGCCACCCGCTCGGCGGCGAAGTGCGCGAGCCCCTGCGCCACCCCGGAACCCCAGTCGTGGCCCACCACATGACAGCGGTCGACACCGAGCCGGCCGAGCAGCTCCAGCATGTCGCCGAGGTGCTTCGCCACGTGGTAGGCCTCGACACCGCCGTCCGGCCGGTCCGACCCGCCGAAGCCGCGCAGGGTCGGCGCGACCGTCCGGAACCCGGCCGCGTTCAGCGCCGGGATCTGGTGCCGCCACAGCCGGTGCGAGTCGGGGAAGCCGTGCAACAGCAGCACGACCGGTCCCTCGCCGCTCACCTCGACGTCCAGCGTGACGTCCGACAACTCGATCCGCATCACAACACCCCGATCCAGGAGGTCCGTTGGTCGGGATCATGATGACAGGAGGTCAGAACGGGTACCAGCGCACCTCGGGGTCGCCGTCCCGCAGCGAGGCCACCCGCCGCTCGAACTCGGCGAGCGCCTTCGGGTTCGACGGCGCGTGCTGCGCCACCCAGGCACAGCTCGCGGTCTCCCGCGCGCCCCGCAGCACGGCGCAGCCCTCCCACTCCCGCACGTCCCAGCCGTACGCCTCGGTGAAGGCGTCGTAGGCCGCCGGGTCCAGCCCGTAGCGGTCCCGGGACAGCGCGAGCACCACCAGGTCGTGCTCACGCAGGTCGGAGGAGAAGGTCTCCAGGTCGACCAGGACCGGGCCGTCCGGGCCGACGTGCACATTGCGGGGGAGCGCGTCGCCGTGGATCGGGCCGGGCGCGAGCCGGGGGACCAGGGCCGCGGCGGCCGGTGCGAAGGAGTCCCGCCGGTCCCGCAGGAACGCCGCGTCCGCCGGGTCGATGGCGTCGCCCGCGAGCCGCAGCCAGCGCTCCACCCCGCCGAGCAGCTCCCGGCGCGGCAGGGTGAGGCCGGCCGGCTCGGGCAGCGCGTGCACCCGCCGCAGCAGCGGCGCCAGGTCCCTCGGCTCCGGGGGCCGGACCGCGTCGGGCAGCCGGTGCCAGAGGGTGACCGGGTGCCCCTCGGCGACCCGGGGCTCCGGCTCCGCCGCCCGCACCGCCGGGACGCCCGCCTCCGCCAGCCAGCCGGCCAGGGCCAGCTCCCGCTCGGCGCGCGGCAGCAGCTCGGCGTCCCGGCCGACCTTGGCCACCAGCCCGTCGAGGGCGAAGACCGCGTTCTCGCCCAGCGCCAGCAGCGCCGCGTCGGCCGCCCGCAGTCCGGCGGCGGCCAGGATCTCCCGTGCCCGCGCCTCGTCCATCGCTCTCTCCTCACAGCCGTCGTTATCGCGCCAAAGTCTCGCATCCGCGCAGGTCGCCTTGACGCGGCGACGGACCCTTTGGACGATGACGGCCCTGGAGTGCCCACCGGCTCGGCCGTGCGAAGGGGGCGGGGACCGTGAGCGTGACGACCGCGGACCGGCGCCCCGCGCGCCGCCGGAAGCCCCCCGCGCCCGGCCCCGGCCGCCCCCGCCCCGGCCCGGGACCCGGCTTCGGCCCGTGGTTCCTGGTGCTGCCCGCGCTGCTGCCGATCCTGCTGCTCAGCGTCGGCCCGCTGCTCTACGGCGTCGCCCTCGCCTTCACCGACGCCCAGTCCGGCCGCACCCGTGCGACGAGCTGGATCGGCGCCCTCAACTTCCGGGACCTGCTGCACGACGGCCTGTTCTGGGAGTCCTTCCGGATCGGCCTGGTCTGGGCGGTCGGCGTCACCGTCCCCCAGTTCCTGCTCTCCCTCGGCCTCGCCCTCCTCCTCGACCAGCGGCTCCGGCTGCGCGGCCTGGCCCGCGCCCTCGCGATCGTCCCCTGGGCGATGCCCGAGGTCGTGGTCGGCATCATGTGGCGGCTGGTCTACCAGCCGGACGCCGGCATCCTCAACGAGACCCTGCGCGCCCTCGGCCTCGGCGAGGGCCGGGTCTGGCTCGGCGGCCTCGCCACCGCGCTGCCCGCCGTCCTCGTCGTCGGCGTCTGGGCCGGGATGCCGCAGACCACCGTCGCCCTGCTGGCCGGCCTCCAGAACACCCCGCGCGAGCTCCACGAGGCCGCCGCCCTCGACGGCGCCGGGGCCTGGCGCCGCTTCCGCACCGTCACCTGGCCGGCGCTGCGCCCCATCGCCCTCGCCATCAGCGCCCTCAACCTCATCTGGAACCTCAACTCCTTCGCCCTGGTCTACGTGCTGACCGGCGGCGGACCCGGCGGCCGGACCCGGCTGCCGATGCTCTTCGCGTACGAGGAGGCCTTCCGCTACGGCCAGTTCGGCTACGCCGCCGCCATGGGCTGCGTGCTGGTCGCGGTGGTCTCGCTGCTCCTCGCGCTGTACCTCGTCGGACGGCTGAAGGGGGACCCGGACCGGTGAGCGCCTTCCGTACCAGCGGGCCCGCGCGGCTCGGCCAGTACCTCGCCCTCGGCGCGTATCTGCTCTTCCTCGCCTTCCCGCTGCTCTGGCTGGTCTCCACCGCCTTCAAGCCCGCCGTCGAGCTCGGCGCCCCGCACCCGGCGTGGATCCCGCGCGAGCCCACCCTCGACAACTTCCGGCGGGCCTTCGCGGAGCAGCCGCTGCCGCGGGCGGCCGGGAACAGCCTGCTGGCCGCCGGATCCGCGGCCCTTGTCGCCGTCCTGGTCGCCACCCCGATGGCCTATGTGCTGGCCCGGCACCGCTCCCGGCTCACGGCCGCCGCCACCGGCTGGGTCGTGGTCAGCCAGGCCTTCCCCTTCGTCCTGCTGATCATCCCGCTCTTCCTGGTCCTCAAGCGCCTCCACCTGATCGACAGCCTGGCCGGGCTGACGGCGGTGTACGTGGTGTGGTCGCTGCCCTTCGCGCTGTGGATGCTGACCGGCTACGTCCGGGCCGTCCCCGTCGAGCTGGAGGAGGCCGCCGCCGTCGACGGCGCCGGGCGGCTGCGGATCCTGGTCTCGGTCACCGCCCCGCTGCTCGGCCCCGGGATCGCCGCCACCGGGCTGTTCGCCTTCGTCACCGCGTGGAACGAGTTCTTCTTCGCGCTGGTCCTGCTCAAGTCCCCCGAGCGGCAGACCCTGCCCGTGGTCCTCACCCACTTCCTCGGCGCCGAGGGGGTCGCCGACCTCGGCCCGCTGGCCGCCGCGGCCCTCCTCGCCACCCTCCCCTCGCTCCTCGTCTTCGCCGCCATCCAGCGCCGGATCACCGGGGGCGTGCTCGCCGGGGCGGTGAAGTGATGCGCTGGGGCCGTCCGTTCGCCGCCGCGCTCGGGGCGCTCGCGCTGCTCCTGGCCGGCTGCTCGGCCCCCTCCGGGGAGCGGGGCGACGGCGTGGTCCGGCTGCGCTTCCAGTCGCTCGCCTGGCAGAGCGAGTCGGTCGCCGCCAACAAGGAGCTGGTGCGGGAGTGGAACGCGGCCCACCCCCGGGTCCAGGTCGCGTACGTGCAGGGGAGCTGGGACTCCGTCCACGACCAGCTCCTCACCGCCTTCGAGGGCGGCGAGGCGCCGGACCTGATCCACGACGCCTCCGACGACCTGGCCGACTTCGCCCACGGCGGCTATCTCGCCGATCTGCGCGGGCTGCTCTCCGAGCGGCTGCGCGCCGGCATCCCGGCGCGGAGCTGGGCGACCACCACGTTCGGGGCGGGGGTGTACGGGGTGCCCTTCCTCCAGGAGCCGCGCGTGATCATGGCGAACCGGACGCTGCTCGCGCGGGCCGGGGTGCGGATCCCGACCCCCGAACGGCCCTGGAGCTGGGCGGAGTTCCGGCAGGTCGCCAGGGATCTGACGGCCTCGATGGGCGAGGGGCGGTACGCGGTGGCCTGGCCGCTGCGGGAGCCGGTGTCGGTCTCGCTCAACCTCGGCCTCTCCGCCGGGGGACGGCTCTTCCACCGGGAGCCCGGCGGCAAGGCGGTGCTGCGCTTCGAGGCGGGCGACGCCGTCGTGCCCGGCACCATCCGGGCCATGGTCCGCACCGACCGCACCGCGTCCCCCGCGACCCTCGGCAGCGGCGGCTCGGACACCCTGCCCGGCTTCTTCGGCGGCCGGTACGCGATGGTGCCGCTGGGTTTCTCGTACCGCCAGCAGATCGTCCAGCAGGCGCCGCCGGGCTTCGACTGGACGGTGCTGCCCGCGCCCGCCGGGGCGGCGGGGCTCGCCCAGGGGGTCAGCCCGCAGACCCTGTCGATCGCGGCGGACAGTCCGCACAAGGAGGAGGCCGCGCGCTTCCTGGAGTTCTTCCTCCAGCCCCGCAACACGGTCCGGCTCGCGCGCGGCGACTGGATGCTGCCCACCTCGACGGCCGCCCTCGCCGACCCGTCCCTGCGCACCCCCGCGTACGGCTGGGCCACCGGTGTGGCGGTCGCGCGGGAGCTGAGCCCGGCGCCCGCCCCGGCGGTGCGCGGCTATCCGGAGTGGAAGGACAAGGTGGCCACCCCCGCGTTCCAGGAGTACTACAGCGGCGCGATCGACACCGCCGGGCTGCGGAAACGCCTGGTGGACGACGGGAACCGGGTGCTGGCCCGCTACCAGAGGGAGTTTGACGACAGGCTCTAGCGGTCCCGGTCCCGGTCCCGTCATCGTAATCGAATAGACGAGACGTTTCGTCTTGTCTAAGGTGAGGGCATGACCACGACCCCCCGCTCCCACCTCGCCATGTTCTCCATCGCCGCCCACGGGCACGTGAACCCCAGCCTCGACGTGATCCGCGAGCTCGTCGACCGGGGCCACCGGGTCAGCTACGCGATCCCCGCCGCCTTCGCCGAGAAGGTCGCCGCGACCGGCGCCACCCCCGTCGTCTACCGCTCGACCCTCCCCACCGACGACGACCCCGACGCCTGGGGCACCGAACTCATCGACAACATCGAGCCCTTCCTGGCCGACGCCGTCCAGGCGCTCCCGCAGCTCGCGGCGGCCTTCGCCGACGACCGGCCCGACCTGGTGCTGCACGACATCACCTCGTACCCCGCCCGCGTCCTCGCCCACGGCTGGGGCGTCCCCGCCGTCTCCCTCTGGCCCAACCTGGTCCCCTGGGAGGGGTACGAGGAGGAGGTCGCCGGGCCGCTCTACGCGGAGCTCAAGGCCTCGCCGCGCGGCCGGGCGTACTACGACCGCTTCACCGCCTGGCTCACCGCCCACGGCGTCCGCACCCACCCCGACCCCTTCGTGGGCCGCCCCCGGCGCGGACTCGTGCTCATCCCCCGCGCGCTCCAGCCGCACGCCGACCGGGTCGACGCCTCCGTCTTCACCTTCGTCGGCGCCTGCCGGAGCGAAGGCGACGGCGCGGGGGAGTGGAAGCGGCCCGAAGGGGCGGGCAAGGTGCTGCTGGTCTCGCTCGGCTCCGCCTTCACCAAGCGGCCCGCGTTCTACCGCGCCTGCGTCGAGGCCTTCGGCGGGCTCGACGACTGGCACGTCGTGCTCCAGATCGGGAAGTTCGTCGACCCGGCCGAGCTCGGCCCGGTCCCCGCCAACATCGAGGTGCGCTCCTGGGTCCCGCAGCGGGCGATCCTCGCCGAGGCCGACGCCTTCATCACCCACGCCGGCGCCGGCGGCAGCCAGGAGGGGCTGGCGACGGCCACCCCGATGGTCGCCGTGCCGCAGGCCGTCGACCAGTTCGGCAACGCCGACATGCTCCAGTCGCTCGGCGTCGCCACCCGTCTGCCGATGGAGGAGGCCACGCCCGAGCGGCTGCGCGCGGCCGTGCTCGCCCTGGTCGCCGACCCGGAGGTCGCCCGCCGGGCCCGCGCGCTCGCGGAGGAGATGGCCCACGAGGGCGGCACCCGGCGCGCGGCCGACCTGATCGAGGCGGAGCTGGCCTGACCGAGACGGAACGGCCCTGGCCCCGGCCGCGCGCCGGACGCCCCGGGCGGGCTCAGACGGTGGTGGCGAGCCAGCCGACGGTCTCGGTGGTGTGGCTGCCGTCGCTCTTGAAGCTGCCGCCGTTCAGCTCGTTGAAACGGATCTTGAAGCCGGTGACGGTGACGTCGTGGACGCGGATGCCGGGCGTCTCCGGCCCGTTGAAGGTCTGCGTCAGCGGCAGCACCACGACCGTGGAGCCGGCCGGGAACGGGGTGGGGAACGTGACCTGGGTGAAGGTGCTGGTGTCGCCGCCGGTGGTCTCCACGGGCTGGGTGGAGTTCAGCTGGATCCTGCCGGTCTGGATCAGGCTCATGGTGCCGCCTCCTGGTGCGAGGGGTTCGGGTGCGGCCGTCGGGGGACGGCACGAGGGAGCCTCGCCGCCCCGGCCGCGCGCCATGCGGGGCCACCTGAACGAGCGACGCCGAACAGGTCAGTCCCCGCAGCCCCGTCGCGCCCACCGTTCCCCGCCGCCCCTCCGGCCCCGGCGGGCCGGTCCCGCCGCCGATCGTTTCTGCGGCCGGTGAACTGGGCCGCCCCGAGCGCCCCGGGCCGCTCCGCCCCGGACCGGCGGCGGAGCCCGTCCCGCCCGGATCGGCACGGTCGGAGACCCGCCGCGCCCGCCGCCCGCAGTCGTATATCGGACGGCTCGTCCGGATCGCGTATTACGAAACCTTGTTGAATAAGTCACAGCCGCGTGGAGCACTTGCCTGAGGCCTCCCCCATCGGCCAGGGTTTCCGCCAGCTACCGGATGCTTCTCCTCCGCTAGCCGCCGCAGGCGGCCGTCGCGCCCTCCCCCACGGGGCACGGCGGCCGTCCTAGGCTGACGCCATGCCGACGATGCCGACGACCTACGCCGCCCTGCTCCGCGGGATCAACGTCAGCGGACACCACAAGGTCCCCATGGCGGAGCTCCGTTCCCTCCTCGAAGGGCTCGGCCACCGCGAGGTGCGCACCTACCTCCAGAGCGGCAACGCCGTCTTCACCGCCGACCGCGAGCCCACCCAGGGCGCCGAGGACGAGCTCGCCGCCGCCCTGGAGACGGCGATCGAGGCGCACTTCGGCTTCCGCGTCCCCTGCCTGGTCCGCGACCACGCCTACCTCGCCGCCGTCGCCGCCGACTGCCCGTACCCCGCCGCCGAACTGGAGGGCAGACAGCTCCACGCCCTCTACCTCTCCGCGCCCGTCACCCCCGAGCGCTACGCCGCCATCGACCCCGAGGCCTACCGGCCCGAGGGGTTCGCCCTCGGCGACCGGGTCCTCTACCTCCACGCCCCGGGCGGACTCGGCACCTCGAAGCTCGGCGAGGCCCTCTCCCGCCCCGCCCTCCACAAGGGCCTCACCGTCACCGCCCGCAACTGGAACACCGTCGCCAAACTCGTCGAGCTGACCGCCCCCACCCCGTGACTGGCCCACTTCCGTCGCGCGCGAATGGCCCGGACCCCCGGGCCAACGGCCGCCTAGGGTGGACACCATGACGACGACCGTGGACTTCTACTTCGACCCCGCCTGCCCCTTCGCCTGGATCACCTCGCGCTGGATCCTCGAAGTCGAGCGGCAGCGCGACATCGACCTCCGCTTCCGCCTGATGAGCCTCTACCTCCACAACGAGGGCAACGAGCTCCCCGACTGGTACCGCACCCTCGTCGACGCCTCCATCGGCCCCGTCCGGGTCGCCGCCGCCGCGGCCGAACAGCACGGCGAGGAGATCCTGCGCCCCCTCTACACCGCCTACGGCACCCGCATCCACGAGCGGAGGAACAAGGACTTCGACGCCGTGATCGCCGAGTCCCTCGCCGAGCTCGGCCTGCCCGCCGCCCTCGCCGACGCCGCCCACGACCCCTCCCACGACGCCGCCGTCCGGCGCAGCCACGACGCCGGCAAGGACCCCGAGGCCGACGCCTACGTCGGCACCCCCACCCTGCACGTCGACGGCACCGCCTGGTTCGGCCCCGTGCTGCGCGCCATCCCGCGCGGCGAACGCGCCGCCGAGCTCTTCGACAGCTACCGGGTCCTCACCGGCCATCCCGACCTCTTCGAGCTCAAGCGCACCCGCACCGGCGGCCTCGACTTCGGGTGACGGCTGTCGCGAAACTTCAAGACCGGGCCGGGCGGCCCTCCGTAGCGTCGCGGACATGAACGAGATCCACGCACACCTCACCGTCTGCGCCGCCGAAGCCGCCCGCGTCACCCGCGCGGTCACCCCCGAGCGGCTCGCCGAGCCGTCGGTCTGCGCCGACTGGACCGTCGGCGAGCTCGCCGACCACCTCGTCCTCTACACCGCGCACGGCCTCGAACACCGCGCCCTGCGCACCCCGCTGCCCGAGGAGACCGTCCAGCGCGCGTTCACCGCCGAGGCCGACTGGCCCGAGCGGTACGCCGCCCAGCTCGACCGGGCCCTCGCCGCCTGGGCGAGGCCCGAGGCATGGGAGGGCGAGGTCGACCTCGGCGGCACCCTCGTCGCCGCCCCCGAGATCGCCTCGCTGATCGTCAAGGAACTCGCCCTGCACGGCTGGGACCTGGCCGCGTCCACCGGCGGGCACTTCAGCGTCCCCGAGGACACCGCCGCCTTCCTGCTCGACGTCGTCGAGCGGTACGCGGAGGTCTTCCGGCGGTACGAGGGCTTCGCCGCGCCGGTCGCCGTCCCCGCGGACGCCGACGCCTTCACCCGCGCCCTCGCCCTCAGCGGACGCACGCCGCGGGGCTGACGCCGGACAGGACCTAACCCGCGACGGCCGCGAGCCGGCCGGCGGTCGCGGCCGTGTACCGCTCCAGGAGCAGCCGGGCCAGCTCCGGGGCCGGGCCCAGCACGTCCGCCAGCACGTCGGCGCCGGCCGCGCCCGCCGCGATGCGGTCCGGGAGGCGGCCCGGCGCGATCACGTACGGGGCCACGGCCACCCGCCGGACACGCGGCTCGGCGCGCAGCGCCCGTACCGCCTCGTCCGTGCGGGGAAGAGATGCGGAGGCGAACGCGGGCCGCACGGAGCACCAACCGGTGCGCCGCAGCTCCCGCGCCGTTTCTGCGATCACCGCGATCGCCTCCGGGTCGGAGGAGCCCGCCGAGGCCAGGACGACCCCGGTCGAGCTCTTGTCGCCGGGCGCGAGCCCGGCCTCGTACAGCCGCCGTTCCACCGCCGCGAGCAGCAGCGGCGAGGGGCCGAGGACCTCCGCCTGCCGCACCCGCAGCCCGGCCGGGGCCCCGCGCAGCACGGCGGGGATGTCGGCCTTGGCGTGGAAGGCGCGGGTCAGCAGCAGCGGCAGCGCCACCACCTCCCGCACCCCGTCGGCGGCGAGCCGGTCCAGCACCCCCGGCACCGAGGGCAGGGTGAAGTCCAGGAACGCCGTCTCCACCCGCAGCCCCGGCCGCAGCGCGCCGGCCCGGCGCACCAGCGCCTGGACGGTCGCCGCGTGCCGCGGGTCGCGGCTGCCGTGGGCGATGACGAGGAGGGTGGGGGCGCTCATGGTGCTCAGCCCTTCACCAGCAGGCCGCGGCGGCGCAGCACGGCGCGCTCGACCGGGCTGAAGATCAGCAGGTCGATGGCGACGCCGACGAGGAGGATCAGGAAGATCGCCAGGAAGATGCCGGGCATGTCGAAGTTGTTGCGCCCGTTCTCCAGGAGCTGGCCCAGGCCGAGGCCCAGGTCGGGGGAGGAGGCGATGATCTCCGCCGCCATCAGCGAGCGCCAGGAGAACGCCCAGCCCTGCTTCAGGCCCGCCAGGTAGCCGGGCAGCGCGGCCGGCATCACGATGTGCCAGGCGCCCTTGAGCCCGGTCGCGCCGAGCGTCCGCCCGGCCCGCAGGAACAGCGGCGGCACCTGGTCCACGCCGGCCACCAGGCCGTTGGCGATGGACGGGACGGCGCCGAGCAGGATCACCGCGAACATCATGCTGTCGTTGAGGCCCAGCCACAGCACCGCCGGGGCCACCCAGGCGACCGAGGGCAGCGACTGGAGCCCGGACAGGATCGGGCCGATCGCCGTGCGCACCACGCCCACCCGGGCCACCAGGAGCCCCAGCGGGGTACCGATCGCGAGGGCGAGGAGGAAGCCGAGCAGGGCCCGGGAGACGCTGGTCCACAGGACGTCGAGGAGGGTGCCCTCCAGCCACATCGTGGACAGGCTCTCCCACACGGCGCCGGGCGAGGGCAGCTTGCCCTCGTCGGCGACCTTCAGGGTGACCAGCAGCTGCCACACCACGAGCACCAGCGCGATGGCGAGGACCGGCGGCAGGACCTTCTTCAGGAGGACCTCGCGCACCGGGGCCCGGCGGACCTGCACGCTGTCGAGCGCGTCGAGTCCCGCCTCCAGACCCGCCAGGTCGTCGGTCTTCACCCGCGCGGCGGGCGGTGTCGTCTCAGTGCTGGCCATGGCGGCGGATCTCCCCACGCAGTTCTTCGGTGATCTCGACGGACAGCTCCGCGACGGCGGCGTCCTCGATGCGGCGCGGCTGCGGGATGTCGATGGTCCACTCGCGGGCGATCCGGCCCGGCCGGGAGGACAGCAGGACGACGCGCTCGGCCAGCCGCACGGCCTCGCGCACGTTGTGGGTGACGAAGAGGACCGAGAGCCGGGTCTCCCGCCAGATCCGGGTGAGCTCGTCGTGCAGCACGTCCCGGGTGATCGCGTCCAGCGCGGCGAACGGCTCGTCCATCAGCAGCAGGTCGCTGGCCTGGGCGAGCGCCCGGGCCAGCGCCACCCGCTGCCGCATCCCGCCGGACAGCTCGTGGACGCGCTTGCCGTACGAACCGCCGAGCCGTACGAGTTCGAGCAGCCGCTCGGCCTCCGGGCGGCGCTCGGCCTTCGGCAGCCCGCGCAGCTTCAGCGCGAGCTCGATGTTCTTGCCCGCGGTCAGCCACGGGAAGAGGGCGTGCTCCTGGAACATCAGGGCCGGCCGGCCGCCGGGGGTCTCGATGGACCCCGCGGACGGCCGGTCGAGCCCGGCGACCAGGTTGAGCAGGGTGGACTTGCCGCAGCCCGAGGCCCCCAGGAGGGTGACGAACTCGCCCGGCGCGACATCGAGCGAGATGTCGTCGAGGACGAGCTGTCCGCCGGCGGGTCCGCCGAAGGACTTCGAGACGTGCTCGATGCGCGCGGCGTGACCGGCCGCGCGGACGCGGTCCTCGGCCTTGGCGAGCGTCGTGGTCGTGGCCATGGTCGTCACCTCCTGGGTGGGGCTGCGGCTGGGTTACTTCGCGCCGAGACCGGCGTCGGAGACCTCGGGCTTGCCCGCGGCCTTCAGGACCTTGTTGAGCACCTTCAGGTCGTAGATGCCGTTCAGGTCGGGCTGCTTGAGGAGACCGGCCTTGACCGCGTGGTCGGCCTGCGCCTGCAGGGTGGCCGCCAGCGGGTCGTCGGTGAACTGGATCGACGGCCAGGCGCTGTCGATGACCTTGTCGCCGAGCGGCTTGCCCGACAGCTCCTTCAGCTTGGCGTTGGCCGAGGCCTTCGCCTTGTCCTGGTTGGCGTTGATCCACTCGTTGGTCTTCACCGAACCGCGCAGCACCGCCTCCACCACGTCGGGGTGCGCCTTCAGGAACTTCTGCGACACGATGATGTTGGTGATGACGAACTTCTTGTCCGGCCAGATGTCGGACTCGTCGAGCAGCACCTTCGCGCCCTCGCTCACCAGCTTGGACGCGGTCGGCTCCGGCACCCAGGCGCCGTCGATGGAGCCGGACTTGTAGGCGTCCGGGGTGATCTTGTTGTCCGTGCGGACCACCGAGACGTCGCCCTTGCCGCTCTGGGCGTCGACCTTCCAGCCCTTCTCGGAGATCCAGTTGAGGAAGGCCACGTCCTGCGTGTTGCCGAGCTGCGGGGTGGCTATCTTCTTGCCCTTGAGGTCGTCCAGGGTCTTGATCTTGGCCGGGTTGACGACCAGCTTCACGCCGCCGGAGGCCGAGCCGCCGACGATGCGCAGGTTGGTGCCCTTGGACTTGGTGTAGCCGTTGATGGACGGCGAGGGGCCGATGAAGCCGATGTCGATCGAGTCGGCGTTGAGCGCCTCGATCTCGGAGGGACCGGCGTTGAAGGTCGACACCTTCAGCTGGGTGCCGCCCAGCTCCTTCTGGAAGATGCCCTCCTGGTCGCCGACCAGCGCGGTGGCGTGCGTCAGGTTGGGGAAGTACCCGAGCCGTACGGTGTCGGCGGAGAGCTTCGTGCCCTCGGCGGCCACCTTCTTCTCGTCGTTCTTCTTGGCGTCGGAGCCGTAGCCGCAGGACGCGAGCGCCCCGACGAGCAGGGGCAGGGCGGCAGCGGCGGCCAGGCCGCGGCGCAGGGTGGTGCGGGTGGTGGCAGGCACGGGAGGTGTTCCCCTCGATTCAGCTTCTGCGAAGTCTTCGTCTGTGTCTATGTCGTACGGGGTGGCACGGGTCGAGCAGCGTGACGCCGCGACAGCGGCGCGTGGAGGTCAGCACGCACATCGCGCGACACCTCCCCGGCCCGCGCCGAGCGCACCGGAACCCACCCGGCCGCCCTCCTTCGCGAAGGTGGCCCAGAAGTCCTGAATCATCGTCAGAAGTCCCATCCTTCTTCGTTGTTCACGTCGTTCGCGACCGGTTCGGCGATCGCCTTGGCGGAAGCGAAGGACTCGCCCGCCATGCCGGCCGCGAGCGTGGTGCCGTCCGCGGGGTCGATCAGCAGGAACGAACCCGTACGGCGCGAGTCGGCGTACGCGTCGAGCGCGAGCGGCTCGGCGGTGCGGACCTTGACCCGGCCGATGTCGTTGGCGACCAGCCGCCCGGGCTCCGGGTGCTGGGAGAGGTCGTCCAGGGTGAGCCGGGACGGGATCTCCTTCACGATCGCCTTGACCGTACGGGTGGTGTGCTTCAGCAGCACCCGCTGCCCGACGGTCAGCGGGGTGTCCGCCACGTGGCAGACCGTCGCCTCGACGTCCTGGCTGGTCGCCGGGGCGTCGCCGACCGGGGCGAGCAGGTCGCCGCGCGAGATGTCGATGTCGTCGGCGAGCCGGATCGTCACCGACTGCGGCGCCCAGGCGATGTCCACGGACTCGCCCAGCGCGTCGATACCGGCGATCGTCGAGGTCCGGCCCGAGGGCAGCACGGTGACCCGCTCGCCGACCCGGAAGGCACCGGCGGCGATCTGGCCCGCGTAGCCCCGGTAGTCCGGGTGCTCGGCGGTCTGCGGACGGATCACGTACTGCACCGGGAAGCGCGCGTGGCAGGCCGTCAGGTCATGGCTGACCGGGACGGTCTCCAGGTGCTCCAGGACCGTCGGACCGCCGTACCAGTCCATGTTCGCCGACGGCTCCACCACGTTGTCGCCGGCCAGCGCCGAGATCGGGATCGCGGTGATCTCCGGGACGCCCAGCTCGGAGGCGTACGTGGTGAACTCCTCGGCGATCGAGGCGAAGACGGACTCCCGGTACTCGACCAGGTCCATCTTGTTCACGGCCAGGACCACGTGCGGCACCCGCAGCAGGGCGGCGACGGCGGCGTGCCGGCGGGTCTGCTCCACGACGCCGTTGCGGGCGTCGACGAGGACCACGGCCAGCTCGGCCGTCGAGGCGCCCGTCACCATGTTCCGGGTGTACTGCACGTGCCCGGGGGTGTCGGCGAGGATGAACCGGCGCCGGGGCGTCGCGAAGTAGCGGTAGGCCACGTCGATGGTGATGCCCTGCTCCCGCTCGGCCCGCAGGCCGTCGGTCAGCAGCGCCAGGTCCGGCGCCTCCTGGCCGCGCGAGCGCGAGGCGTGCTCCACGGCCTCCAGCTGGTCGGCGAGGACCGACTTGGAGTCGTGCAGCAGCCGGCCCACCAGGGTGGACTTGCCGTCGTCGACGGACCCGGCGGTGGCGAAGCGCAGCAGGGTGGTGGCCGCGAGCTCGGCGGCCGGCTGCTCGGTGGACGTGCTCATTAGAAGTACCCCTCGCGCTTGCGGTCTTCCATCGCGGCCTCGGACAGCTTGTCGTCGGCGCGGGTGGCCCCGCGCTCGGTGAGCCGGGAGGCGGCGATCTCCGTGATGACGGCGTCCAGCGTGGTGGCGTCGGAGTCCACCGCGCCCGTGCAGGACATGTCGCCGACGGTGCGGTAGCGGATCAGGCGCGTCACGACGGTCTCGGACTCCTTCGGGCCGCCCCACTCGCCCGCCGTCAGCCACATGCCGTTGCGCTGGAACACCTCGCGCTCGTGCGCGAAGTAGATCTCCGGGAGCTCGATCTTCTCCCGCTGGATGTACTGCCAGACGTCCAGCTCGGTCCAGTTGGAGAGCGGGAAGACCCGGACGTGCTCGCCGGGGGCGTGCCGGCCGTTGTAGAGCTGCCACAGCTCGGGCCGCTGCCGGCGCGGGTCCCACTGGGAGAACTCGTCGCGCAGGCTGAACACCCGCTCCTTGGCGCGGGCCTTCTCCTCGTCGCGCCGCCCGCCGCCGAACACGGCGTCGAAGCGGTGCTGCTGGATCGCCTCGGTCAGCGGGACGGTCTGGAGCGGGTTGCGGGTGCCGTCGGGGCGCTCGCGCAGCTTGCCCGCGTCGATGTACTCCTGCACGGAGGCCACGTGCAGCCGCAGCCCGTGCTCGGCGACCACCCGGTCGCGGTACTCGATGACCTCGGGGAAGTTGTGCCCCGTGTCGACGTGCAGCAGCGTGAAGGGGACCGGCGCCGGGGCGAAGGCCTTCAGCGCCAGGTGCAGCATGACGATCGAGTCCTTGCCGCCGGAGAAGAGGATCACCGGCCGCTCGAACTCGCCCGCCACCTCGCGGAAGATGTGGACGGCCTCCGACTCCAGGGAGTCGAGGTGCGACAGCGCGAACGGGCTGCCGGTCGCCTCGTGGACATGAGCGACAGTGGTCACAGCAGACCCCTCTCGGTGAGCAGCGCGTGAAGCTGCGCCGCGGACTCCTGCACGGTCTGGGTGTGGGACTCGATCCGCAGATCCGGGTTCCGCGGCTCGTCGTACGGGTCGTCGACGCCGGTGAGCCCGCTGAGCTCGCCCGCGGCCTGCTTGGCGTACAGCCCCTTCACGTCCCGCACCGAGCACACCTCGACCGGAGTGGCGACGTGCACCTCGACGTACGGGGTGTCCTGGGCCGTGTGGCGCTTGCGGACCGCCTCGCGGCTGTCCTCGTACGGGGCGATGACGGGGACGAGCACCGTCACGCCGTTGGAGGCGAGCAGCTCCGCGACGAAGCCGATGCGCTGCACGTTGGTGTGCCGGTCCTCGCGGCTGAAGCCGAGGCCCGCGGAGAGGAACTCGCGGATCTCGTCGCCGTCGAGGACCTCGACGGGCCGGCCCTCGGCGCGCAGCCGGCCGGCCAGCTCGTAGGCGATGGTCGTCTTGCCGGCGCTCGGCAGGCCGGTGAGCCAGACGGTGGCACCGGTCACGTGGTTCTCCTGGGAGGTCTCGGTGTGGGGGGCTTGGGGGGTGGTCATCAGGTGTGCAGTCCGCACTCGGTCTTCGCGCGCCCGGCCCAGCGGCCGGACCGGACGTCCTCGCCCTCCTCCACCCGGAAGGTGCAGGGGGCGCAGCCGACGGAGGGATAGCCGTCCATGAGCAGCGGGTTGGTGAGCACGCCGTGCTCCAGGACGTACGCGTCGACGTCGTCCTGGGTCCAGCGGGCGATGGGGGAGACCTTGACCTTGCGGCGCTTCTCGTCCCAGCCGACGACCGGGGTGTTCGCCCGGGTCGGGGACTCGTCGCGGCGCAGGCCGGTGGCCCAGGCGGCGTACGCCGTCAGGCCCTCCTCCAGCGGCTTCACCTTGCGCAGCGCGCAGCACAGGTCCGGGTCGCGCTCGTAGAGCTTCGCGCCGTACTCGGCGTCCTGCTCCTCGACCGTCTGGCGCGGGGTCAGGGTGATGACGCGGACGTCCATCACCGCGTCGACCGCGTCCCGGGTGCCGATGGTCTCGGGGAAGTGGTAGCCGGTGTCGAGGAAGACGACGGGCACGCCGGGCAGGGCGCGCGAGGCGAGGTGGGCGACGACCGCGTCCTCCATGGAGGAGGTGACGCAGAAGCGCGCGCCGAAGGTGCCCGCGGCCCACTGGAGGATCTCCAGCGCCGAGGCGTCCTCCAGCTCCTCGCCCGCCCGCTCGGCCAGCGCCTTCAGCTCGGCCTCGGTGGTGTCCGTGCCGATCGGAGTGATCGTCATGTCTCGTCCCTTCCAGGGGTGTTGCCCGAAGCGCCCGGGGCGAGGAGCCCCAGGAACTTCAGCTGGAAGGCTCGGCTGCACGCCCGGCATTCCCAGGCGCCGTGGCCCTGCTCGTGCGGTCGGAGGTCCTCGTCCCCGCAGTACGGGCAGTGGAAGGGGGCGGCTCGCTCGCTCACGACAGCGCCTCCTCCGGGGCGCGCGCGGCCCAGGTGGCGAAGCGCTCGCCGGGCTCGCGCTCCGCCTGGAAGCGGGTGAGGACCCGCTCGACGTAGTCGGGCAGTTCGGCGGAGGTCACCTTGAGGCCGCGGACCTTGCGGCCGAAGCCCGCCTCCAGGCCGAGCGCGCCGCCGAGGTGTACCTGGTAGCCCTCGACCCGGTTGCCCTCGTCGTCCAGGACGAGCTGGCCCTTGAGGCCGATGTCGGCGACCTGGATGCGGGCGCAGGCGTTCGGGCAGCCGTTGATGTTGATGGTGATCGGCTCGTCGAACTCCGGGATGCGGCGCTCCAGTTCGTCGATGAGCGAGGCGCCGCGGGCCTTGGTCTCGACGATGGCCAACTTGCAGAACTCGATGCCGGTGCAGGCCATCGTGCCGCGCCGGAACGGCGAGGGGCTGACCCGCAGGTCCAGGGACTCCAGGGCGGAGACGAGCGAGTCGACCTGGGCCTCCTCGATGTCCAGGACGATCATCTTCTGCTCGGCGGTGGTGCGGACCCGCCCCGAGCCGTGCGCCTCGGCGATCTCGGCGATCTTGGTCAGGGTGGCGCCGTCGACCCGGCCGACGCGCGGGGCGAAGCCCACGTAGAAGCGTCCGTCGAGCTGCCGGTGCACGCCCACGTGGTCGCGCCACCGGCCGGCCGGCTGCTGCGGGGCGGGCCCGTCGGTCAGCTTGCGCTTCAGGTACTCGTCCTCCAGGACCTGGCGGAACTTCTCCGGGCCCCAGTCGGCGACGAGGAACTTGAGGCGGGCGCGGGTGCGCAGGCGGCGGTAGCCGTAGTCGCGGAAGATCGAGATGACGCCCTCGTAGACGTCGGGGACCTCGTCCAGCGAGACCCAGGTGCCGAGCCGCACGCCCAGCTTGGGGTTGGTGGAGAGGCCGCCGCCGACCCAGACGTCGAAGCCGGGGCCGTGCTCCGGGTGCTCGACGCCGACGAAGGCGATGTCGTTGATCTCGTGCGCCACGTCGAGCAGCGGCGAGCCGGAGACGGCGGACTTGAACTTGCGGGGCAGGTTGGAGAAGTCGGGGTTGCCGACGATGCGGCGGTAGATCTCCTCGATGGCGGGGGTGCCGTCGATGATCTCGTTCTCGGCGATGCCGGCGACGGGGGAGCCGAGGATGACGCGCGGGGTGTCGCCGCAGGCCTCGGTGGTGGACAGGCCGACCGCCTCCAGGCGGTTCCAGATCTCGGGGACGTCCTCGATGCGGATCCAGTGGTACTGGACGTTCTGCCGGTCGGTGAGGTCGGCGGTGCCGCGCGCGAACTCCTGGGAGATCTCGCCGATGACCCGCAGCTGCTCGGTGGTCAGCCGGCCGCCGTCGACGCGGACGCGGAGCATGAAGAACTCGGCGTCCAGCTCCTCCGGCTCCAGGACACCGGTCTTGGTGCCGTCGAGGCCCTCGCGGCGCTGGGTGTAGAGGCCCCACCAGCGCATCCGGCCGCGCAGGTCGTTGGGGTCGATGGAGTCGAATCCACGCTTGGAGTAGATCGTCTCAATACGTGTCCGCACATTGAGACCGTCGTCGTCCTTCTTGAACTGCTCATTGCCGTTCAGCGGGGTGAAGTGCCCCGCGGCCCACTGACCCTCGCCACGGTGACGCCCGGCCTTGCGGCGGGGGGTGGCGGGAGCGGGGTTTTCCGGGTTGGCGGCCATGGCGATATGTCCTTCGGGACTGCGAGAGGGCGGCTCTGACCTGCACACTCGCGCTCAGAATGGAGGGCGGCGCGACAGTGCGCAGAGAAAGGGACTGCAGGAAGATGCGCGGCGGTGCTGGTTCGATCAGCGCGCCGAACAGATGGCGCTGGACATGCGGCCGAGGTCGACGTGCCGCCGACTCACCAAGGCAATTCCAGTTCCAGACATGACGGAAGCGTGTCACGGGACTTTGGACCCAGTCCAGCATTATCCAGAATGTGGACTTAGGTGTCTCGCTAGGCGAGACGGTGTGGTCTGGGTCACGCAAAAGGGGCCCAGTTCAGGGCCCCTTCGACTGCTGGTGGACGACGGCTCAGGCGTACGCGCCCGGCCACGGTCCCGGATTCGCCGGCTCCGCCGTCTCCTCGGTCTTCGTGTCGAACAGGCGGAAGCCGCGCCGCTCGTAGTTGGCCATCGCGTGCGGCCCGTCCAGGGAGCAGGTGTGTAGCCAGACCCGCTTGGTCGGCTCCCGGTCCGGCCAGCGCTCGGCCAGGTCCCAGGCGCGCTCCACCCCGTACGAGAGCAGCCGTCCGCCGATCCCGCGGCCCCGGAAGGCCGGGATCAGGCCGAAGTAGACGATCTCCACGACCCCGTCGTCCTGCGGGTCCAGCTCCACGTAGCCGGCCGGCGTCCCGTTCTCGTACGCCACCCAGATCTCGGCGCCCGGCTTCTCCACGATCGCCTGCCACTGCGGGTAGGTCAGCGACAGCCGGTCGGTCCAGCGGATGTCACCGCCGACCGCCGTATAGAGGAAGCGGCTGAACTCCGCCGAGGGCACCCCGGCCCGCTCGATCCGCAGGTCGACGCCCTCGGGCGGGGCGACCGGGTTCAGGTCGGACGGCGAGGTCTGTTCCAGCGACCAGGTGGTGAGAGTGATGCTCATGGGCTTATCGCATCACGCGGAGCGCCGGATTCCTACAGGTGGCGGACGTGGGGCTGGTGTCCTCGGACACATTGTCCGTCATCCGGACAGCCGGTGGACGGGTACGGCCGGGGCCCCACGGCCGGGGCTCCACGGGCGGGCCGGGCGGCACGGCCGGGCCCCATGGCCGAGCCCTATCCCCTCGGCCCCGTCCTCCCGCGCGCCGCGAGCACCGCCGGCGCCGTGGACCGGGGCAGCAGGTCCACCGGGTGCTCGGGGCCCCGCAGCTCCACCTCGACCTCCTCGCTGAAGCGGTACGGGCGGTGCGCGAGGACCCCCGCCAGATTCCGCCGCACCCGCGACATCTCCGCCCGCACCGTCACCGTCCGGGTCCGGTCGCCGAACACGTCCTCCGCCAGTTCCGCCGCCGTCCGCCCCTCCGGGTGCAGCGCGAGCACGTACAGCAGCTCCGCGTGGCGCGGGCTCAGCTCCTGCGACCAGCTCCCCGCCGCCCCCGACACCTCCACCGTGCACCGGCGCGGCCCGCTCAGGTCGAGCACCACCCGGCTCGCCGCACCCGACCCGGTGTCGGCGGGCCCCGCCTCCTCCTCGGCCCGCAGCAGCCAGCCGCCCGGCAGCGGCTCCACCGCGCACATCCCCAGCGACGGCAGCCAGACCCGGCCGGCCCGGAGGGACTTCGGCAGCGCCAGCCGGTCCACCGGCGCCGTCCCGGTCACCGCCGCCGTCCAGCCGTGGGTGTCCACCGCGACCGCCCGGCCGCCCACCCGGCACAGGATCGGCGCCGCCACCGACCGCAGCCGCTCGATCGACCGCAGGTGCCGCTGCCGCAGCTCCGCCTCGGCGAGCCGCGCCACCGACGCGACCAGCGCCAGCGTCGCCGGGTGGAAGCTCGACGCCGGACCGCTCACGTCGACGATGCCGAGCAGCCGCTGGTCGCGCGGATCGTGCACCGGCGCGGCGGCACAGGTCCAGGTGTGCAGGGTGTGCACGTAGTGCTCGGCCGAGTGGACCTGCACCGCGCGGTCCATCGCGAGCGCCGTGCCCACCGCGTTCGTACCGGTCGACCCCTCGCTCCAGGCCGCGCCCTCCTCCAGGCAGATCCCGTTCGCCTGCCGCAGCACCCCGGTGTTGCCCTCCCGCCACAGCACCCGGCCCTGCTCGTCCGTCACCACCATGATCTGCAGGGAGGCGTCGGCGATCCCCGCGAGGCCCGCGCTCAGCGTCCGCATCACCTCGCCCAGCACCGTCGCCCGGCGCCGCATCTCCAACTCCTCGCGTTCCAGCAGCACACTGCTCGTGCCCCGGTCCGGGTCGAGGCCGATCCGGACCATGCGCTGCCAGGAGGCGTCGATGACCGGCCGGGGAGCCAGCGGCGGCGTCCGGCCCGCCAGGGTCTCCTCCCGCACCCGGTGCAGCAGCCGGCTCGCCTTCCCGGCGTCCATCGCGGCGAGCCGGTTCAGGTCCAGCTTCGTGTTGTTCATCGGTCCCTCCAGCTCCTGGCTCCCCGCCGCGCCGCGCCGGTGATGTATCGGTTCTGCTCCCGGTCCCGGCCGGGCGTCCGGGCCGGGCGCGCCCACCGGGGCCGCCGCCGCCCATCGTGCCGCTCCGCAGAGCGACGCGAAGGGCGCTTGGGGTAATCCTGCAACCCCTTGCAACTCTGGCGACCCCCGCCCCCGTCCACGACCCTGGTGCCGAAGCGGAGGGTGGTGCCGTGTCGGCGCAGCACCACCCTCGGCTTTTCCGCGCGTGCCGACCTCCCCGGAACGCCCGCCGAACGGCGGACGGCCCCACGGGTCCACCCCTGGGCACGCGCGGACATCACTCCCAGGACGGTCCGCCCGCACGCGAGTTCACGCCACCGGACGGGCCCGCCCCACCGCCGGCCCCGCACCGGCCGGGGGCCGGATCGGACGGCCGTTCGCCCCCGTCCCCCGCTCCGGTGCCCGTGCCGGGCCCGCCACGCGCGGAACACGGCTCACCAGCGAAGGAGCCCGGTCGGTCACGGTACGGGTGCCGCCGACCGTGCCGATACGGTAAGGACGTGCAGGCAGCGAACGAAACACCCGAAAGGCCCGAGCGCCGGCCCTGGAGCAGGCTCCACCGCGCTCGCGTCCTCTACCGCAACGTCTCGAAGCGGAAGATGGTCTGGCTGCTCCTCAAGGACACCGTGAACTCGTGCGTCGAGTACCGCATCCTCGGGCTCGCCGCCGAAGCCGCCTTCTTCACCCTGCTGTCGCTGCCCCCGCTGCTGCTCGGCCTGATCGCCCTCCTCGGCTACGCCGACGGGTGGACCAACACCGACACCGTCGCCAGCATCGAGAAGAACATCCTCCACGCCGCCGGAACGGTCCTCTCCGACCGAGGCGTCAGCGAGTTCGCCCGTCCCCTCCTGGAGGACGTCACCCAGGCCAAACGGCCCGAGCTCATCTCCCTCGGCTTCGCCATCGCCCTGTGGTCCGGCTCCCGCGCGGTCAACGTCTTCATCGACACCATCACCGTCATGTACGGGCTCGACGGGCACCGAGGCATCGTCAAGACGCGCCTCCTCGCCTTCCTGCTCTACATCGTCGCCCTGCTCATCGGCGCCGTCGTCCTGCCGCTCGCGGTCGTCGGACCCGACCGGATCGTCGAGTTCGTCCCCTGGGGCACGGAGGTCGTCTCCGTCCTCTACTGGCCGACCGTCGTCCTGCTGTCCATCGCGTTCCTGACGACGCTCTACCACGTGTCCGTCCCCGTCCGCTCCCCGTGGATCGAGGACATCCCCGGCGCCCTCGTCGCCCTCGGCATGTGGTTCCTCGGCAGCGTCCTCCTGCGCGTCTACCTGACCAGCCAGGTCGAGGGCCCCACCATCTACGGCTCCCTCGCCGCCCCCATCGCCGTCCTGCTGTGGATCGGCATCTCCGCCTTCGCCGTCCTCGTCGGCGCCGCCGTCAACGCGGCCATCGACCGCGTCTGGCCCTCCGTCGCCACCGCCGCCGCCCGCGAGGCCAACGACCGCGTCCGCGCCGCCCAGGCGGCCGACCTGGTCGCCCGAATCCGCGCGGAGGCCGACGACGTGGACGAGGACGACCCGGACATGCCCTCCGAGTTCCCCGAACGCTGGTCGAAGTTCCTGCCCCCGGACGACGTCAAGTCCCGCCTGCACGCGGGCTGGGAGAAGGACTGACCCCCGGGTCCGATGAGACCCGACCGGCCCCGTACGGTACGGGCTCGACAGCGGGCCCGCTCCGACGGATCCCGCCCCGCCGCTACGTCACCGGCACCCCCGGCCCCTCGCCCGGCGTCACCACCACGACGTGCCGCCAGCCGCCCGCGGTCGGCGTGATCGTGCCGAAGTCCCGCCGCCGCGCCCGCGACAGCCGCCCCCGCAGCCCGTGCGAGACCAGCGCCGTCACCACCAGCCGCGCCCCGGCCGCCTCGGGCCCCGGAGCCCGCCGACCCGCCTCGGCCAGGTCCAGGGCCGCCCCGTCCGACTGGTCGTGGACGACCACGACCAGCCGCGCCGGCCGGGCACGGCCCCCCGGGAGCCGCGCCGCCAGCTCGTACGGGAAGGTCCCCACCAGCCACTCCACGAACGCGACCGCGTCGGCCTCCGGCGGGAGCGGCGCCAGCATCGGCGAGACGCCCCGGGGAGCCCGCAACTCCCCGGCGCCCGCCCCCCGCACCAGCGCGGCCACCTCCGCCATCGTCTCGCCCGCCCAGGGCGCCAGATCCTGCGCCGCGACCACCACCCGGCCCGGCGACACCGCCTTCGCGACCCGCTCCAGCGAGGCCAGCCGCTCCTCGATCCGCTCCCGCGCCTCCAGCAGCCGCACCCGCTCCGCCGCCGCCCAGGTGCCGAGGAGCCCCGCCAACGGCGGCCCGTACCAGAGCGCCAGCGCGCCCCGCAGCTGCGAGCGCGCCGCCGTGTGCTCCCCGCGCGCCAGCAGCCGCTCCGCCTCGGCCACCCGCTCCTCGGCCCGGCCCACGTCCAGGAACCGGTCCGGCAGGTCCAGCGCGTACCCCCCCTCGACCCGGCGGGCCGGAATGCCCAGCGCCTTCAGGTGGTGCACGTACTGCGTCGGCCGGAGCTTCGGGTGCTCGCTCAGCGCCTCCGCCATCTCCGCGTCGGTCACCACCCGTCCGCGCGCCGTCAGCAACCGGGCCAGGAACGGGTTCGTCTGGTACGCGTTCTCGCCGACGTCCTGGCCGCCGATCCACGCCTGCGGCCTGCCCAGCAGCCGGTAGTCCGAGGTCGTCGCCTTGAGCTGGCCCGGCAGCCGCAGATTGGCCAGCAGCGTCGCCCCCCTGCGGCGCCGGTGCGGGGCGGCCGAGAGCAGTCCCGTGACGGCCTGCCGCAGTTCGGGCGGCAGCGTCGGGTCGAGCGGCGGCCCCTCCTCCGGCGTCCCGCCCCCGGCCGAGCCCGCGAGGGGCGGCGGAGCGCCCGTCAGCATCTCCAGCAGGACGCACCCCAGCGCGTACAGATCGGAGTCCGGCGTAGGCCGCCCCCACTGCCGCTCCGGCGCCAGGTAACGCGCCGTCCCCGGCGAGCTGTCCAGCCCCGGCTGCCGCACCGGGGACGGGAACTGCGAGGTGCGGTCCGGGTCCTCGTGCGGCGGGGAGTACGGCCAGCGCAGCCCGTGGTGGCAGAGCCGGGGCGGCCCGTGGCCGTGGTCCACGCCGAGCACCTTCGACGGCGTCAGGTTCCCGTGCGGGATGCCGCCCTGACCGAGCACGGCCGTCCCGTGGTGCAGCGCCCGCAGGCCGTTCAGGACGCTCCGCGCGATCGACGCCGCCTCGTCCACCGGCAGCGGGCCGCCCGCCTCGTCGAGCCGCTCCCGCAGCGAGCGCCCCGGCGCGAGTTCGGCGACCAGGCAGCAGCCCTCGTCCAGCGCGAGCGCGTCGAGCACCTTGATCAGGTTCGGCGCCGTCACCCGGGCGACCTCGTAGCCGCCCGCCAGGAAGTTCGCCCCCGCCGACCGCCGGTCCCGCCCGTTGTGCCCGGCGACCACCGGCTCGCCCGGCGCCGGGAACGGGAAGTAGGACAGGGCCACGTGCCGCTGGAGGTAGCGGTCGTACCCCCGCCACACCCGCGCCGTCCGCCCGCCGATCCGCTCGTACACCTCGTACCGGTCGGGGTCGAGCGGCGGCGGCCCCTCCGCGGGGCCGGGGCCACCCGGACGCGGCGCCGTCTCCGCGGACCCGGACCCGGACCCGGACCCGGAAACGGACCCGGAAACGGAAGCGGATACGGACCCGGCCCCCATCCCCGACCCGGCCCCCATCCCCGACCCGGCCCCCATCCCGGCCCCGGGCCCCCTCCCGGTCCCGCCCCCCGTCCCGGACCCGGCTCCCGGTACGGATCCGGCCGGCACCGACCCGCGCGGCCGCTCCGGCCCCCGCAGCAGCCGCACCGTCTCCTCGCTGACCAGCGCGAACGGCCGGCCCACCGCACGGTCCGGGGACCGCCCCTCCAGGCTCGCCACCAGCGCCCGGAACTCGCCGGGCAGGGCGCCCGCCCGCGCCTCGATCTCGGCGCTCACCCGGGCCAGCAGCTCCGCCGTGCGGACCAGGGACGTCCGGGGCAGCGCGCCCAGCAGCACCTCCCGGACCCCCGGCCGGAACGCGTACGCGCCGGGAGCCGCGCCCGGGTGCGCGCGCAGCATCCCGCTCAGCACCACCTCCGCCAGGTGCCCCGGCTCGGGCCGCCGCTCCACCGCCGCCTGCACCAGCCGCATCACCGGCAGCCGCGCCGAGCCGACCGCCAGGTGCGCGGCGAGCCGGAACGCCTGCGGCGAGGCCAGCGCCCGGAAGCGCAGCACCAGTTCCTCCGGGTCGGCGTCCGCCGGGACCAGCCCGTCCTCCGGCACCACCGGCCCGCCGGGCACCACGAACGCCGCCGCGCCCGGCACCTCCGCCCCGGCGGGGGAGGCGACCAGCGCCGCCCAGTGGCCGAGCCAGCCCTCCGCCGGCTCCAGCACCGGCAGCGGGACGCCCGCCCCGTCCGGCACCCCGTCGTACGGGACGAAGCCCAGCGCCGTGTTGGGCACGCCCGCGGCGGGCGAGACGAACCGGCCCGGCACGGCGGGCGCCGCGGTGTGCCGCCACAGCCGCTCCGGCAGCGGCTGCACCAGCGCGACCGGCGCCTCCCCGGCGAGCGCCGCCAGCTTCCGGCGCCAGCGCGCCCCCGCCGCTCCCTCCCGCCACTGCGGCCCCATGGCGTCGCTCACCACCAGCACCGCCGTGCGGCCCCGCTCCCGGTGCCGCCGGGGCAGCCGCCCGTCCTCGCCCAGCCGCAGCACGTCCAGCGTCCGGAAGGCCCCGGTCTGCGCCAGGACCGTGTGCAGCTCGCGGACCAGCGGGCGCCACATCGGCATCGTCGGGCCCGTGTCGTACACGATCCACAGGTGCAGCCAGCGCTCCTGACGGGGCCGCAGCACCGGCAGCCACGGGCGGCGGCCCGCGCCCAGCGCCGCGATCCGGTCGACCGTCGCCGCCTCGTCCACCTCCCGCCCCGCCGGGCCCGGCACCGTCCGGCGCAGCGGGCGGAGCGCCCGCTGGAGGGCCAGCGGGCGGGCGAGCATCGGCGGCGCGGGCGCCAGCAGCGGACTGTGCGCGGGCCCCGCGTCCCCCGGTCCCGCCGTCGGGGCAGGACCCGGTGCGGGCGGGCCGGCGGGCGGGTGCAGCGGCACCCGTGGCGGCGGCAGCGGCGGCCCGGCCCCCGCCGGGGGCGGCGGGGCGACCGGGACCGGCGGTGGGCCGGGCGCGGGCGGGTGCGCCGCCCCGGCGGGCCCCGCCGCGGGGCCCGGCACCCGCCCCGGGCGCACCCGCCCCGGCGGCCCCGGCTGCCGCTCCGGCACCGACAGCCGCGCCAGCCACAGCAGTTCCGCCAGCTCGCGCCCGGTCGGCGGCTCCGTCCCGGCCGCCGCCAGGACGCCCGCGAGCGCGCCCAGCGCCGACCCGGCCGCGCGGTCAGACGTCATCGACGTCCCACGACTCCGCCGCCCGCCCCAGATACGGCATCAGCGCCTTCGCCAGCTCCTCCCGCGACCCCGCGTCGAGCCCCGCCGTCCGGGTCAGGTAGACCGCGTTCAGCAACTGGTCGGTGGCCAGCTCGCCCGCGCTGCCCCGGCGCAGGAACGCGTCCACCAGCGCGTGGTCCCGCTCGTCGAGCTCGCCCAGGTGCGCCCGCACGATGTCCTCCAGCTGCCGGCGCGGCGGCTGGTGCAGCTCAAGCCGCACACAGCGGCGCAGGAACGCGGGCGGGAACTCCCGCTCGCCGTTGCTGGTCAGCACGACGAACGGGAACGCCCGGCAGCGCACCTCCCCGTGCCGCACCGGCACCCGCTCCTCCGAGTCCGCCACCATCACCTCGGCCACCGGATGCGACCGCGCGGCCCGCACCAGCTCCGGGATCTCGTACTGCCCCTCCTCCAGGACGTGCAGCAGATCGTTCGGCAGGTCCAGGTCGCTCTTGTCGATCTCGTCGATCAGCAGCACCCGGGGCCGCTCGTACGGCAGCAGCGCCGTGCCCAGCGGCCCGAGCCGCAGATGGTCCTCGATCGCCGCGTCCCCGGCCGGCCGCTCCCCCTCGGCGGCCCGGCCCGCCGCGTACAGCCGCGACAGCGGGTCGTAGCGGTACAGGCCGTCGGTCAGCGCCGTCCGGCTGGTGACGTTCCAGCGCAGCACCCGGCCCAGCCGCAGCTCGCGCGCCACCGCGTAGGGCAGGCTCGACTTGCCGCTCCCCGGCGGGCCCGTCACCAGCAGCGGACGCCGCAGATGCAGCGCCGCGTTCACCAACTGCACCGTCTCCGACGTCGGTTGGTACGTGCGGGCCCGGTGCACCCGGCCCGGCGCGCCGCCCGCCGCGTCCTCCTCGCGGGCCGGCGGCAGCGCGGGCCCGCCGTCGAACGCCCGCCACGGCGGCGGCGCGGGCAGCGCGTCGACGCCGTCGTGCGGCGCGCTCGAACCGGTGTACACGGGCCAGAGGGACATCGCGTGCGGCTCCAAGTGAAAGGTACGGGAAGGTCGTTCAGCCGACGGGGGAATGGCGCAGCGGGCGGACGTCCGGGAACCGGCGCGGATCCTCCCACACCAGGGACACCTGCGCCGCCCAGTGCGGTTCTGGCCCCTCGTGCAGAAAGGCCTCCTTGCGCAAGCGGAAGACCACGTCCGGGAGTTCGGCCGGAGGCAGCCGGGATATCCGCTCCGCGATCCGGTCCAGGAAGCCGCTGCCCGAGCAGTCCCCGGCGCACGGGCCGCCCGGCGGGCAGCCGTCGCGCGGCCACAGCACGATCGGCGCGGGCGCGTCCAGGGCGGCACCGTACAGGCTGCGCTCCCGCGAAGCCGTCGGCGGCCGGCCGAAGCCCACCGCGCCCCGCACGTCCTGGAGCAGCACCGAGAGCTGGGCCGGGCCCTGCGGGGTGGCACAGGCCACCCGGTGCAGCGGCGAGCCCTCCTGCCGGTCCAGCTCCTCCCACACCCGCTTCAGCGCGAACTGCTGCCGCCCCTTGGACCGCCGGTCGTGGTCGAGCACCACCACCGGCGAACTGCACCCGAGCGGCGGCTCCTGGCCCCGCTTGCGGGTCCACTGGTCGACGTCCTTGTTCAGCCAGGACCGGGGCAGCGCGAACGCGATCAGCGGACGCCCGTCGACGATCTCCTCGTACGCCTCGTCGATCCGGTCCAGCACCCAGCCCCGCAACCGGGCCGCCGTCAGCCGCCGTTCGCTCACCAGCAGCCGGTCCCCGCCCCGGTACACGGACACCTCGGCGATCACGCTGGCACCGTCCGCCCCGCTGCGCCGCACCTCCACCAGGATCGGCGTCCAAGGCGCGGCCCCGGCGGCCACTGCGGGGCCGACCCGCTCGGAACCCCCGGCTCGCTCGCCGGCCTCGGCCGCCCCGGCCCGCTCGGCGGGCGGGACCGGCGCGGTCTCCCGGCGCGGGCCCCGGTGCCGGTCCCGGTGCTCGCGGGCCCACCCCCGGAAGGCCCGCCGCAGCTCCTCGTCCTGTGTCAGATCGGCCACGCGCAGGGCCAGTTCGGCGAGCGGCAGCCGCCCGCGCACCGGGGTGGTCTCGGACAGCAGGTGCCACACGCCCCGCCACAGGTCCCGGGGCGGCGCGGGCGGCAGCGGGGGCCCCAGCGGTCCGGTCGCGGCGGCCAGCAGCCGCTCGACCGGCACCGGCAGCGGCCCGGCCCGCTCCACCAGCTCGACCAGACCGCGCTTCTCCTCCGGGGAGCAGCCCGGGGTGGGCACCAGCGCGGCGAGCGCGGGCACGTACCGGGCCAGCACCCGGGCGGGGATGATCCGCGCGTTGCGCACCACCGGGTCGTACGAGGCGACCATGCCGACCACGGTCCCGTCCGCCGCGCGCATGGCCGCCGCGCCGCTGAAGCCGTGCGAGGGCTCCTGCCCGAAGCCCTTCCAGTACTCCGCCTGCTGCCACTCGTCGTGGATCAGCTGCCCCGCGGCGGTGGTCCGCAGCTCCGTCTGGGCGCCCTCGTGCCCGTACCCGTCGGGGAAGCCGTACGCCACCAGCCGAGGCGGCTCCCGGTCCCCGGCCGGCTCCTCGGGCCCGGCGAACGCGATCGGCGGCACGGCCACCGGCCGGTCCAGCGTCAGCACCGCGACGTCGCCCGGGTCGGCCGGTCCGCCGCCCCACGGGCCGCGCCGGGCCACCCGGGCCCGCACCTCCCCGAGGCCCTGCGCGCCGGGGAACCAGACCGTGGCGTCCGCGCGTCCGTCCACCACGTGCGCGCAGGTCAGGACGGTGTCGGCGGCCACCAGGAAGCCGGAGCCCAGCACCAGCCCCGCCCCGTCGACCCGCGCGTGCCAGGCGGGAGAACCCATCAGCGCGGGCCGCCGCCGGCGCTCGTGCCGTCGGCATCCGGGCCGCCCGCGCCGACGCCCCGGCCCGCGTCGCCCGTCCCGTCCTCCGGGGCACCCGCCTCACGCGCCGCCGGGACGGAGACCGCGGCCTCCGGGCCCGCCGCGCCCGGCGACCACGTCAGCTTCACCGTCAGGTGCCCCTCGACCGCCGTCTTCGCGATGACCGCGCCCGCCTCGGCCGTCAGCTTCACCCCGAACTCCAGCTCCACCGCGTCCGGCCGCAGCGCGCCGCCCCGGAACACCGCGAGCGCCGATTCGGCCGCCGCGCGGATCCCCACCAGCGCCTCGTCGAGCGTCTGGCCCGCGCGGACCAGGGAGTTGCCGCCGCGGGAGACCGGGCGGGCGCCGGGCTGGTCGCCGTCCGCCTCCACCAGGACCGTGCCGTCCCCCGTGCCGAACTCCATGAGTGTGCCCACAACTACCCCCGTGGCCCTGACAGTCGGTTCGCGCACCATTCTGTCCGACGGCCCCGCCCGTGTCAGCGGATCGGCGCCTACCCTGGAGGGGTGTACGAGGAACGCCCCGCCCGCCTGCCCGGCGCGGTCGTCTGGACCCGCGCCACCGGCCCCGCCGAGGTCCCGGGACCGGTCCTGCCGGACGGCTGCATGGACCTGATCTGGGCCGACGGCCGGCTCCTCGTCGCGGGCCCGGACACCCGGGCGCACCTGACCGGCACCCCCGCCGCGCACTACGCGGGCGTCCGCTTCGCCCCCGGCGAGGCGCCCGGGGTGCTCGGCGCCCCGGCGAGCGCCCTGCGCGACCTGCGGGTCGACCTCGCCGAGCTGTGGGGCGCCGGCCGGGCCCGCCGGCTCGCCGACGGCGTGACCGGCGCCGCCGACCGGGCCGCCGCCCTGGAGCGGCTGGTGCTGCGCGCCGCCGCCGACGCGCCGCCGCCCGACCCGCTGCTGCGGGCCGTCGTCGCCGGGCTGCGGGCGGGCGAGCCGGTCGGGGCGGTCGCCGACGCGGTGGGCCTCGGCGCCCGGCAGTTGCACCGGCGCTCGCTGGCGGCCTTCGGCTACGGGCCCAAGACGCTGGCCCGCGTGCTGCGGCTGCGCCGGGCGCTCGCACTGGTGGCGGCGGGGGTGCCGTACGCGGACGCGGCACACCGCGCGGGCTGCGCGGACCAGGCCCACCTGGCCCGGGAGATGCGGGCCCTGACGGGCACGACCCTGACCGCCTACACGGCGCCGGTGCCGGCGCCCGCGCCCGCGTCGGCGTAGAGCGAGACCCCCGCGCCGTCCGGGTCGAGCACCACCGCGTACCGCTGCCCCCACACGGCGTCCCAGGGCTTGAGGTGCCCGCGGTGTCCGGCGCCGGTCAGGGTCGCGTAGACCGTGTCCACGTGGTCCGGGTCCGCGCAGCGGAAGGCGAGCGCGATCCGCTCGCCGCCCGTGGGGCGGGTCCAGCCGGGATCGAACGAACGGACGACGTCCTCGGTGTCCCACATCACCCGCAGCCCGCCGGGCAGGGTCAGTTCCACGTGCGGGGCGTCCTCGGCGCCGGCCGGCGGGTCCAGGCCGAGCAGCCGGTAGAAGGCGAGCGAGGCGCCCATGTCGGCGGTGACGAGGCCGATGACGTCGAGGCGCGGGACGGGCCGGGCGGTCGCCCCGGCCCTTGTGTCGTCCGGAGAGGTGTTGTCCATGGCCACGACCGTAGACGGCCCCGGGCTGTCCGTCTTGTACGGATCGGACACCGGGTCCGCGGGCTCCCCGGGGCGTTGCCTGACGGCCGCCCGGAAAATGCTTGGCGCCCCCACGGGAGGCTCGGCTACGGTCAGGACACCGAGAGGCCGTGATCAGCAGACCGCGGCCGGCCGGCCGCGGTCCGAGGACCGAGGCCGCAGGACCATCACGACCAGGAGGTGTGACCGATGGCTGTCGTCACGACGGGCTCCGCCCGCATCCAGATGCTCATCCACACCACCTCCGTGGCCACCGGCTGACGTCCCCGACCGGCTGACGTCCTCCACTGTCCGCGCGGACCACCGCGCGGCGCCGGGGCCACCCCTGTGAAGGGTCCCCCTTGTCTTTCCCGCTTTCCCCCTCCGCTTCCTCCGCTTCCTCTGCTTCTCCCTTCTCCGCCGCCGCCTCTTCCTCCTCCTCTTCCCTGGCCCCCTACGGCTGGGACGAGGACTGGGCCGCCGCGTTCGCTCCGTACGCCGCGCAGGGCCTGCTGCCCGGCCGGGTCGTCCGGGTCGACCGGGGCCAGTGCGACCTGGTCACCGAGGCCGGGCTGGTGCGCGCCGACACCGCGTTCGTCACCCCGCACGACCCGCTGCGGGTGATCTGCACCGGTGACTGGGCCGCCGTCGACCCCGAGGGCGTCGGCGACCCCCGCTACGTGAGGGCCTGCCTGCCCCGCCGTACCGCGTTCGCCCGCTCCACCTCCTCCAAGCGGTCCGAGGGGCAGATCCTCGCCGCCAACGTGGACCACGCGATCATCACGGTCTCCCTCGCCGTCGAGCTCGACCTCGGGCGCGTCGAGCGCTTCCTGGCGCTCGCCTGGGAGTCCGGCGCCCAGCCGCTCGTCGTGCTGAGCAAGGCCGACCTCGTCCCCGACCCCGTCGGCCTCTCCTACCTGGTCGAGGACGTCGAGACGGTCGCCCCCGGCGTCCAGGTCCTGCCGGTCAGCTCGCTGACCGGCGAGGGGCTCGACGTGCTCCACGCGGTCGCCGCCGGCGGCACCAGTGTGCTTCTCGGCGTCTCCGGCGCCGGGAAGTCCACCCTCGCCAACACGCTGCTCGGCCAGGAGGCCATGGAGGTCCAGGCCGCCCGCGACGTCGACGGCAAGGGCCGCCACACCACCACCACCCGCAACCTGCTCGCCCTGCCCGGCGGCGGCGTGCTCATCGACACCCCCGGTCTGCGGGGCGTCGGACTCTGGGACGCCGAGGCGGGTGTCGGCCAGGTCTTCAGCGAGATCGAGGACCTGGCGGGCGACTGCCGCTTCCCCGACTGCGCCCACGAGACCGAGCCCGGCTGCGCCGTCACCGCCGCCATCGCCGACGGCACCCTGCCCGAGCGCCGCCTGGACAGCTACCGCAAGCTGCTCCGGGAGAACCGGCGGCTCGCCGCCAAGACCGACGCCCGCCTGCGCACCGAGATGCTCAAGAACTGGAAGCGGCAGGGCGCCGAGGGCCGCGCGGCCATGGACATCAAGCGGGGCCGCATCCGCTGAGGCGCGTCCCCGGCACCTCGGCTCGGCGTCCGAAAACCGCCAGCCGGGGCCGGGGCCCTCCCGCACACTGGAGGGCATGGAGGACACGGACACGCACACGGAGACGCCCGCGCACCCGCCCGCGCGCAGGGACACGGACACGGTCACGGCCACGATCACGGACGCCCGGTACGAAGCCGTGAGCAGCCGCGACGCCCGCTTCGACGGAGTCTTCTTCTTCGCCGTCTCCACCACCGGCATCTACTGCCGCCCGAGCTGCCCCGCCGTCACCCCCAAGCGGCGCAACGTCAGCTTCTTCCCCACCGCGGCCGCGGCCCAGGGCCACGGCTTCCGGGCCTGCCGTCGCTGCCGCCCCGACGCCGTGCCCGGCTCCGCCGAATGGAACGTCCGGGCCGACGTCGTCGGGCGCGCCGTCCGCATGATCGGCGACGGCGTCGTCGACCGCGAGGGCGTCCCCGGCCTCGCCGTACGCCTCGGCTACAGCGCCCGCCAGGTGCAGCGCCAGCTCACCGCCGAACTCGGTGCCGGGCCCGTCGCCCTGGCCCGCGCCCAGCGCGCCCACACCGCGCGGCTACTGCTCCAGACCACCGGCCTGCCGGTCACCGAGATCGCCTTCGCGGCCGGTTTCGCCAGCGTGCGGCAGTTCAACGACACCATCCGCGCCGTCTACGCCCGCACCCCCACCCGGCTGCGCGAGGAATCCGGCACCGGCACCGGCACCGGGCAGCGCCGCGCGCCGGCCGCCGGGGTGCCGCTGCGGCTGGCCCACCGGGGCCCCTACGCCGCGGGCGAGGTCTTCGACCTGCTCGCCGCCGAGGCCCTGCCCGGCGTCGAGGAGGTCGTCGGCACGCCCGGAGCCCGCACCTACCGGCGCACCCTGCGCCTCCCGTACGGCACCGGGATCGTCTCCGTCGACGAACGCTCCCCGGGCCGCTGGCTGGAGGCCCGTATCCACCTCACCGAGCTGCGCGACCTCACCACCGCCGTCCAGCGGCTGCGCCGCCTGCTGGACCTGGACGCCGACCCGTACGCCGTCGCCGAGCGCCTCGGCGCCGACCCGGTGCTCGCCGCCGAGGTCGCCGCCCGCCCCGGCGTCCGCTCGCCGGGCACGGCCGAACCGGAGGAGTTCGCGGTACGGACCCTGGCCGGCCCGGACCGGGCCGCCCGGCTGCTCGCCGCGTACGGCACGCCGCTGGAGACCCCCAGCGGCGGCCTCACCCACGTCTTCCCCGAGCCCGCCGCGCTCACCGCCGATCCGGTCGCCGGGCCGCTGGCCCGCGCGCTCGCCGACGGCACTCTCCGGCTCGACCCCGGTGCCGACCGGGCCGCCACCGCCGCCGCGCTGGACACCGTGCCGGGCCTGACCGCCCGCGCGGCCACGGCCATCCGCACCCGCGCCCTCGGCGACCCCGACGTCGCCCCGGAGGGCCTGCCGGAGCACCCGGAGTGGCGCCCCTGGCGCTCGTACGCGGCCCGCTACCTGCGCCTCACCCCCTGAAGCCCCGCAAGGGCCCCGAGCCCCCGCAAGGGCCCCGAGCCCCCGCCCAGAGCCCAGAGCCCAGAGCCCAGAGCTCAGAGCCCTGAGCCCAGAAGCCCTGAAGCGCCCGCCCCGGGCCCCGGCTCAGCCCCAGAGCACCGCCCCCGCCCACGCCCCCACGATCAGCAGACAGGCGAAGAGCTCCACCAGCACGCTGGTGCCCGCCGCCCGCATCACCGTGCGGGTGGCCGCCCGCGCCTGCCCGTGGCCGCCGAGCCGCAGCCGTTCGGAGAGGTAGACGCCGCCGACGAAACCGGGGATCGCGCCGACCACCGGGACCAGCAGGAAGCCCAGGAGCGCGCCGGCCCCCGCGTACCCGACCATCCGCCGGGTGATGCCGACGCCCCGGAAGCGGCGCGGCGGCAGCTGCCACACGACCACCTGGGTGAGGAGCAGCAGGCCCGTCGAGGAGACCAGCAGGATCCAGGCGAGTCCGGTCTGCTCGTGCAGCGACCACCAGAGCATCCCGGCCCACACCAGCCACGTCCCCGGCACGCCGGGCGTCAGCACCCCGAACAGTCCGAGCAGCATCACCATCGCGATCAGCAGGAGCTGCCACACACCCATCTGCCAAGGGTGCCGGAATCCGCGTGTCCGCGCAGGTCGCGGGGTGCGTACGGGTCAGCCGGCGGCGAGCGGTATCGCGGCGGCGACCCGGTCGCGGGCCTTGCGGTCGATCAGCGGGAAGATCAGCTTCAGCGAGGTCTCGCTGTACGGCGAGGAGAGCACGAACGAGGAGTTGAGGATCCGCTCCCTGATCTCCGAGCGGTAGAGGTGGGCGCGCTGGATCGTCATCGTGTGCTCGACCGGCTTCGCCGTCACCCGGTCCACCCGGAAGACCAGCAGCCGCCGGTCGGTCATCAGCAGGTACATCGGGACCGGTACCGGCACCACCGCCAGCGCCCCGCCGCTCAGGAGCGCCGAGGCGACCCCGTAGGCGGCCGTGCGGCGCACCGTGACCGAGCTCAGGTTGATCAGCGAGGTCACCTCCACCCGCTCCCCCTCCTCCAGCAGCGGCGCGGCGAAGGCCAGCAGGGCGCGCAGGCGCCTTCCGTTCATGGGTGCTCCTGGGGGAGAGGGCCGCGGAGAGCGACGGGAACAGGGGAAGGGAAGAGGTCACGGAGTGAAACGCGGCCGCCACGATACGGCCATGTCTTGGCGTGCCCACGCCCACCCCCTGGCCCGGCAGGCCCCACCCCCTGGCCCGGCAGGCCCCGCCGGCCCGCCCTCACCGGCCCGTCCCGCTCCCTACCGCCGGGCCACCCACCCCTTCTCGTACGCGTGCCAGCCCAGCTGCAGCCGGGTCGTCACTCCGGTCAGCTCCATCAGCCCCTTCACCCGCCGCTGCACCGTGCGCAGCCCCAGCTCCAGCTGCTTCGCCACGCTCGCGTCGGTCATCCCGGCCAGCAGCAGCGACAGGATCTCCAGGTCCGTCGCGTCCGGACCCGGCGTCTCGTCCTCGGTCACCAGCGCCCCCGCGCCGAGCCGCAGCGGCAGCGCCTCCCGCCACACCGACTCGAAGAGCCCCGTCAGCGACTCCAGCAGCCCGCTCGCGTGCACCACCAGCGCGGCCGGCTCCGCGCCGCGCCCGGTCAGCGGCACCATCGCGAGCGTCCGGTCCGCGATCACCAGCTTCGTCGGCACCCGGTCCACGATCCGGATCCGCTCCTCGCGGCCCAGCGCCGCCGACAGCTCGATCAGCCCCGAGGGCAGCGTCAGCACCTCGCGCTCGATCACCACCCGGTAGCCCACCCCGCGCTCCGCCGCCTGCGCCTCCGCGTCGTTCTCCATCCCCGACACCGCGATCGGCTTGCCCGTCACCAGCGCGCAGACCTCCTCGGTCGCGCCGAGCTGGAGCTGGAGGAAACGATGGGTGACGGCCCCCGCGCCCGTCACCACCTCCACCAGGTCGTGCACGGCCGGCTCGGCCGCCTCCGCGCGGTACTCCCGGGCCAGCAGCGCCGCCGCCAGCTCCGCCTGCTCCAGCTCGTGCCGCTGCTGGGTGAGCAGCGCGCCCAGCGCCACCCCGGGCGGCGCGGCGACCCAGCGCCCGGTGCGCGCCGAGGACTGGGCCGCCAGGCCCTGGGACTCCAGCCGGCGCAGCGCCCGCTCGGTATCGGTCTCCGGCAGCGCGAGCCGGTGCGCCAGGTCGGCGACCTCCGCCGCGCCCAGGGCGACCAGCGCCCGGTAGGCGGACTCCTGCCGCTCGTCGAGTCCTATCGCACCCAGCATCGCTGACCCCACCCCTCACCGGACGTCCCCGGACGACCCGGACATTCGCCGGACGTTCACCGGACGCCTTCGTTCCGTTGGCGCTCTGGCGGGAAACGGCCACGGCGCATTCCCGCCGCGCCCATCCTGCCTGCACCACCCTCACCTCTGCCAATGTGGCGCCACCGCAGCACCAACAGCCTCTGGCCATAAGGCTTTTATGCCCTCATGACCGGAATCAGATGGGGAGAGCGATGCGCCCGATTTCGCGTACGGCCCTGGGGGCGGCGACCGCCGCCGTCCTGGCCGTCACCGCGGTCGCGGCGTCCGCGGCCGAAGCGCCGCAGGACGCCCACGCGACCGGCAAGCGACCACTGGTCGGCGGCAAGGCCGGCCAGGACGGGCAGCGGCCCGCCACCGTGACCCTGGTGACCGGCGACCGGGTGCTGGTCACCCGCGACGCCGACGGCAACCCGGCCGCCGCCGCGCTGCCCCGCGAGGACGGCACCGTGCCCCTCGTCCAGACCCGCCGCTCCGGCCAGGACCTCTACGTCTACCCCGAGGGCGCCACCTCCGCGCTGGCCGCCGGCCGCGTCGACGAGGAGCTCTTCAACGTCACCGGACTGGTCCGTCAGGGCTACGACGACGCCGGCTCCGCCACCCTGCCGCTGATCGCCGTCTACGGCACCGACCTGGCGACCGCCCGCGCCGTCCCGCCCGCCCCGCGCGGCGCCACCCGAGGCCAGGTCCTCAAGACCGTCGACGCCGTGGCCCTCACCGCCGACAAGAAGCGGGCCGCCACCTTCTGGGCCGACGTCACCGGACCCGCCACCGCCCGCTCGGCCGGCGGCGGCCTGAAGAAGCTGTGGCTCGACCGCAAGGTCCAGGCCACCCTGGAGCGCTCCACCGCCCAGGTGCACGCCCCCGAGGCCTGGGCCGCCGGCTACGACGGCACCGGCACCAAGGTCGCCGTCCTCGACACCGGCGCCGACGCCGAACACCCCGACCTCAAGGGCCGGATCGTCGCCTCGCGGAACTTCACCGACTCCGACAGCACCGACGACCGGCAGGGCCACGGCACCCACACCATCTCCACCGTCGGCGGCTCCGGCGCCGCCAGCGGCGGCAAGAAGAAGGGCGTCGCCCCCGGCGCGGCCCTCCTCAACGGCAAGGTCCTCGACGACTCCGGCTCCGGCGCCACCTCGTGGATCATCGCCGGCATGGAATGGGCCGTCGCCCAGGGCGCCGACGTCGTCTCCATGAGCCTCGGCAACCCCTCCGAGACCGACTGCACCGACCCGATGAGCCTGGCCGCCGAGCAACTCGCCCAGAACGAGGGCACCCTGTTCGTCATAGCCGCCGGCAACTCGGGCCCCGGCAACAACACCGTCTCCGCCCCCGGCTGCGCCCCCAGCGTGCTCACCGTCGGCGCCGTCGACCGCGACGACTCCACCGCGTGGTTCTCCAGCCGGGGCCCGGCCTCCGACGCGGGCCACACCCTCAAGCCCGAGATCGCCGCCCCCGGCGTCGGCATCTCCGCGGCGGCGGCCGGCGGCCGGGGCGTCTACGCCTACCAGTCGATGTCCGGCACCTCCATGGCCACCCCGCACGTCGCCGGTGCCGCCGCCATCGTCAAGCAGCGCCACCCCGACTGGACCGCCCGGCAGATCAAGGCCGCCCTCGTCTCCTCCGCCGACAGCGGCGTCCCCGGCGACACCCGCCAGGTCGGCGGCGGCCGGCTCGACGTGAAGGCCGCCATCGGCCAGACCGTCCTCGGCGCCCCCGCCGTCCAGGGCGGCACCTTCAACTGGCCCCAGGACCGCACCGACCGCACCACCGCGTCCGTCCCGTACACCAACACCGGCGCCAAGCCCGTCACCCTGCGCCTCGCCGTAGAGAAGGTCACCGGCAACGACGGCTCCGCCGTCCGCTCCCCGCTCGCCCGCCTCGACACCAGCACCGTCACCGTCCCGGCCGGCGCCACCGTCCGCGTCCCGCTCCGCCTCGACCCGGCCGCCCGCCTGGAGCGCGCCCAGTACGGCGACGTCACCGGCCGCGTGGTCGCCACCGGCCCCGGCGGCGTCCACGTCGCCACCCCGTTCGCGCTGTACGTCGAGCCCGAGACCGTCACCCTGCGGGTCAAGCTGATCGACCGCCACGGCAAGCCCGCCGACGGCGCCTCCTCGCTCGACGTCATCGGCACCGACGACTCCAGCGGCTCCCGCCGCTTCAACGAGGGCTCCGCCGACCAGGTCTACCGCCTGCGCGCCGGCAGCTACTTCCTCTCCTCCTTCGTCACCACCCCCGACCCGGGCGCGAACACCAGGCTGACCGACTCGATCAGCTACCTGGCCCGCCCGCGGCTGGAGCTGCGGAAGGACACCACGGTCGTCCTCGACGCCCGCGCCGCCCACCGCCTGTCGGTCCGCACCGACAAGCCGTCCGAGCTCCGCGGCGCGACCCTCGCGTTCTCCCGTTCCTGGGACGGCACCTGGCTGCACGCCGGCACCGCCACCGGCCCGCGCACCGTCCGCGGCTACTACGCCTCCGTCGAAGGCCGCGCCGGTGAGGGCGACTTCGAGTTCGGCAGCTACTGGCGCGCCGCCGCCCCGCAGATCGAGCGCCTCGCCACCCGCGACGGACTGCGGCTGCACCCGCTGACCGCCTCCATCGCCTCCGACAACCTCGACGGCACCGGCTCCGCCCGGCTCGTCGACGCGGGCACCGGCACCCCCGAGGAGCTCGCCGCCGCCGGGGTGAAGGGCCGGATCGCCCTGGTCCGCCTCCCCGACGACACCACCGAGGCGAGCGGCCTCGCCCGCGACGCCAAGAAGGCCGGCGCCCTCGCCGTCCTCACGTACCACCAGGCCGAGGGCCGCTGGTACCCCGGCGGCGGCTTCACCGGACCGGGCCTGCCGGTCCTCTCCGTCCCCGCCGACGAGGCCGTCGCCCTGCTCGACCGGCTCCGCACCGGTGAGACCACCCTCACCTGGAAGGCCACCGCGAAGAGCCCCTACCTCTACAACCTCGCGTTCCCCGAGACCGGCCAGGTCCGCGACGAGCGCGCCTACCGGGTCCGGGACCGCGACCTCGGCCGCACCGACTCCCGCTACGGCTCCTCCGGCATCGCCGCCGACTTCATGGAGTTCCCCGCCGCCTACCGGCCGGACGGCACCGCCGTCACCTTCGGCTCCCTGGAGACCGTCCCCGCCCCCGGCACCCGCACCGAGTACTACAGCGCGGGCGACACCTCCTGGCGGCAGCTCGTCGGCAGCAGCTTCCCCTACGGGGAGCTCATGGTCGGCGCAGCCCACCGCTACACCGCGGGCGAGCGCCGCGCCGAGCGCTGGTACGACGGCGTCATTGCCCCCACCGCCCCGCGCGACGCCACCGGCACGCCGGTCCTCGTCGCCGAACGCCAGGGCAACCTCATCGGCTTCGCCAACGCGATGTGGGGCGACTCCACCCACCACGCCGAGCCCGGCTCCTTCGGTGACATCGGCAACCTCCGCCTGAGCAAGGACGGCGAGGTCATCGACGAGACCGGCCGGCCGTCCGGAGTCTTCGAGGTGCCGTCCGAGCCCGGCACGTACACGCTGGAACAGAACACCATGAAGCTCGGCAGCCGGGTGTGGGCCCGCTCCACATCCGTCAACTCGGCCTGGAAATTCACCTCCAAGCTCGACGAGAGCGTCTATTCTCAGGGCATCCCGATTCTCTTCCCCCGGTACGACCTTCCGGAGGACGGACTCAAGACCCTCGCCGCGACCGACGGCCAGCGGATCGGCCTCAGCGCGACGGGTCACGCGGGCTACACCCCCGCGGCCCTCACCTCGGCCAGGCTCTCGTACTCCTACGACGGGGGCGAGACCTGGACCGAAGCCCGGGTCTCCCGGCAGGGCGGCGGCTGGACCGCGACCGTGAACCACGCGGGCGCGACCGGCAAGCAGGTCACCCTGAAGACCGAACTGACGGACGCCCGGGGCAACTCCGTCACCCAGACCGTGGTCCGCGCCTACGACGTGCGCTGATCACGCCGGTCCGCCGGGCGTCCTTCCCGTGGGGGGTGGGGTCGCCCGGCGGACCATTCATTCCATCCGACTTCCGCGAGACATTTCCGGATGTCCCGTTTTCTGACGGCCTGCACGGTGGACAATAAGGGCATGACTCAGCAGGGGGACAACTGGTGGGACAAGCTCTACGACGCCGCGGCCCCGGACACCGGGCCCGTCGCGACCTCCGACAGCCTCGACGAGCGCTTCGACTCCGCCGCGGGCACCACGACGGCGGGCACCACGACGGCCGGTACGACGGTCGGTACGGCGGTCGCCCCCGAGGCGCCGCCCTGGGAGCTCGCCACCGACGAACCGGCACCGCCCCCGCCGCCTGAGGAACCGCCCGAGCCCACCCTCCAGGTCCCCGCGCCCCGCCCCCGCGCCGGCCACGTCGGCACCCGGCCCCCCACCTACGAGGCCGAACCCACCGCGCTGCCCGCCGCTCGCCCCGAGGCGCTCGCCGCCCTGGTCGCCGACACCGTCCTCGACGGGGCCCGCTACGGCGCCTACACCCTGCGCGCCGCCTCCGTCCGAGGCGACTCCGCCCGCTACCGGGGCGAACCCCGCCGCGACGCCCTCCTCACCGCCCGCTTCGGCCACGACGAGGCCGCCCTGGTCCTCGTCGCCGTCGCCGCCGGACCCCGCGCCTCCGACCACGCCCACCTGGCCGCCGCCGACGCCTGCCGCTGGATCGCCGAAGCCGTCGGCCGCAGCCACGCCCGGCTCTCCGACGACATCCGCACCGGCCGCCGCGGCGACCTCAAATCCGGCCTCCACCGGCTCACCGACCGCACCACCACCCGGCTCCGTGGCCGCGCAGCCGACCTCGGCCTCACCCCCGAGGAGTACACGGCGGGTCTGCGCTGCCTGCTGCTCTCCGCCGACCCCGGCTGCCGCACCCGGGTCTTCTTCGGCATCGGCGCCGGCGGCCTCTTCCGGCTCCGCGACGGCGCCTGGCAGGACATCGAACCGCTGCTCCCGGAGCCCGCCCCCGGCGCCCCCGTCGTCGGCTACGGCTCCCCGCCCCCGCCGCCCCCCGAGACCCCCACCATGGACCTCGGCGTCCCCACGCCCCCCGGCCCCGTCCCGCCGGAACCGCCCCCGCCGCCCGCCGAACCCTTCCGCTTCCGCGCCTCCGTCGCCCGCCCCGGCGACACCCTGCTGCTCGCCTCCCCGGGCCTGGCCGGGCCGCTGCGCGGCGAACCCGCCCTCGCCCGCGAGCTCGCCGACCGCTGGGCCGGCGCGGAGCCCCCCGGACTCGCCGCCTTCCTCGCCGACACCCAGCTCCGCGTCACCGGCTACGCCGACGACCGCACCGGGGTCGCGGTCTGGGAGGCGTAACCCGCCGGGCCATGGGTTGATGGACCCATGGCCAAACAGAATGTCGCAGAACAGTTCGTCGACATCCTCGTCCGCGCCGGCGTCCAGCGCCTGTACGGGGTGGTCGGCGACAGCCTGAACCCCGTCGTCGACGCGATCCGCCGCACCTCCGCCATCGACTGGATCCAGGTGCGGCACGAGGAGGTCGCCGCGTTCGCGGCGGGCGCGGAGGCCCAGATCACCGGCCGGCTCGCCGCCTGCGCCGGCTCCTGCGGACCGGGCAACCTGCACCTCATCAACGGCCTGTACGACGCCCACCGTTCCATGGCCCCGGTCCTCGCCCTGGCCTCCCACATCCCGTCCAGCGAGATCGGCCTCTCCTACTTCCAGGAGACCCATCCCGACCAGCTGTTCCGCGAGTGCAGCCACTACAGCGAGCTCATCTCCAGCCCGAAGCAGATGCCCCGGCTGCTGCACACCGCGATCCAGCACGCGGTCGGCCAGAGCGGCGTCAGCGTCGTCTCGCTGCCCGGCGACGTCGCCTCCGAGCCCGCGCCTGAGAAGGCCGCCGAGATCGCCCTGGTCACCGCCCGGCCCACGGTCCGCCCCGGCGACGGCGAGATCGACGCCCTGGTCCGGATGATCGACGCGGCCGAACGGGTGACGCTGTTCTGCGGCAGCGGCACCGCGGGCGCCCACACCGAGGTCATGGACTTCGCCGCACGGGTCAAGGCCCCCGTCGGGCACGCCCTGCGCGGCAAGGAGTGGATCCAGTACGACAACCCGTACGACGTCGGCATGAGCGGACTGCTCGGCTACGGCGCCGCCTACGAGGCCACCCACGAGTGCGACCTGCTGATCCTGCTCGGCACCGACTTCCCGTACAACGCCTTCCTGCCCGACGACGTCAAGATCGTCCAGATCGACGTGCGGCCCGAACGGCTCGGCCGGCGCTCCCGGCTCGACCTCGCCGTCTGGGGCGACGTCCGCGAGACCCTGCGCTGCGTCACCCCGCGCGTCCGGGCCAAGGCCGACCGCCGCTTCCTCGACAAGATGCTGAAGAAGCACGCCGACGCCCTCGAAGGCGTGGTCAAGGCCTACACCCGCAAGGTCGAGAAGCACGTCCCCATCCACCCCGAGTACGTGGCCGCCGTCCTCGACGAACTCGCCGACGACGACGCCGTGTTCACCGTCGACACCGGCATGTGCAACGTCTGGGCCGCCCGCTACCTCACCCCCAACGGACGCCGCCGCATCATCGGCTCCTTCAGCCACGGCTCCATGGCCAACGCCCTGCCGCAGGCGATCGGCGCCCAGTTCACCGACCGCAACCGCCAGGTCGTCTCGATGTCCGGCGACGGCGGCTTCACCATGCTGATGGGCGACTTCCTCACCCTCGTCCAGTACGACCTCCCGGTGAAGGTGATCGTCTTCGACAACTCCTCGCTGGGTATGGTCGAACTGGAGATGCTGGTGGCCGGATTGCCCTCGTACGGAACCACCAACAAGAACCCGGACTTCGCCGCCATCGCCCGCGCCGCCGGCGCCTACGGCGTCCGCGTCGAGAAGCCGAAACAGCTCGCGGGCGCCCTCAAGGACGCCTTCCGCCACAAGGGACCCGCCCTCGTCGACGTCGTCACCGACCCCAACGCGCTCTCCATCCCGCCCAAGATCAGCGCCGAGATGGTCACCGGCTTCGCCCTCTCCGCCAGCAAGATCGTCCTCGACGGGGGAGTGGGCCGGATGCTCCAGATGGCCCGTTCCAACCTGCGTAACGTGCCTCGCCCCTGACGTTCATGAATGCGCGCCTCCCCAGGGGGCATTCATCCCCGTGAGCCTGTTCGATCCGACGCAGGGGTGGGGGATATGGCCGGGGAGGCGCGACAGCCGACTCAACTGCTCAGAAAGGTGGGACGCACCGATCTCACCGCGGTGCCGGAGGTGCGGCACGCCTTGCGGGCGTTCCTGGCGACGTGGGGCGCGCCCGGCGCCGGCGACGTCGCCGAACTGCTCACCAGCGAGCTGGTGACCAACGCCCTGATCCACACGGACGACGGCGCGGTCGTGACGGCCACCGTCGAACCCGCGCAATTACGGGTCGAGGTCAGGGACTTCGTCTCGGGACTGCGCCCCCCGCGCTCCCGGCCCGCCGACGACGACCCGCACGGCCGGGGACTGCTCCTGGTCCGGGCCCTCGCCGACTCCTGGGGAGTGGAGAACCACGAGGTGGGCAAGGTGGTCTGGTTCGAACTGAACGGCGGGGCCGCCTGAGGCGGCCCCGCCGTTCATATGAGGGAACTCAGCCGAACTGCTGCTCCAGATCCGCGAGCTTGCGCTCCAGGGAGTCGAGCCGGGGCAGCGTCTGGGTGTCGTCCTCGGCGGTGAGGTCCACCGTCCGGGGCTCAGCGCCCTTCACGGCTTGCAGGGAGGGCCGGTGTCGAAGCGGCAGCTGTCCGGGGTCCGCTATGGCGGGCTCCGCGACGGCGGCCTGCACCGGCGTCGCGGAGCCCGCACCCGTGCCGGTCCCGAGGGCCGACACCTCCACCTGACGGCCGCCCCCGCGCCCGAAGGCCCGGTGCTGCCGGTTGAGCGCCTTCAGCCGCGCCCGGTCCAGCTTCGCCTGCTCCCGCCTGCGGATCCGGTTGGCCTCCTTCTCCTTGCGGTCCTCGCGCACCTCGTCGACGGCCTCGTCCAGCGTCCGTACGCCTTCCAGGAGCATCAGCGACCAGGCGCCGAAGGTCTCCCGGGGCGCCCGCAGCCAGCGGACCATCCGGATCTGCGGCAGCGGCCTCGGGATCAGCCCCTGCTCGCGCAGCGCCGCCCGCCTGGTCTGCTTCAGCGCCCGGTCGAAGAGGACCGCGGCCGACAGGGACATCCCCGCGAAGAACTGCGGCGCCCCCGCGTGGCCCAGGCCGCGCGGCGCGTGCACCCAGTTGAACCAGGCCGCGGCCCCCGCGAACGTCCAGACCAGCAGGCGCGACCCGAGGGCCGCGTCGCCGTGGCTGGCCTCGCGGACGGCGAGCACCGAGCAGAACATGGCCGCACCGTCGAGTCCGAACGGGACCAGGTACTCCCAGCCCCCGGTGAGGTTGAGGTTCTGCCGGCCGAAGCCGACGAGCCCGTGGAAGGAGAGCGCCGCCGCGACCGCGGCGCAGCAGAAGAGCAGGACGTACGAGGCGGTGCCGTAGACCGCCTCCTTGCGTCTGCGGCGCTCCTCGCTGCGCTCCCAGGAGTCGTCGGCCGCGGCCTGGTCACCGGCGCGCTTCCCGCGCGCGAGGACCGCCACCGCCGTCAGGACCCCCGCCACCATCACGCCGCCCGGAAGCAGCCAGTCCAGCGATATGTCGGTCAGTCTCATCGGGGTGTCCCTTGCCTCGCAGTTGTGCCTCGCAGTTAGGCCGATACGGCGGCCCATACTGGCCGACCGGAACGGGCGGGCACGGGGTTTCGGGGCAAGAGCACGCCATCGGGTCCGCAGGCCATACGAATAGGGAGAATCGACTCGAACTGAAGCCTAGGTAACCGGATACGGGTGCGAATCCGATCACCCCGAAGGGCGGTGTAGGCGCGGGCCCCGGTCAGCCGGCGGCGGCGAGCCTGCGCACCCGCTCCTCGTCGGCGGTGCGGGGGCAGGTCGTGCAGGTGTCCTCGGGGCGCAGGGTGTAGAAGAAGCAGCAGGTCGCGCGGTCCCGGGTGGCCCGGGAGGCGCCGCAGGCCTCGGCGGAGCCCGCCAGCTCACGGAAGCCGGCCGGTCCCACGTACGGCTTGGCCGTGCGCGGCATCAGCAGCTCCAGCTCGGCCCTGGCCCGCCGCTCCTCGCCGAGCAGCTCCCCGATGTACCAGAGCCCCTCGACGATCTCGTCGGTGACCATGCCCCACAGCGCCCGCCGCCCCCGCCGCATCCGGGGCCCGAAGCCGGCCAGGAGCTCCTCGAAGTGCTCGCCGAGCGAGGCCCGCACCTCGGCCCGCAGCGCCTCCTCGTCCGGCACCACCCGGGCGCCGGGCAGCGCGGCGGCGGGGTCGCCGGGCAGGCAGGCGAACTCCTCGACCCGGACCGCGAAGCGCCCCAGAGCGCGATGGAAGGCCACGTTCCGTGCCGGCAGCCGGGGCACCCGGCGGTGCAGGAACCAGGGCAGCGTCACCAGCAGGCAGGCCGGCCAGGCGTACCGGTGCAGCCCGAAGCTCGCCACCACGTCGGGCCGGGCCGACTGCCCGTAGTCCCGGCGCACCTGGGTCTCGTCCCAGGCGAGAAAGGCGTCCAGGGCGGCCCCGCCGGCCCCGAGCCCGTCCGCGCCGACCCACCCCGTACCGCGGGGCAGGGACGCGTCCCGTTCGTGTTCGTCGACGCGCAGACCGGGGAAGACCTCGCCGAGCCGGGCGTAGGAGGCCGCGACGGGCGAGGCTGAGGGAGACGGCAGCAGAGCGGGGACGGCCATACGGGACCACCGAATCGCGATCGTTAGCAGGTTAGCCTTACCTTACCCGATACGCATGGTGTTTGAACTGCGACGCCGTCCGCCTATCGTGCATAACGGACCCCGGCACCGCGAGCCGGGCCCGGCACCAAAGCGCAGGAGGACCCGGGTGGAGCAGGGCAGTACGCGCGAGCGGACCACGGACCGCTCGGCCACGGCGGCGAGGGTCCCCGAACAGACCCGCGCCCAGGACGTCCGAGGCGAACACACCCACGGCGAGGACCCCGCCCCCGGTCCGGCCCCCCGCCCGGTCCGCCGCCACTCCGTCCGCGGCCAGATCCTCGAAGCCCTCCGCACCGCCCTCGTCGGCGGCGAACTCGTCCCCGGCGAGGTCTACTCCGCCCCCGCGCTCGGCGAACGCTTCGGCGTCTCCGCCACCCCCGTCCGCGAGGCCATGCAGCGGCTCGCCACCGAGGGCGCCGTCGAGGTCGTCCCCAACCGGGGCTTCCGGGTCACCGAGCGCACCCCCACCGAGCTGGCCGAACTCGCCGAGATCAGGGCCCTCATCGAGGTTCCCGTCATGCTCCGCCTCGCCCGCACCGTCCCGGCCGACCGCTGGACCGAACTCCGCCCGCTCGCCGAGGCCACCGGGGCCGCCGCCGCCCGAGGCGACCGCGCCCACTACGCCGAGGCCGACCGGGCCTTCCACCGCGCCGTCCTCGCCCTCGCCGGCAACCGCCAGCTCCTGCTCATCGCCGACGACCTGCACCGCCGCTCCCAGTGGCCGCTGGTGAGCGCCCCCGCCACCACCCACGGCGAACTCGTCGCGGACGCCGCCGAGCACAGCGCCCTGCTCGACGCCCTGATCGCCCAGGACCTCCCGGTCGTCTCCTCACTCGTACGGGAGCACTTCGCGGGGGCGCAGGACTGACGACGCGAGCGCCCCGGGCGACTAAGGTCGACCACGTCAGCACGACACCCGTCGCGACCGCGCCGACCGAGAGGTGCCCATGCCGTCCGTCCGCGCGGAGCGCCCCGGGGCCTCGGCCCTGCTCGGCTGGCTCACGGACCCCGAGGCCCCGCGCCTCTGCCTCGTCACCGAAGCCCCCGGCCTGCTCGACTGGCTGGCCGGGCAGACCCCCCGCGCCGCCGGCCGCCGCCGCACCGCGCGCGCCCTGGTCCCGCTGGCGGGCCAGTCCGCCCTGGGCGCCGCCTGGGCGATCGCGTCCCACCTGGGCGTGGTCGCCACCTCGCCCGCCGACCTGGTCCACGTCCTGGCGACCACCGAGCCGGGCCGCACCCCGCGCACGATCCTTCTCCTCCCGGCCCTCCACGCCTCCGCGGAACCGGCCCGCATAGCCGAACTGCTGAGGGACCTGGCCACGCAGGGCAGGATCCGGATCGTCGTGGAGACCCGCGAGGGCACACCGGAGCAGGCGATCCTCACGGCGTCGAGAGCGAGGGTGATCGACGCGGAACAGCACGAGGCCCCGCCGGCCCCGGCCGCGAAGGACGGGCCCCTCCCGGACCTCTCCGACCCCACCGCGGTGGTCACGGCGGACCCCTACCGGGTGACGGCGGGCTACGTGCGGGACGCGGACGACGGGCACGGCGGCCTGCGCGCGGCGTGGCTGCGCGCCGGACAGGCCCTCTGCGCGGCCGGCACCCCGGCGGACCGCGCCCTGGCCCTCCTGACGTCCCTGGGCGACGGCGCGGACCCGAGGCTCGCGCCGGCGCTACGCGAGATCGCGGAACCGGCGCCCTGGAAGGTGCGGTGGACGAGGGTCACCGGCGACGTGGCACCCCCCTGGCCGGGCCCGGTCGCCGCGCTGGCGGTCCAGGGCGGCACCGTCCTCGCGGCGGACCGCACCGGCACGGTCCGCCTCCTGGACGCGGCGGACGCCCACCCGAGGGGCCGCCTGGACCACCCGGTCCGGGGCCGGCTGACGGCCCTGGCCCCCACCCCCGACGGCACGGTCCTGCTCCTGGACGAACGGGGCCGCCTCCACACGGTCCCCGGCACGGCCCCCCGCCCGCCCTACCTCCAGCGCCTCACCGAAGCGGTGGCGGCGACGCTCACCCGGCACCCGGGCACGGCCCTGGCGGCGATCCAGGGCTCGGTGATCGTGGGCGACCGGCTGGGCTCGGTGCACGCCTTCGGCCTGACCGGCCTGCACCAGGCGGCGCCGCACAGCGGCAGGGTGACGGCGGTGGCGGCGGTGGAGTCGGAGACCCCGTTCGTGTGCAGCGGCGGCACGGACGGAACGGTCCGCCGCTGGATCCCGGGCGAGGACCCGGACCCGGCCCCCCTGGCGGAACGCCCGTCCCCGGTCGTGGCACTGCACGCGGCGGAGACGCCGTACGGCCCGTTCGTGGCGATGGCGTGGGCGGACGGAACCGTACAGCTGCACGCCCCGACGACTAGCGCCCACCGCACCTTCCGCCCGGGCCCACCCGTGAGGGCGGTGGCGGTGACGCGGGACGCGGGACTCCTGATCGGCATGGACGAGTCCTTGACGATCCTGGACCGCGCCACCAACTGAACGAGGAACGAACGGGAGCGGGGGGCGGGGAGGGGGGTGCGTTCAGGACGTAAAGCGTGATTTGTGGCGCGGAACAAGAAGCGGCTCTCGACAACCGCCCGCCCCGCGCCGTAAATCATGCAGTCCAGAACGCACCCCCCTCCCCGCCCCCCGCGGCACCACCCCGCCACCCCTACACGGCAGGCCGCGGAGTCAACTGAGAGGCGAGCCAGGTAGGAACCCCACCCAGCAGCCGGAACAGCCGCAGCGCCTCGGCGCGCAGCCGCCCGGCCTCGGGCTCGACCTCGGCCTCGGCGAGCGAGGCGAGAGCCGGGGCGGTCCCGACGAGATACCCCAGCTCCTCCCGGATGCGCAGCGATTCGGCGAACCCGTGCCGGGCCTCGGCCAGCTCCCCCTCGCGCAGGGCGAGCCCGGCGAGATGCCGCCAGGTGAACGAGAGCAGCAGCGAGTCGCCGTGGGCGGCGGCCCCGGCGTGGGCCTTGCGGTAGGCGGCGCGGGCGGCCTGCGGGGACTCGCCGAGGTTCTGCGCGATGAGCCCGCGCCGGAAGTCGAGAAGGGCCCGCCCGGACGACTCGGGTTCGAGCAGGGCGGCGGCGCGCCCCAGGGCGGCACGGGCCTCGTCGACGCGGTCCCGGACCCCCAACAGGGTCGAGGCGTACGCCAGGTACCCCCGCTCACACGCGGCGGCCCCCCGCTCCTCGTCGGTGCGGGCGACGGCCTCGGCCGCCCGGAGCGCGTCCTCCGCGTCGCCCCAGCCCTGCTCGGTGTAGAGGCACCGTTCGATCAGCAGGGCGGCCCGCTCCAGGGCCGCGGCGGGTTCCGTGGCGCGTGGGGCGAGCAGTTCGGCCGCGTCCGTCCAGCAACCGCGGGAGCGGAGTCTCCAGACCGCCGTCTCCAGTGGGGTTCCCCGGCCGTACGCCACATTGCCCTCCCCGAGCGCGCCATCGAGCTGTGAGTAGGAGCGCATCTCAGCACGCCCACGGCCCCGGGGCCAAGGGGTCGGGTGAAAGATTTCACAAGGAGGATGACCGCGATCGGGCGCCGGAACGCGGAACGGGGCGGCAGTGACCTGCCACCCCGTCAACTCCGTTGATCACCCGAAGAGATGAACGGATCACATGGAACGGATCAGCTCATCCGCAGCGCGAGGAAGAAGTCGAGCTTGTCCTCCAGCCGGGACAGATCCCGCCCGGTGAGCTGCTCGATCCGCCCGACCCGGTACCGCAGCGTGTTCACGTGCAGGTGGAGCCGGGTGGCGCAGCGGGTCCAGGACCCGTCGCAGTCGAGGAAGGCCTCCAGCGTCGGGATGAGCTCGGCTCTGTGCCGCCGGTCGTAGTCGCGCAGCGGGTCGAGCAGCCGCGCCGTGAAGGCGCGCCGCACGTCGTCCGGCACGAACGGCAGGAGCAGCACGTGCGAGGCGAGCTCGTGGTGCCCGGCGGCGCAGACCCGCCCCGGCCGGGCGGCGGCGACGCGGCGGGCGTGCCGGGCCTCCTCCAGCGCCCCGCGCAGCCCCTCGGCGGAGTGCACGGCGGCGCTGACGCCGAGGGTGAGCCGCCCGTCGTCGGAGAGACCGGAGGACAGCGGCGCCCGCACGGCGGCGAGCAGCGCGTCGGCGTGCAGCCCGAGCGCGACGGCGGGCGCCTCGTCCTCGCTGTCGGGCAGCGGCGCGGCGGCCAGCGGCACGAGCGCGATGGCCTCGTCGCCGCTGTGGGCGACGGCGATCCGGTCGGCGGAGTCGGCGCCGGCGGGGTCGACCAGGATCTCCTCCAGAAGCGCCTGGGCGACGGGCCCGCTGTCGAGCGTCCCGCCCTGCCCGGCGGTCTCGTCCCACTCGACGCGGGCGACGACGACCTGCCAGTGCGGCGCGCTGCCGAGCCCGGGCAACAGGACGGGCGCGGCGACCCGGAGCCGGGCGGCGATCTCGGCGGGCGCGGCTCCGGTCTGGACGAGCTCCAGGACCTCCTGGGCGAGCCGTCGCCGCACCGTGCGGGAGGCGTCGCGGCGGTCCCGCTCGACGGCGATGAGCTGGGTGACGCCCTGGAGCAGGTCGAGCCGGGCGGCGGGCCAGTCGCCGGCGTCGGCCTCGACGGCGAGCAGCCAGTCGGAGAGGACGGTCTCGCGGACGTCCCGGGCGGCGGGCGCGGCGCCGCGCCCGGTGTTGCGGATCGGGAAGAGGGAGTAGGTGCTTCCGCCGAGGTTCAGCCGGTGCGGCCCGCGCCGCCCGGTGCGGGTGGCGGCGAGGTGTTCGCCCGCCAGGGTGGCGGCGAGAGACGGCTCCAGGGGCTCCCCGGCGCCGGCGATCTGGCGTCCGGTGGGGGAGAGCACCCAGGCCCGGAGGTCGAGGTCGGACCCGAGCAGATCGAGGACGACCTCGGGCCCGCCCCCGGCGGGCCCGGAGGTCATGAGCCGCCGGTGCCGGTCGACGACGGCGGCGAGGTCCCCGGCCCGCTCGCCGGACACCTGTCGAACAACATGCTCGGTGATCGTCGCGAAAGCAACGGACTCGTTTACTGCGAACAGGGGAAGGCGGTGGCGCGAACACGCCTGTACGAGATCGTCGGGGATGTCGCCGAGCTCGGCTTCGCCGGCGGCCAGCGCGGCGACCCCGGCGGCGGCCAGGATCCGGACGAAGGGCTCGGCGTCGTCCGCGTCCCGCAGCCAGGCGAGGCCGGTGAGGACGAGCTCGCCCCCCGACAGATAGCGGCTGGGGTCCTTGAGGTCCGTCGTCATCACGCCACGGACGGTGCGGTCCAGCTCCTCGTCGCCGCCGAGCAGGCGCAGCCCGAGCGCGTCGTTCTCCAGCAGTGCGCGCAGCCGCATGTTGTCGCCGCCGTTCCTTCTCGTGGGTGTCGCGTTGTCGCCGGTGGCGTGGTGCCACCGTTTCCAGGGGAAAACGGAGAGGTTTCTGCTTCCCGCCGTTCGTTCGAATCTACAAGACGAGGATGGCAGCCAGCCAACTCCTTCATGTTTTCGGTGACTGCACCCGGACGACACGGGCTTGTGTACTAGGCCACACACCGCGTTAACAGCTCATGAAGAGATCGTCGAGGGCCGGCCGTCATCCCAGGCCCGTACGGACGACCCCCCCGTTCACTAGAAGCACAAGAAGAGAGCCACCATGGACTTCCTTCGCCCCGCCAGCTGGGAGGAGGCGCTCGCCGCCAAGGCCGAGCACCCCACGGCCGTGCCCATTTCCGGTGGTACCGACATCATGGTCGAGATCAACTTCGACCACCGGCGTCCCGAGTACCTCCTGGACCTCAACCGTATCGAGTTGCTCCGCGAGTGGGAGGTCGGCGAGGAGAACGTGCGCCTCGGCGCCTCCGTCCCGTACACGCAGATCATGGAGAACCTGCGTACGGAGCTCCCGGGCCTGGCGCTCGCCTCGCACACGGTGGCCTCCCCGCAGATCCGCAACCGCGGCGGCGTCGGCGGCAACCTGGGCACCGCGTCGCCGGCCGGCGACGCCCACCCCGCGCTCCTCGCGGCCGGCGCCGAGGTCGAGGTCGAGTCGGTGCGTGGCAGCCGCTTCATCCCGATCGACTCGTTCTACACGGGCGTGAAGCGCAACGCGCTGGAGCCCGACGAGCTGATCAAGACCGTCCACGTGAAGAAGGCGGACGGCCCCCAGCAGTACTCGAAGGTCGGCACCCGCAACGCGATGGTCATCGCGGTCTGCGCCTTCGGCCTGGCGCTGCACCCGGAGACCCGCACGGTCCGCACCGGCATCGGCTCCGCCGCGCCGACCCCGATCCGCGCCAAGGAGGCCGAGGCGTTCCTGAACGCGGCCCTGGAAGAGGGCGGCTTCTGGGACAACGGCAAGATCATCACCCCGTCGATCGCGAAGCAGTTCGCCGACCTCTGCTCGGGCGCCGCGAACCCGATCGACGACGTCCGAGGCACCGCCAAGTACCGCCGTCACGCCGTCGGCATCATGGCTCGCCGCCAGCTCGGCTGGACCTGGGAGCAGTACCGCGGCAACGGCCGCACGCTTGAGGGAGCTGCATAACCATGCGCGTCAATTTCACGGTCAACGGTCGTCCGCAGGAAGCCGACGACGTCTGGGAGGGCGAGTCCCTCCTCTACGTCCTGCGCGAGCGCATGGGCCTGCCCGGCTCGAAGAACGCCTGCGAGCAGGGCGAGTGCGGCTCCTGCACCGTCCGCCTCGACGGCGTCCCGGTCTGTTCCTGCCTGGTCGCCGCCGGACAGGTCGAGGGCCGCGAGGTCGTCACCGTCGAGGGCCTGGCGGAGTTCGCCAAGGAGCGCGCCGAGCACTCCGGCCACGGTGGCTGCGCCTCCGGCGCCTGCGGCACCTCGCTCGACGAGGCGAAGCGGTGGCAGGCCCGTCCGACGCAGGACTCGCAGACCGGCGAGGGCGTCGAACTGAGCCCCATCCAGCAGGCGTTCATCGACGCCGGCGCCGTCCAGTGCGGCTTCTGCACCCCGGGTCTGCTGATCGCGGCCGACGAGCTCCTGGAGCGCCAGAGCGACCCGTCCGACCAGGACATCCGCGAGGCCCTCTCCGGCAACCTCTGCCGCTGCACGGGCTACGAGAAGATCCTCGACGCGGTCCGCCTGGCGGCCGCCCGTCAGGGAGAGGCGGTCTGACCATGGCGCAGAACACGCGCACCGCTCCGGCGGGCACGCCGACCAACGTCACCCAGAACCACACCAAGGGCGGCATCGGCGAGTCCACGCTCCGCCCCGACGGCACCCTCAAGGTGACCGGCGAGTTCGCCTACTCCTCGGACATGTGGCACGAGGACATGCTGTGGGGCCAGACCCTGCGCTCCACGGTCGCCCACGCCGAGATCGTCTCCATCGACATCTCCGAGGCCGTCGCGATGTCCGGCGTCTACGCCGTGCTGACCTACGACGACCTGCCGGCCGAGGTGAAGAACTACGGCCTGGAGATCCAGGACACCCCCGTCCTGGCCCACGGCAAGGTCCGCCACCACGGCGAGCCGGTGGCGCTGGTCGCCGCCGACCACCCGGAGACCGCCCGCCGCGCCGCCGCCAAGATCAAGATCGAGTACAAGGAGCTCCCCGTCGTCACCGACGAGGCCTCCGCGCTCGCTCCGGACGCGCCGCTCATCCACGAGGGCCGCGACGACCACCACTCCGGTCACGTCCCGCACCCGAACATCGTGCACCGCCAGCCGATCATCCGCGGAAACGTGGCGGAGGCCCGGAAGCGGGCCGACGTGATCGTCGAGGGCGAGTACGTCTTCGGCATGCAGGACCAGGCCTTCCTCGGCCCGGAGTCCGGCCTGGCCGTGCCCGCCGAGGACGGCGGCGTCGACCTGTACGTCGCCACCCAGTGGCTGCACTCGGACCTCAAGCAGATCGCCCCCGTCCTCGGCCTGCCCGAGGAGAAGGTCCGCATGACGCTCTCCGGCGTCGGCGGTGCCTTCGGCGGCCGCGAGGACATCTCGATGCAGATCCACGCCTGCCTGCTGGCGCTGCGCACCGGCAAGCCGGTCAAGATCGTCTACAACCGCTTCGAGTCCTTCTTCGGGCACGTGCACCGCCACCCGGCGAAGCTGCACTACGAGCACGGCGCCACCAAGGACGGCAAGCTCACCCACCTGAAGGCCCGGATCGTCCTCGACGGCGGCGCCTACGCCTCGGCCTCCCCGGCCGTCGTCGGCAACGCCTCCTCGCTCGGCGCCGGCCCCTACGTGGTCGACGACGTCGAGATCGAGGCGGTCGCCCTCTACACCAACAACCCGCCCTGCGGCGCCATGCGCGGCTTCGGCGCGGTCCAGGCGTGCTTCGCGTACGAGGCGCAGATGGACAAGCTGGCGGCCAAGCTGGGCATGGACCCGGTCGAGCTGCGCCAGCTCAACGCCATGGAGCAGGGCACGCTCATGCCGACCGGCCAGGTCGTGGACTCGCCGGCCCCGGTCGCCGAGCTGCTGCGCCGGGTCAAGGCCCGCCCGATGCCGCCGGAGCGCCAGTGGGAGTCCGCCGGCGAGGGCGCGGACGTCCGCGCGCTGCCCGGCGGCCTGTCCAACACCACGCACGGCGAGGGCGTCGTCCGCGGTGTCGGCTACGCCGTCGGCATCAAGAACGTCGGCTTCTCCGAGGGCTTCGACGACTACTCGACCGCCCGCGTGGTGCTCCAGGTCATCAACGGCGAGCCGGTCGCCATGGTCCACACGGCGATGGCCGAGGTCGGCCAGGGCGGCGTCACCGTGCACGCCCAGATCGCCCGTACCGAGCTCGGCGTCACGCAGGTGACGATCCACCCGGCCGACACCCAGGTCGGCTCCGCCGGCTCGACGTCCGCCTCCCGGCAGACGTACATGACCGGCGGCGCGGTGAAGAACACCTGCGAGGCCGTCCGCGAGAAGGTCCTGGAGATCGGCCGCCGCAAGAACGGCTCCTACCACCCGGCGTGGGCGACCGCCGAGCTGCTCCTGGAGGGCGGCAAGGTCGTCACCGACGGCGGCGAGGTGCTCGCGACCCTCGCGGACATCCTGGAGGGCGAGGACCCGATCGACCTCGAACTCGAGTTCCGCCACCGTGCCACGGTGCCGTTCGACCTGGTCACCGGCCAGGGCGACGGCCACGTCCAGTACACCTTCGCCGCGCACCGCGCGGTGGTGGAGGTGGACACCGAGCTCGGCCTGGTCAAGGTCATCGAGCTCGCCACCGCGCAGGACGTCGGCAAGGCGCTCAACATGCTCTCCGTCGTCGGCCAGATCCAGGGTGGCACCACCCAGGGCCTGGGCGTCGCGGTGATGGAAGAGATCATGGTGGACCCGAAGACCGCGAAGGTGCGCAACCCCTCCTTCACGGACTACCTGATCCCGACGATCCTCGACACGCCGACCATCCCGGTCGACGTCCTCGAACTGGCCGACCCCAACGCGCCGTACGGCCTGCGGGGACTCGGCGAGGCCCCGACCCTGTCGTCCACCCCGGCCGTCCTCGCGGCGATCCGGAACGCGACGGGCCTGGAGCTCAACAAGACGCCGGTCCGCCCCGAGGCGCTCACCGGCACCCTGTAGGACCTCTCCGGACGGTGCGTGCCTCCCAGGAACGTCACACTTCCCCCGCCCGCACCGTCCGGGGACACCGCACCAACCGTTCGTCTCGGGCCGTCCCCCGGGTCGTGCAGCCCACGTGATTTCCCAAATCCCGCAGCTTCACAGATCAGAAACATCCTTCGAAGTCTGATGCGGGTGCCCCTTTGAACCTTGGGAGTAGGCCCCATGACCCAGTCGTCAGTGGAGCCCAAGACCACCGCCGAGGACGCGGGCTCCGGCTCGCGCAACCCCGCCGGCAGGTCTTGGCTCGACCGGTACTTTCACATCTCGGAGAGAGGATCCACCGTCGCGACGGAGATCCGCGGCGGCGTCACCACCTTCATGGCGATGGCGTACATTCTCCTGCTCAACCCCCTGATCCTCAGCGGCAAGGACGTGGACGGCAATGTCCTCAGCCAGCCCGCGCTGATCACCGCGACGGCGCTGTGCGCCGCCGCCACCACGCTCCTGATGGGCTTCTGGGGCAAGGTCCCGCTGGCCCTCGCCGCCGGACTCAGCGTCTCCGGCGTCATGGCCTCGCAGGTCGTCCCCGTCATGACCTGGCCGCAGGCCATGGGCATGTCGGTCGCGTACGGCGCGGTCATCTGTCTCCTGGTGGTCACCGGCCTCCGCGAGATGATCATGAACGCGATACCCCTCGCGCTCAAGCACGCCATCACCATCGGCATCGGTCTCTTCATCGCGATCATCGGCTTCGTCAAGGCCGGTTTCGTCCACGAGAACCCCGCTCCCGGCGGCGGTCCGGTCACCCTCGGCCCGGCCGGTGAGCTCCAGGGCTGGCCCGTCCTGATCTTCGCCGTCACCCTGCTGCTGATCTTCGCCCTGCAGTCCCGCAACGTCCCCGGCGCCATCCTCATCGGCATCGTCGCCGGCACGGTCGTCGCGGCCGTCCTCAACGCGGTCGCCGACATCCCGGCCAAGGCCTGGTTCTCCGGCGCCCCCGAGCTGCACGGCAGCGCCGTCTCCGCCCCGGACTTCTCCCTGATCGGGCACGTGTCCTTCAGCGGCTGGGGCGACGTCGGCTACATCACCATCACCATGATCGTCTTCACCCTGGTGCTGGCCGGCTTCTTCGACGCCATGGCCACCATCCTGGGCGTCGGCACCGAGGCGAAGCTGGCCGACGACAAGGGCCGGATGCCGGGCCTGTCCAAGGCGCTGTTCATCGACGGCGCGGGCGGCATCCTCGGCGGCGCCGGCGGCGCCTCCGGCCAGACGGTCTTCGTCGAGTCCGCCACCGGCGTCGGCGAGGGCGCCCGCACCGGCCTGGCCTCCGTGGTCACCGGCGCCTTCTTCGCCCTGTGCCTCTTCTTCACGCCGCTCACCGCGATCGTGCCGCAGGAGGTCGCCGCCGCGGCCCTGGTCGTCATCGGCTCGATGATGATGCAGAACGCCAAGCACGTGGACTGGAGCGACCGCTCCGTCGCGATCCCGGTGTTCCTCACCGTGGTCCTGATGCCCTTCACGTACACCATCACCACCGGTGTCGCGGCCGGCGTCATCTCCTACGTGGTCATCAAGAGCGCGCAGGGCAAGGCGAGGGAGGTCGGCGGCTTCATGTGGGCGCTGACCGGCATCTTCGTCATCTACTTCGCGATCAACCCGATCGAGAGCTGGCTGGGCGTCGGCTGACGACGCCCGTAACGCCCTCCACACACCATTCCGAGGAGTCGAGATGCTGGACATCGCCGAAGAGCTGCACCGGTGGGTCGAGCAGGGACGCGTGTTCGCCGTCGCCACCGTCGTGGCCGTCGGCGGGAGCGCGCCCCGGCAGCCGGGCGCCGCACTCGCCGTCGACAGCGACGGCACGGCGATCGGATCGGTCTCCGGAGGCTGTGTGGAGGGCGCGGTCTACGAACTGTGCCGGCAGGCGCTGGAAGACGGCCGCACGGTCGTCGAGCGCTTCGGCTACAGCGACGAGGACGCCTTCGCGGTGGGTCTGACCTGCGGCGGCATCATCGACATCCTCGTCACCCCGGTGCGCGGCGGGGTCTACCCCGCCGCGCTGGCCGCCGCCGCCTCGGGCGAGGCGGCGGCCCTGGCCCGGATCGTCGAGGGCCCCGACGACCTGATGGGCCAGGCCCTCCTGATCCACCCCGACGGCTCGTACGAGGGCGTCCTCGGCGGCCACCCCGAGCTCGACCGCACCGCCGCCGCCGAGGCCCGCGCGATGCTGGACGCGGGCCGCACCGGGACCGTGGCGATCGGCGAGGACGGCAGCCGCTGCGGACAGCCGCTGACCCTCCTCGTGGAGTCCTCCGTCCCGGCCCCGCGCATGATCGTCTTCGGTGCCATCGACTTCGCCGCCGCGCTGGTGCGCGTCGGCAAGTTCCTCGGCTACCACGTCACCGTCTGCGACGCCCGCCCCGTCTTCGCCACCAGGCTCCGCTTCCCCGAGGCCGACGAGATCGTCGTCGCCTGGCCGCACCGCTACCTGGCCACCACGGACGTCGACGCCCGCACGGTGCTCTGCGTCCTCACCCACGACGCCAAGTTCGACGTTCCGCTGCTCCAGATCGCGCTCAAGCTGCCCGTCGCCTACATCGGCGCCATGGGCTCCCGCCGCACCCACGAGGACCGCAACAAGCGCCTGCGCGAGGTCGGCGTCACCGAACTCGAACTGGCCCGCCTGCGCTCCCCGATCGGCCTCGACCTCGGCGCCCGCACGCCGGAGGAGACCGCGCTGTCCATCGGCGCCGAGATCGTCGCCAACCGCCGGGGCGGCACCGGCACCGCCCTCACCGGCGCCCACACCCCGATCCACCACGACGGCCCCCGCGAACCGGCCGGCCGGCTCGGCTCGGTGGCCTGACCGGCCGGCGGGAATCACCGGACGGGCCCTAAAGCGCCAGGTCCCGGAGGTGGGCGCAGGCCGCCGTCTCCGTGGTGTGCCGGGTCACCGGGTGGTGGGTGCCGCGTTCGTACACGCCGGTCTCCCAGCCCTCGCCGTCCGGTGCCGCCCGGAGGTAGACGAAGTCGGGCGGGGTGGGGACGGGCTCGTGCGCGCCCTCGATCCAGTACGCCTCGTCGGGCACCCCGGAATCCCGGAGCGCCCGTGCGAGGCGTTCGCGTGCGGTCACGCGGCCAGGCGTACCAGGTAGCCGTTGTCGAGGAGCCACTTCACGTTGAGCCGCTGGCCCTCGCCCGGGTTCAGGAAGGCGGCGTCCAGTTTGATCTGGCGCCCGCCGCCGGGCTGTTCGAACCAGGGGGCGATGGAGCCCTCCCAGACCACGAAGGTCTTCGTCACCTCGTACAGGTGGTAGTCGCAGGCGAAGGCCGCGTCCCGGGTGTTGAGGTTCTGCGGGGGCAGCGCGCGCTTGGCGTACGGGTCGCCGGCCGGGGCCAGGTAGCCGCCGTACTCGGAGCCGAAGCGGTCGAGCCGCGCGCCCTCGGCGAGGGCCTTGGGGGCCTTGTCCACCTGCCCGTTGACCTCGCCGAAGCCGTCGTTCGGCGGGTACTTCCAGCTCCCGGTGTCGGCCGGGCCCTCCCAGTACTTCTTGAGGAAGTCGGCGGAGGAGAGCCGCCCGGTGCGGTGGTAGTTCCTGAGCAGCGGGCCCACCGGCTCCTGCCACTTCCTCGGCAGGTGCTTCGGCCCGAGCCGCTTGTCGCCCTCGAACTCGCCGGTGCACGGCGCGTGCGGGCCGGCCGTCGCGCCGGGCGCCGGCGGCGGGGCGGTCTCGGCGGCGGCGGGCGCGGTGGCGAGGGCGGCGGTGACGCCGAGGGCGGCGAGGACGGCCCGGATCCTCAGGGCGGTACGGCTGTGCTCCACGCGGATGTCTCCTTGGGACGCGGTCGGACGGTGGTCGGACAGGTGCGCGGCACACGGTAGTGGATCAAGCGCGCAGGGTGACCGAACCCGGGCGGGAACCGGCCACGAGCGGACCGGCCGGGTCCTGCCTCCTTCTCGATTACTCCTGTACATGACAATCGCGGGATGCCGGATGGAGCCCGTACGCCCCGCGCGGCCGCCGGAGCCGCCGGGCCCCCGCCGGGGGACCTGGCGGCCCGGATCGACGCCTTCATCGACCGCCACCTCGGCGAGCCCGGACTGACCCCCGTGGTGGTCGCCGAGCGGCACCACATCTCGGTGCGCGCGCTGCACCGGCTGTTCCAGCGGGAGCCCGACACGGTCGCCGCCACCATCCGCCGCCGCCGGCTCGAACGCTGCCGCGCCGATCTCGCCGACCGGCGGCTGCGCGGCCGGTCGATCGCCGCGCTGGCCGCCCGCTGGGGCTTCCTGGTCCCCGCCGAGTTCAGCCGCGCCTTCCGGGGCGCGTACGGCGTGACGCCCCGCGACTTCCGCCGCGAGGCCGCCCGCCGGCACGAGCGCGCGGCGGGCGCGCGCCGAGCCGGGCGCGGATCCACAAGAACCCGCGCGGTGCCGGTGCCACGCTGGGGGTCCGCGGATTCTCAGGGGGAGAACCCGCAAGGGACGGAAGCGAGTTGATCCATGACGGGGAAGAAGATGTTCGTCGCCGCGGCGGCCCTGGCCATGACGGCGCTGCCGCTGGCCGGTGCCGGACCCGCCGCCGCGACGACGTCCGGCGCGGACTCCCGGGTCTCCTGCCCGAGCGGCTACTACTACTGGTGCGACGAGCTCGGCGCCAACGGCATCATGGCCTCGCTGTACATCCACAACGGCGCCGACACCGGCGGCCACGACTGGGCGTACGCCAGGCTCCAGACGCTGCACGCGGGCCAGAACCTCTGGGTGCTGACCTCGAACGGCAGCGGCGGCTGGGACTGGTACGGCATCCCGGCCAACGACTCGATCGGCGACGGCTACCGGGAGGCCAAGTTCGACAAGTCCGACGCGGGCGTCCTGATCAAGATCGCCGTCTACGACTACGACAACGGCCGGTACATGTACAGCAACGCGCACTGACCCGGCGCCCCGGAGCCCGGCACCCCCGTGGTGCCGGGCTCCCGGGGCGTGTCCGACGACTCCCGCCGGGTCCGGCCCGCCCGGCACGCGCGCTCGGACCGGCCCTCGTACGGCCCGCTACCCCCGGCGCAGCCCGTTCAGCAGCAGCTCCGCGAGCTGGTCGTAGGCCTCGGCGTCGGCCAGACCGGTGGCGGCGGCGACCTGGCGGCGCTGGATGCGGACCATCACGGAGGAGATCACGTCGGCGGCGAAGGTGACGTGCACCTCGCGGAACACCCCGGCCGTCACGCCCTCCTCGATCAGCTCCTGGACCCGCCCGGCCGCCGCGCGGGTGTTGCGCTCGTAGACCTCGGCGGCCGGTTCGAACGCCGCCACGTCGTCGAAGAAGCGCGGCGAGACCGGCGCCAGTTCGGCCGAGACCGCCCGCAGATAGGCGGCCAGCCGCTCGGCCGGGCCGGTCGCGGCGGCCAGTACCGCCTCGACGCGCACGGTCGCGCGCCGGAAGAAGTGGACCACGGCGGCCCGGACGAGCTGCTCCTTGCTCCCGGCCAGCCCGTACAGGGTCCGCTTGGAGCAGTGCAGCCGGGCGGCGAGATCGTCCAGGGTCAGCTGGGCGAAGCCCTCCCCGACCAGCAGCGCCACCAGCTTCTCGAAGAGCTCGGAGCGGCGGGCGGCGCCCCGTCCCGTGAGCTTGGGCGCGTCGGCGGCTGAGGTCTCGATCACCCGAACAGTATGCCGGGTCGCCTCCCGCGGGGGCTTGTGCCGACACCCATCTGCGCTACTCTCACCGGTACTGCCGTACCCCTCGCAGTACCGTTTCGCGTATCAGCCCGCGTCCTGACTGGAGTCGCCATGGATGTCGACCGCCTGCTTCCCACCCCCGAAGCCGCGGACCTCATCGCCCTCGCGCGGGAGATCGCCGACAAGGAGCTCGCGCCGCGCGCCGACGCGCACGAGGAGGCCGAGACGTACCCGGAGGGCCTGTTCGCGACCCTGGGCCGGGCCGGGCTGCTCGGCCTCGCGTACCCCGAGGAGTTCGGCGGCGGCGGTCAGCCCTACGAGGTGTACCTGCAGGTCCTGGAGGAGCTCGCCGCCCGCTGGGCCGCCGTCGCCGTGGCCACCAGCGTCCACACCCTCGCCTGCCACCCCCTGCACTCCTTCGGCACGCCCGAGCAGAAGGAGCGCTGGCTGCCGCAGATGCTCGAAGGGCGCCTGATCGGCGGCTACAGCCTCTCCGAGCCGCAGGCGGGCTCCGACGCCGCCGCCCTCAGCTGCAAGGCCGAGCGCACCACCGGCACCACCGGCACCACCGACGGCGCCGCGTACCGGATCACCGGCAACAAGGCGTGGATCACCCACGGCGGCAAGGCCGGCTTCTACACCCTCTTCGCCCGCACCGCGCCCGGCAGCCACGGCATCTCCTGCTTCCTCGCGCCCGGCGAGACCGAGGGGCTGACCTTCGGCAGGCCCGAGCGCAAGATGGGCCTCCAGGCCGTCCCCACCACCTCCGCCCACTGGGACGGCGCCCTCGTCGACGCCGACCGGCTGATCGGCGAGGAGGGCCAGGGCCTCCAGATCGCCTTCAGTGCCCTCGACTCCGGCCGTCTCGGCATCGCCGCCTGCGCCACCGGGCTCGCCCAGGCGGCGCTCTCCGCCGCCGTCGCGTACGCCAACGAGCGCAGTACCTTCGGCCGCAAGATCGTCGACCACCAGGGTCTCGGCTTCCTCCTCGCCGACATGGCCGCCGCCGTGGACGCCGCCCGCGCCACCTACCTCGACGCGGCCCGCCGCCGCGACCTCGGCCGGCCCTTCAGCCGCCAGGCCAGCGCGGCCAAGCTGATCGCCACGGACACCGCGATGAAGGTCACCACGGACGCCGTGCAGGTCCTCGGCGGCTACGGCTACACCCGGGACTTCCCGGTCGAGCGCTACATGCGCGAGGCCAAGATCATGCAGATCTTCGAGGGGACGAACCAGATCCAGCGCCTGGTCATCAGCCGCCAGCTCAAGGCCTGAACGGAAGAGAGGCCGGACCCTTGCCCATCTCCGGACCCCCGCCCCGCCCCGCCCCGCACGGAGCCCCGCACGGAGCCCCGCCGGTCCGCTGCCGTCCGGCCCGGCCCGCCGACCGGGCCGCGATCGGGGCGCTCGACGACTCCTTCACCACGGACCGGGTGTACGAGGTGCGGGCCGCCGCCGACGGCTTCACGCTGCGCGAGACGCCGGTCGACCCGCCCCTGGTCAAGGTCTTCCCCGACGAGGGCGGCGACGGGGCCTTCGAGGGCCTGCGCGTCGAGGTCGCCGTCGAAGGGCCGGGCGGGGACGTGGTGCGCGGCTATGTCGCCTTCGGCGTGGAGGAGTGGAACCGGCGCCTGATCGTCGACACCATCGCGGTGACGCCCGCGCACCGCGGCGCCGGGGTCGGGCGGGCCCTGATGGAGCGCGCCTGCGCGTACGGGCGGAGCCGGGGCGCCCGTACCGCCTGGCTGGAGGTGACCAACGTGAACGCGCCCGCCGTCCGCGCGTACCGCCGGATGGGCTTCGAGCTCTGCGGGCTCGACACCACCCTCTACCGGGGGACGGCGAGCGAGGGCGAGACCGCCCTCTTCATGAGCAAGCCGCTGTAAGCGGTCAGCACGAGCACGCTCTCACAAGGAGACCCATGGACATCGCTGGTTCCGCCGCACTCGTCACCGGTGCCGCCTCCGGGCTCGGAGCGGCCACCGCCGCCGCGCTCGCCGCGAAGGGGGCCACCGTCTACGGCCTCGACCTCGGCAAGGCCGTCGACGCGGCAGGCGCGGAGCTGCCCGACGGGGTGACCCTGATCGCCGCCGACGTCACCGACGAGGAGCAGGTCCGGGCGGCGCTCGCGCGGATCGACGAGGACGGCGCCGAGCTGCGGCTCGCGGTCAACTGCGCGGGCATCGCCCCCTCGTCGCGGATCCTCGGCCGCAAGGGCCCGCACGACCTCGGGCTCTTCCGGGCCGTCGTGGACGTCAACCTGGTCGGCACCTTCAACGTGATGCGGCTGGCCGCCGAGGCCATCGCCCGCCACGAGCCCGACGCGCACGGCCAGCGCGGACTCGTCGTCAACACCGCCTCCATCGCCGCCTTCGAGGGGCAGGTGGGCCAGATCGCGTACGCCGCCTCCAAGGCGGCCGTCGCCGGGATGACGGTCACCGCCGCGCGCGACCTCGCCTCGTTCGGCATCCGTGTCGTCACGATCGCCCCCGGCATCGTCGACACCCCGATGATGGCCGGATTCAGCGAGGAGATCCGGGCCGGACTCGCCGCCGGCGTCACCTTCCCGCAGCGGCTGGCCCGTCCCGAGGAGTACGCCCGCCTGGTCACCATGATCACCGAGCACGACTACCTCAACGGCGAGACGATCCGGATGGACGGCGCCCTGCGCATGGCGGCCCGCTGACCCCGGGCATGGCACCAAGTGCCGTCGCGCGAGGGATCCGAGTGCTAGGTTTCGGGGTATGAACACCCACCCCGCCAAGCCCTCGATGCGTGACTCCCTCGTCGCGGCGGCCTTCCAGCTCTTCCTGGAGCGCGGCTACGAGCAGACCACCGTCGACGACATCGTGAAGACGGCCGGGGTGGGCCGGCGCTCCTTCTTCCGCTACTTCCCCTCCAAGGAGGACGTGGTCTTCCCCGACCACGAGCAGAGCCTGGCCGACATGACCGAGTTCCTCGCCGCGAGCGAGGACACGGACGACCCGCTGCTGCGGATCTGCGAGGCCACCCGCCTGGTCATGCGGATGTACGCCGAGAACCCCACCTTCTCCGTCCAGCGCTACCGCCTCACCCGCGAGGTGACCGGCCTGCGCACGTACGAGCTCTCCGTGGTCTGGCGGTACGAGAAGACCCTCGGCGACTACCTCCGCACCCGGTTCGCCGACCGCCGCGACGGCACCCTGCGGGCCAACGTGATCGCCGCCTCCGTCGTCGCCGCGCACAACCACGCGCTGCGCCACTGGCTGCGCTCGGGCGGCGAGGGCGACCCGCTGGCCGAGGTGGACCGGGCCCTGGAGTTCGTCCGGGAGACCTGGAGCCCGGAGCCCGCCGCGCCCGCCGAGGGCGACGACGACGTGGTCGTGGTGATCACCAAGCGGTCCACCCCGATGTGGCGCGTGGTGCGCGAGGTCGAGTCGAGCCTCGGGGAGAACTGAGGGAACGCGTCGGGAGCGCGGCGGGAGCGCGTCGGAACACTTCGGAACGCGAGGGGATCTCAGTATCGTCAATTGAGGGAACTCAGGTCTTTATTACTGGCACTGAGTGCCATACCCTCGCTCCATGCACGGTTGAGCCGCCGAGTGCAAGGAGAATCATCGTGTTCCACACCGGGTCCACGGGTCTGCGCAGCGGGGCCGCCGTCCTCGCCGAGGAGTCGGCCGCCGCGCCCGAGCTCCACTTCCAGCGCTGCCGCTGGTGCCACACCACCACCTTCCAGCGCCTGCTCTGCCCGACCTGCGGGTCGACCGACCTTTCCCCCGAACTCAGCGCGGGGGAAGGGGTGGTGTCGGTGCGGCGCGGCTTCACCGCGGCCGAGGCGGACCTCTGGCCGGTGCACATGGCGGAGGGTTTCGTGGTGCGCTGCCGGGTCGACGGGCCGCCCCACGCGGTGCGCCCCGGGGTCCGGGTCAGGCTGGCCGCCGGCACCCTCGGCGCGGGCCGCAGGCCGGTCGTCCGGCTCTGCGAGGAGGCCACCCTGGACGGCTGGTTCTGAATGCGCGGAAGGGGGGTGAGTGGCACAGAGTGCCACTCACCCCCCCTTTTTTCTTTTCCGGGTCAGCGCGCGCCGATCTCGTCCGTCAGCTGCGGCAGCACCTCGAACAGGTCGCCGACCACGCCGTAGTCGACCAGGTCGAAGATCGGTGCCTCCGCGTCCTTGTTGACCGCGACGATCGTCTTCGAGGTCTGCATCCCGGCCCGGTGCTGGATCGCGCCGGAGATGCCCGCCGCCACGTACAGCTGCGGGGAGACCTGCTTGCCGGTCTGGCCCACCTGGTTGGAGTGCGGGTACCAGCCCGCGTCCACGGCGGCGCGCGAGGCGCCGACGGCCGCGCCGAGCGAGTCGGCCAGCTTCTCCACGACCGCGAAGCCCTCGGCCGCGCCGACGCCGCGCCCGCCGGAGACGACGATCGCCGACTCGGTGAGCTCCGGGCGGCCGGTGGAGACCCGCGGGGTGCGGGAGACGACCGTGGCCGCGTTGCCCGTGAAGGCGACGGTGACCTGCTCGACCGCGCCCTCGGCCGGAGCGGCCTCGGGGGCGGCGGAGTTCGGCTTGACGGTGATGACCGGGACGCCGCGCGAGACGGCCGACTTCACCGTGTACGAGGCGGCGAAGACCGACTGGGTGGCGACCGGGCCGTTCGCCCCGGCCTCCAGCTCCACGGCGTCGGTGATCAGGCCGGAGCCCAGGCGCAGTGCGACGCGGGCCGCGACCTCCTTGCCCTCGCCGGAGGAGGTGACGAGGACGGCGGCGACGCCCTTGTCCTTCGCGATCTGGGCGAGCGCGTCGACCTTCGGCACGACGAGCCGCTCGGCGAACTCGGGGCCGTCGGCGACGTACACGGTGGCCGCGCCGTACTCGGCGGCCTTCGCCGCGAGGGAGGCGGCGGCCTCCCCGGCGCCGAGGACGACCGCCGAGGGCTCGCCGATCCGGCGGGCCAGGGTGAGCAGTTCGAGGGCCGGCTTGCGGACCGCACCGTCGGCGTGGTCCACGAGGACCAGGATCTCAGCCATGATTCCTTGCTCCTGAAGTGGGGTGACGGCGGATCAGATGAACTTCTGGGCGGAGAGGAACGCGGCGAGCTGCTTGCCGCCCTCGCCCTCGTCCGTGACGATCGTGCCCTGGGTGCGGGCCGGGCGGGCGTCCGCCGACTCGACCAGGGTCCAGGAGCCCGCGAGGCCGACCTCGTCGGCGTCGACGCCGAGGGCGTCCAGGTTCAGCTTCTCGATCGGCTTCTTCTTGGCGGCCATGATCCCCTTGAAGGAGGGGTAGCGCGCCTCGCCCGACTGGTCGGTGACCGAGACGACGGCCGGCAGCGGGGCCTCGACGAGCTCGGTGGCGGCGTCGCCGTCGCGGCGGCCCTTCACGGTCCCGTCCTCGACGGACACCTCGGAGAGCAGGGTGGCCTGGGGCAGGTCCAGCCGCTCGGCGAGCAGCGCGGGCAGCACGCCCATGGTGCCGTCCGTCGAGGCCATGCCGCAGACGATCAGGTCGAAGCCGGTCCGCTCCAGGGCCTTGGCGAGGATCGCGGAGGTGCCGATGACGTCCGAGCCGTGGATGTCCTCGTCGCTGACGTGCACGCCCTTGTCGGCGCCCATCGACAGGGCCTTGCGCAGCGCGTCCTTGGCGTCCTCGGGGCCGACCGTCACGACGGTGACCTCAGCGTCGTCCGCCTCCTCGGCGATCCGCAGCGCCTGCTCCACCGCGTACTCGTCGAGCTCCGAGAGCAGACCGTCCACCTCGGCGCGGTCGACGGTCAGGTCGTCGGCGAAGCCGCGGTCGCCGGTGGCGTCGGGAACGTACTTCACACAGACAGCGATCTTCAGGGTCACGGCCTGTCTCCTTTCAACGGACGGGTGGTTACGGGAGGTTGCGGGCCATGACGATGCGCTGGACCTGGTTGGTGCCCTCGTAGATCTGGGTGATCTTGGCGTCGCGCATCATGCGCTCGACCGGGTAGTCGCGGGTGTAGCCGTAGCCGCCGAGGAGCTGGACGGCGTCGGTGGTCACCTCCATGGCGACGTCGGACGCGAAGCACTTGGCGGCGGCGCCGAAGAAGGTCAGGTCGCCGTCGAGGCGCTCGGACCTGGCGGCGGCGGCGTAGGTGAGCTGACGCGCGGCCTCCAGCTTCATGGCCATGTCGGCGAGCATGAACTGGATGCCCTGGAAGTCGGCGATCGGCTTGCCGAACTGCTTGCGCTCCTTGACGTAGCCCTTGGCGTAGTCGAGGGCGCCCTGGGCGATGCCGATGGCCTGGGCGGCGATGGTGATGCGGGTGTGGTCGAGGGTCTTCATCGCCGTGGCGAAGCCGGTGCCCTCCTCGCCGATCATGCGGTCGGCGGGGATGCGGACGTTGTCGAGGTAGACCTCGCGGGTGGGGGAGCCCTTGATGCCGAGCTTCTTCTCCGGGGCGCCGAAGGAGACGCCCTCGTCGCTCTTCTCGACGACGAAGGCGGAGATGCCCTTGGAGCGCTTCTCCGGGTCGGTGACGGCCATCACCGTGTAGTACTCGGAGACGCCGGCGTTGGTGATCCAGCGCTTGACGCCGTTGAGCACCCAGAAGTCGCCGTCGCGCACCGCGCGGGTCTTCATGCCGGCCGCGTCGGAGCCCGCGTCGGGCTCGGACAGGGCGTACGAGAACATCGCGTCGCCCTTGGCGAGCGGGCCGAGGTACCTGGCCTTCAGCTCCTCCGAGCCGGACAGCATGACGGGCAGCGAGCCCAGCTTGTTCACGGCGGGGATCAGCGAGGAGGAACCGCAGGCGCGGGCGACCTCCTCGATCACGATCACGGTGGCCAGGGCGTCGGCGCCCGCCCCGCCGTAGGACTCGGGGACGTGGACGGCGTGCAGATCGGCCGCGACCAGCGCGTCCAGCGCCTCCTGGGGGAACCGCCCCTCCTCGTCCACCGCCGCGGCGAACGGGGCGATCTTCGCCTCCGCGAGGGCGCGGACCGTCTCGCGGAGCATGTCGTGCTCCTCCGACAGGCGATACAGGTCGAAGTCCTTGGCCATGATCTGGGGCTCCCCTAGCAATGCTTGTGGCACTTTGGCACTGAGTACCCTCAGCAAAACACACTCAGTGCCATGATGCTAGTGGTCCGGGAGCCCCGTCGCTCAGAAGCCGGGGCGCGGGCGCGTCGTGAGCACCACCGCCGCGGCGAACAGCACCACGTTCTTCACCACGAACTCGCCCACCAGCGTCAGCAGCACCGGATGGGCGTGGTCGAAGGCCAGCTCCGGGGTGACGAACAGCACCGCGAAGGTCCCGAGCAGATGCCCGCCGAGGACCGGCAGCAGCAGCGCCCCGGCCCGCCCGGTGAGCAGCCAGACGCCGAGGACGATCTCCGCCCAGCCGAGCGCCGGCACGAACCAGCCGCCCGTGTCGAAGGGCATCACACCGGCGACGAGCGCCGCCGCCGGGCTCAGCCCGATCGCCTTCAGCACCCCGAACCAGACGAACACCCCGCCGAGCCCGGCCCGCAGCAGCCCCAGGCCGAAGCGGTGCAGGCGCGGCGCGAGCCGCTCGAAGAGGGACGCCGGCGCCGCCGGGGCGGGCGGGCTCGCGGGACGGCGGGTGGACGGGGTCAGCTGCGAGGAAACGGTCATGCGCGGCCACTCCAAACGGATCGCAACGGGGTACGGGATCGGTGAGGTGTCGGCGGACGCGGGCCGCTCGCGGCGGGGCCGCACGGGACGCGCGTCCGAAGGGGGAGCGTCCGGCGGCCGGCGGCCCGCGGGCCCGCCCACGAGGAGGGGCGGCGCCGGGGTGGCCGGGGTGACCGGGGTGGACCCGGGAGCGGGCGCTCCGGGGTCGGCGGTGCGGTGGCGTGCGGCGAGGCGCGGTGCCGCGCCTCGCGGTGGTGCGGGTGGTGCGGGGCGCGCGTCGCGGTGGCGCGGTGCCGCGCGTCGCGGTGGTGCCGGGCGCGGTCCCCGGACGGCCGGAGTCGCCCGCGGGCCCACCGGCGTGCCGGAGCCGCCGGTGCCGCGGGCCCGCCGGCGTGCCCGGCCGGCGGGTGCGCCCCGCCCCGTGCCCCTCCGGCCGCTCGCTCCCGCCCCACGGGTGCGGATCGGCCGGGCCGGGGCCGGTGGTGACCGGCCGCTCCGCGTGGGGGAGCCGGACCGGACCGGGCGGGACCGGGTGCCGTGCCCGCGTGGCACGGCGTACCCGTCCCGGCGGTGCCCGGCGCCCCACACGCTAGCCACTTCCCGGGGCCGCGGCGACGCCCATCGAGTCCTTGCATGTCCGCGATGGAAGAAGCCGATAGGCCGTTGCCCGCGGCGATCGGATCTGGCCAGCCTGAGCTCTGTTCGACCTCTGTTTGAACGACCTCCGTCCGAACGAGCGATCCGCTCCCGCCCCGCACCGCACGCGAAGGAAACCAGGGATGTCTCAGCGACCCGTCTCACCCGCCCCGGCCATCACCCCGGCCACCACCCCGGCCGCCCCGGCGGCCCGCGCGCCGCTGACCCGGCGCCGGGTACTCACCGTCACCGCCGCCGCGGCCGGCGCCTTCGCGCTCGCCCCGGGCGTCGGCACGGCCTCGGCGGCACCCGTCACGCGGTTCGAGGCGGAGACCCGCACCGGCCGCCGGGCGCCCGGCGCCGGCGGCGAGCCCAGCGTCGTGGTGCGCTGGAACCAGGCCGCCATGGACGCCATCCTCGGCCGCTACCAGGCCGCCGGAAACCGCTTCGGCCCCGCCACCGTCAACGCCAGAGCCCTCGCGATCATCCACAACTGCGTCTACGACGCCTGGTCCTGTTACGACCGCCACGCCGTCGGCACCCGCTACGGCGGCGCGCTGCGCCGCCCCCGCGCCGAGCGCACCGTGGACAACAAGAACGAGGCCGTCAGCTACGCCGCCCACCTCGCGCTGCTCGACCTCTTCCCCGAGTACAAGGTCGCCATCGACTCGATGCTGAGCAGCCTCGGCTACGACCCGGCGCTCACCGACCCGCGCCGCGACAGCCCCGCCTGGATCGGCCGCCGCACCGCCCAGGCCGTCCTCGCCTACCGGCACGCCGACGGCGCCAACCAGCTCGGCACCCCCGCGTACACCGACACCACCGGCTACGTCCCCAGGAACCCGCCGCAGACCGCCGGCGCCTTCGACCCGTCGACCGTCGTCGCGCCCGAGCACTGGAGCCCGCTGATCGTCGGCGGCAAGACCCAGCGCTACCTCACCCCGCAGTTCGCCGTCATGAAGCCCTTCGCGCTCAGCCGCCCCGACCAGTTCACGGTCGCCGCGCCGCCCGCGTACCCCTCGGTCCGGATGACCGCCGCCATCGAGGAACTCCTCGACATCAGCGCGCACCTGACGGACGAGCAGAAGGCCATCGCCGAATTCTGGCTCAACGACGACGTCACCCCGCCCGGCGCCCAGCAGATGTGGGGCCGCTACGTCTCCGCCCGCGACGGCCACGGCGTCGACGAGGACGCCAAGCTCTTCTTCGGCCTCAACATGGCCGAGTGCGACGCCGCCATCGGCTCCTGGGCGGTCAAGGCCCAGTACGACTTCGCCCGCCCCTCCACCCTCATCCCCTACGACCGGCGCGGGCAGCAGGTCCGGTCCTGGGGCGGCCCCGGCAAGGGCACCGTCACCATGAACGGCGTCGACTGGCAGGCGTACGTGGCCGTGCCCCCGTTCCCCGCCACCGTCTCCGGCCACAGCACCTTCTCCGGCGCCGCCGCCGAGTTCCTCCGCCGCTTCACCGGCACCGACGCCTTCGGCGACTCCTACCGCTTCAAGGCCGGCACCTCCACCGTCGAGCCCGGCCTCACCCCCCGCACCGACGTCGTCCTCACCTGGCCCACCTTCAGCGAGGCCGCCCACCAGGCCGGCATCTCCCGGGTGTACGGCGGCATGCACTGGAGCTTCGACAACGAGCCCGGCATCGCCATGGGGCACCGCATCGGCCGGGTCGTCCACCGGCAGGCCGAGCGCTACTTCACCGGCTCGCACCGCTGAGGAGACCGACGATGACCCAGACCCAGCAGCCCGCCCCCGCCAAGAGCGGCAGCGGCGCCCCGCCCTTCCCCGGCGCCCGGGCCACCGCCCTCGGCACCCTCGCCACCACCGTCTCGCTGCTCGTCCTCGTGGCGCTCGGCGAGGCCACCGGCAACCTCCTGATGATCGCGCCGCTCGCCGCCACCGCGATGATCATCTGCTCCACGCCCGCGCTGCCGCCCGCCCAGCCCCGCAACGTCCTCCTCGGGCAGCTCGCCTCCGGCGTCCTCGGCCTCGCCGCCGTCGCCCTCTTCGGGCACAGCCTGTGGGTCGCGGCCGCCGCAGCCGGACTCAGCGTCGCCCTGATGCTGCCGCTGCGCGCCATCCACGCCCCGGCCGCCGCCACCGCCGCCCTCGCCGTCCTCCAGCACCCGGCGCCGCTGCGCTTCCTCGTCCTCCTCACGATCGGCAGCGCCCTGCTCGTCCTCGTCGGCCTGATCGCCTCCAAGGCCGGCGTGATCGCCAAATACCCGACGTACTGGTGGTGAACCCGATGACCCGAGACACCCTGCTCGTCAGCGCCGAGGCCCTCCGGGAGCTCCTCGGGCGCCCCGGCAGTCCCGGCGGCCTCGTCATCGTCGAGATCACCGACGGCGGCAACGACGGCGGCGGCCGGGCCGGCCGGATCCCCGGCGCCGTCCGCCTCGACTGGAGCGGCGACCTCCAGGACCCGGTGCGCCGCGACGTCATCGGCCCCGAGACCTTCGCCGCCCTCCTCGGCCGGCACGGCATCGGCCCCGACGACACCGTCCTCTTCTACAGCGGCAACAACAACTGGTGGGCCGCCGCCGGATACTGGCAGTTCCGCCTCTACGGCCACCGCGAACTGCGCCTCCTGGACGGCGGCCGGGCCCGCTGGGAGGCCCTCGGCGGCCCCCTCACCACCGAGGCGCCCGACCGCCCCGCCACCCGCTACCCGGCGCCCGCCGGACCCGACGAGTCCATCCGGGCCCGCCGCGACGACCTGCTCGACCACATCGGCCGCCGCACCCTGCTCGACGTCCGCTCCCTGGAGGAGTACCTCGGGCACAGCAACACCCCGCCCGGCGTCCCCGAGGACACCGGCGTCCGCTGCGGCCACGCCCTCTCCGCCGAGCACCTGCCCTGGCACACCGCCATCCACCCCGACGGCACCTTCCGCGACGACGCCGAACTGCGCGCCGCCTACGGGGCGCTGCCCACCGACCGGGCCACCGTCGTCTACTGCCGGGTCGGCTGGCGCTCCGCCCACAGCTGGTTCGTCCTGCACGAACTGCTCGGCCGCACCGGCATCCGCAACTACGACGGCGCCTGGCGCGAGTTCGGCTCCCTCATCGGCGCCCCCATCGTCAACGGCCCGCAGCCCTGGGGCCCCGACGGCATCCCGTCCGTCGTCGCCCAGCGCACCCCCTCGGAGGTCACCGCCCGTGCCTGACGTCACCGTCTTCCGCGACGTGCTCCGCGACGGCTTCCAGCAGACCGAGCTGCCCTGGACGCCCTGGACCGAACCCGGCCGCGAGGGCGTCGAGTTCGTCGTCCTGTGGGGCCCCGGCCACGCGGGCGAGGAGGACTCCGCCTCCCTGCTGCTCCGCTTCCCGCCCGGCGCCCACGGCGACTTCCACGAACACCTCGGCCACGAACTGATGCTGGTCCTCGACGGCACCCTCGACCACAGCGACGGGCGCCGCTTCCACCGGGGCGACCTCGTCGTCGAGGAGCCCGGCACCCGCCACCAGATGTCCAGCGCGACCGGCTGCACCGTCCTCGCCGTCCGCGCCCGCCCCGCCTCCCCGCGCACCCCGGAGGCCGGCGAGATCACCACCGGCGTCGGCGCGGGCGCCGCCGCCGACGCCGCCTGAGCCGGCCGTCCGGCCGCCAGATCCCGGTCCAGATCCCGGTCCCGGTCCCCGGCCACGCCGCCGGGGCCGGTCCGACCGGCGCACCCGCACCCCGTGCCCGTACCGCGCGCGAACCCTCCCCGCCGTGCCGCGCACACCCCTCGTACACCCCCTCCGCCCCCCTGGCACCCGTGCGTCTCCGCACGCCCCGGGAGCCCCGGGCGCGACCGCGCACGCCCGCACGCCCCGCATCCGCACCGTCTCTGGAGTCGTCATGCACCCCTCGTACCGTCCGGACAGCGACAGTCCGCGCCGGGTCCTGCTCACCACCGGATCCTCCGACGCGCACACCTGGAACCTCGTCCACCTCCAGCTCTTCCTGGAGGAGCACGGGCACTCCGTGCTCAACCTCGGGCCCTGCGTGCCCGAGCGGCTGCTCGTCGACACCGCCCGGATGACCCACCCCGACCTCGTCGTCCTCTCCTCCGTCAACGGCCACGGACACCAGGACGGGCTGCGCGCCGCCCGCGCCCTGCGCGCGGACCGGCGCACCCGGGAGATCCCCATGGTCATCGGCGGCCTCCTCGGCATCTCGCCCGAAGGCGCCGAGCGGCGCACCGCCGAACTCCTCGACGCCGGCTACGACGAGGTGTACGCCGACGGCACCGCCCCCACCGCCCTGCTGAAGCGGCTCGCCGGCCCCGCCGCGCCCGCCGCCGCGCTCAGAGGCGCGTGTACCGGGCGGGCCGCGGCGTGACCCCTGCCGCGCAGCCCGATCTCGGCGCGTTCGTCCACGAGGCCGCCCAGGCCGGAGAACTCGTCGTCCAGCCCCGGATGGGCATGGTCGCCCCCGCCGACATGGCCGCCGGCGTCACCGCCGTCGCCGAGCTCCCCGAGCGGACCGTCGCCACCCTCACCATCGACAGCTACACCCGCGTCGGCGACCACGCCGCCGCCACCGCCGCCCTGCGCGCCGGACAGCCCCTCAACGGCTTCCCGCTCGTCAGCCACGGCCCCGCCACCACCGCCCGCGTCGCCGCCTCGGCCGGCCGCCGCACCCCCGTCCAGGTCCGGCACGGCTCCGCCGACCCGATGGCCATCTTCCGCACCATGACCGCCGCCGGACTCGCCGCCAGCGAAGGCGGCCCCGTCTCCTACTGCCTGCCCTACGGGCGCACCCCGCTCGCCGAATCCGTCGCCGCCTGGCGGGACTCCGTGCAGTTCCTCACCCAGGAGAGCCGCGACCAGGGCCGCCGCGCCCACCTGGAGTCCTTCGGCGGCTGCCTCCTCGGCCAGCTCTGCCCGCCGTCGCTGCTCGTCGCCGTCTCCGTCCTGGAATGCCTCTTCTTCGCGCAGAACGGCGCCACCAGCGTCTCCCTCTCGTACGCCCAGCAGACCCACGCCGCCCAGGACACCGGCGCCCTCGCCGCGCTGCGGCTGCTCGCCGACGAGCTGCTGCCGCCCGCCGTCGACCGGCACCTCGTGCTCTACACCTACATGGGCGTCTACCCGCGCACCGTGCCCGGCGCCCGGCTGCTGCTGCGCCGCAGCGCCGAACTCGCCGTGCGCGGCGGGGCCCAGCGCCTCATCGTGAAGACCGAGACGGAGGCGCACCGCATCCCCACCGTCCAGGAGAACCTGACCGCGCTGCGCGTCGCCGCCGACGCCGCCCGCGCCGCCCGCGCCCGCACCGGCGCCGCCGCGCCGCCGGGCGGCGGCCTGGCCGGGGCCGACACGGAGGAGATCCTCGCCGAGGCCCGCGCCCTGGTCGGCGCCGTCCTCGCGCTCTCCGACGACCTCGGCACCGCGCTCCTCAAGGCCTTCGACCGGGGCCTGCTCGACGTGCCGTTCTGCCTGCACCCCGACAACCGGGGCGCGGCCCGCTCGGCCGTCGCCGCCGACGGCCGGCTCCAGTGGACCGACCTCGGCGCGCTGCCGCTGCTCACCACCAGCCGGAGGACCACGCCGATGACCTCGCGTCAGCTCGCCGGGATGCTCGGCCGGGTCGCCCGCGAACACGACCTGGCGGCCGAGACCGACCCGCCGCCCGAGCCCGCCCCGCCGCCCGCCCCGCGCTGCCTCGCCGACCCGGTCCGCCCGCCGCTGCGGGTCGCCTTCGCCGGCATGGGCCCGCGCGGCCTGTCCGTCCTGGAGCGGCTCGCCGCCCACTGCGCCGAGCGTCCGCCGGGCCGCCGGATCGAGGCGTACGCGATCGATCCGCACGCACCGGGGGCCGGCCGGATCTGGCGCACCGACCAGTCGCCGCTGTTCCTCATGAACACCCCGGCGCAGGAGGTCACCATGTTCTCCGGCCCCGCCGACGCCGGACCGCACCGGCCGGGCGCCGGACCCACCCTCGGCGAGTGGTGGGCGGCTGAGGACCCCGCGCACGCCGAACCCGAGGGCTATGCCCCGCGCCGGGTCTACGGGCGCTACCTCGCCTACGTGATGGAGCGGATCGAGGCGACCCTGCCGCCCTGCCTGACCGTCCGCCGGGTGCCCGCCCGGGTGCTCTGCGCCGACCGCGCGCCCGGCGCCGGCGCCGAAGGGGCCGCCACCGAAGAGGCCGGGGCCGTGCGGGCCGGGGCGGAGGCGGCCGGGGCCGGGGCCGGGGCGGCGGGCGTCCACCGGCTGCGGCTCGACAGCGGCGACGTCCTGACCGCCGACCGGCTGGTCCTCGCCACCGGCCACCCCGTCACCCTGCCGGACGCGGCCGAACGCGCCCGCGCGGAGTTCGCCCGCGCCCACTCCACCCCCGCCCGCCCCGTCCGGTACGTGCCCGGCGGCTCGGCGGCCGAGATGCCGCTGGCCGACATCCCGGCGGGCGCCAGCGTCGGCGTCATCGGCATGGGCCTCACCTTCTACGACGTGCTCGCCGAGCTCACCCTCGGGCGCGGCGGCGCCTTCACCGAGGGCGGCGACGGGCTGCTGTACCTGCCGAGCGGCAAGGAGCCCCGGATCCACGCCGGTTCGCGCGGCGGAGTGCCGCTGCTGACCCGGGGCGCCAACCAGAAGGCACCCGGCCACCGCTACCGCCCGGTCCTCTTCACCCCCGGGCGGATGGCCCGGCTGCGCGAGGAGCACGCCCCGCTCGACTTCGAGCGGTCCGTGCTGCCGTGGCTGCTCGCCGAGGTCAACACGGTGCTGCTGGCCACCCGGATCCGGCAGGTCCACGGGCCCGACGCGGCCCGGGAGTTCACCGAGCGGGCGGAGGACGGGCTGGCCCGCGCCCCGGAGCTCCCGGTGCTCCAGCGGATCGCCGCCGGCTACCGGATCGACCCGCTGCCGCTGACCGGACTCGACGCGCTGGCCCGGCCGTTCGGCGAACGCCGCTTCGGCTCGCCCGCCGAGTTCCACAAGGTGCTCACCGAGTGGCTCCGCGCCGACCTGGGCGACGCCCGGCTCGGCAACGCGGACGGCCCGATGAAGGCGGCGGCGGACGTGCTGCGGGACGTGCGGCAGACCATCCGGAGCGTGGTCGACTTCGGCGGGCTGACCCCCGAGTCGCACCGCTGGTTCCTCGCCGTGTTCGGACCGGTCGCCTCGCTGGTCTCGACCGGCCCCCCGCAGCTGCGGTCCGAACAGTTCCTGGCGCTCCTCGCGGCCGGGGTGCTCGAACCCGTCGGCCCGGGCGCCCGCTTCGGCACCGACCCGGTCGAGGGCCGCTTCACGGTCGAGTCGGCGGCGGTGGAGAACTCCTGGACCCCGCTGGACGTCCTCGTCGACGCCCGGGTCCCCGGCACCGACCTGGCCGCCGACCGCGATCCGCTGATCCGGTCCCTGCTCGCCGACGGCCGGATCCGGCGCTTCGTCAACGCGGCGGAGGGCGGACCCGGCGGCGGTGTACGGGAGTTCGCCACCGGCGGCATGGACTGCACCGACGCGCCGTTCCACCCGCTCGGCGCGGACGGGGAGCCGGACCGGACCACCCATGTGCTCGGCATCCCGAGCGAGCACACCCGCTGGTTCACCCAGGTGGGCAGCGGGCGGCCCGGCCCGTGGGGCTCCTTCGTCAAAGACGCCGACGCGATCGCCTCGGCACTGATCGGAGCGGCGGAATGAGCACCCTCGCCCGTCCCGGCGCCGCCTACGCCGCCCACCGGGCGACGGCGGCGCACGAGGAGTACCGGGCCGCCCGGGACCTGCTGCTGAGGCTGCGCGGCGACCGCGAGGCGGCCGAGGCCGCCTTCCGGTGGCCGAGGGCCCGGCACTTCAACTGGGCCCTGGAGTGGTTCGACGTGGTCGCCGAGGGCAACGAGCGCACCGCCCTGGAGATCCTCGGCCGGCCCGCCCCGGACGGCACGGTCCCGGTCACCGACCGGGTCACCTTCGCCGAACTCGCCGCCCGCTCCGACGAGGTGGCGGTGTCCCTGGCGGAGGCGGGGGTGCTCCCCGGCGACCGGGTGCTGATCCTGCTCGGGACCCGTACGGAACTGTGGGAGACGCTCCTCGGCTGCATCAAGCTCGGCGCGGTCGTCGTCCCCGGCTACCAGGACCTCACCCGCGACGAGGCCGCCGACCGGCTCGCCCGAGGCGGCATCCGGCACGTCGTCTGCGCCCCCGGACTCATCCACCTGATCGGCGGGTCGCCCGTACCGGGGCTGCGCATGGCGCCGGACGCGGCGGGACTGCCCGGCTGGACCCCGTACCCCGGCACCCGCGACCCCGACCGCCGCCGGCCCTTCCTGCCCGCCGGGCCGACCCGCGCCGCCGACCCGTCGTTCTGCTACTTCACCTCCGGTACCACCTCGCTGCCGAAACTGGTCGAGCACTCCCACGCCGGCTACGGCGTCGGGCACCTCTCCAGCCTCTACTGGAGCGGGCTGCGCCCCGGCGACCGGCACCTCAACCTGTCCGCGCCCGGCTGGGCCAAGCACTCCTGGTCCAGCTTCTTCGTCCCCTGGACGGCCGGCGCCACGGTCGTCGCCCCGCCGGACGGCGGGCTCCCGCCGTCCGCGCTGCCCGGCGTCCTGGCCGCCCAGCGGATCAGCAGCCTGTGCGCGCCGCCGAGCGCGTGGCGGGCGATGCTGCCGTACGTGACGGAGGGCCGGGGCGCGCCGAGGCTGCGGGAGGCGACGGCGGCGGGGGAGCCGCTGACGGCGGAGGTCACGGACCGGATCGAGGCGGCCTGGGGGGTACGGGTCAGGGACGGCTACGGCCAGACGGAGGCGACCGCCCTGATCGGCCGCGCCCCCGACACCCCGGCCCCGCTCTCCCCGCTGGGCCACCCGCTGCCGGGCTACCGGATCGTGCTGCGGGACCCGGAGACGGGCCTCGCGGGGGAGGCGGGGGAGGTGTGCGTGGACCTGACGGACCGGCCGCCGGGGCTGATGCGGGGATACATAGACGAGAGGGGCGAGGGGGACGAGAGGGACGAGAGGGACGAGAGGGGCAAGGGGGACGAGGGGGCCGAGAGGGCCGAGAGGGACGGGCGGCGCGGACGGCGCGGGAGGGACGGCGCGGGCGGTGCGGGCGGTCCGGACCCGCGGACCGCCGCCGTCTTCGCCGACGGGCTGTACCGGACCGGCGACCGGGGCGAGCGCTGCGCCGACGGCTCGATCCGGCTGCTGGGGCGGATGGACGAGGTGTTCAAGTCGCGGGGGCACCGGATCTCCCCGATGGAGATCGAGGCGGTGCTGCGCGGCCACCCGGCGGTCGCGGACGCGGCCGTGGTCCCCGGCCCCGACGAGCACGGCGGCGGTCTCGCCCCGTACGCGGTGGTCGAGACCCGCAACGCCTACCAGGCCGAGCTCTTGGAGCGGGAGCTGACGGCCCTGGTGGCGAGGCGGCTGGCGCCGGTCTTCGTCCCCCGGGGCGTCGCCGTGGTCCCGTCCCTGCCCCGCACCCGCTCGGGCAAGGTGCGCCGGGGCGCGCTGCGGCCGGACGGGCGGATCGTCCCGTAGGGGGGTCCGCCCGCCCGGCCGGGGGCGGACCTCTTCCGGCCCTCCTCACGCCGCCCCGGCGCGCGTCCCGTCCTCGGTCGGCAGGAGCAGGACGCCCTCGTCGGAGTCGTACTCGTACAGCTCCGCGTAGCGGCCCCAGGTGGCGGCCGTGCTGAGCTGCCGGTGGGCGTCGGGGTCGCTCAGCCGGCTGCACAGCCGGGTGATCAGGTCGGACTCGCGCAGCTTCCCGTTCGGGGAGGCGAGCAGGACGACCCGGATGGTGGAGATGAGCGGCACGTTCGCGAGCGCCGCGCCGGCGAAGAGCCGCTTGCGCAGCAGGATGTCCGCGCGGGCGAAGGCCATGCCGTCGGTGGTGAGGTCGAGGCGGTTGGACACGATCTTCGCGTAGCCCAGCAGCTGGGCCGCCTCGACGACCGGCATCAGGTCGTCGAACTCGTAGGAGAGCGCGGTCGCCAGGGCCGAGAGGTCGATGGCCCCGCCGCGCGACTCCAGTACCTCCAGGAGCCCGGTGAGCGCCTCCAGGTCGGCCGTGGGGAGCAGCACGTGGTGCAAAAGGTTGTCCCTGACACCGGCCGTCTCGGGGGCGCGCTGCCCGGTCAGGGCCTCGTAGGCCTCGCCGACGACCGCGCCGAACTCGGCCGAGGCCCGGTTGCGGGGACGGGGCAGGTCGACCTCGATCTCCCCCTTGATGCGGCCGGGGGACGAGTCCAGGATCAGGATCCGGTCGGCGAGCTGGACCGCCTCCTCGATGTTGTGGGTCACGAGGAGCGCGGTACGGGTGGGGCTGTCGGCGTGGTTGAGCAGTTCGATCAGCTCGGTGCGCAGGGTCTGCGCGGTCAGCACGTCGAGTGCGGAGAACGGCTCGTCCATCAGCAGCACGTCAGGCTCGACGACGAGGGCGCGGGCGAAGCCGACGCGCTGGCGCATACCGCCGGACAGCTCCTTGGGATAGGCGTTCTCGAAGCCGTCGAGGCCCACCATGTCGATGGCCGCCAGGGTCCGGCGCTCGCGCTCCTCGGCCGGAACGCCCTGCGCGCGCAGGCCGAGTTCGACGTTCTGGTGCACGGTGAGCCAGGGCATCAGGGCGAAGGACTGGAAGAGCATGGCGGTGCCGGGGTTCGGCCCGTCGACCAGCGTGCCCCGGTAGTGGACGGTGCCGCTGGTGGGCGCGAGCAGGCCCGCGACGTGCCGCAGCAGGGTCGACTTCCCGGAGCCCGACCGGCCGAGGAGCGCGACCACCTCCCCCTCGTACAGGGTGAGGTCGACGTCCCGCAGGACGGGCAGGGGGTTGCCCTGGTGTCCTTCGAAGTCCTTGCGGATGTCCCGGACGGAGAGGACGGGGGTGCGGCCCGCGGTGGACGACGCGGCCTCGGCCGGGTCGCCCGCCCGGTTCGTCGCGCGGTCGGCGCCGAGGGTGTCGGTGGGGTTCATGATGTTCCTCGCAGAGGGAGTGGGGCGTTCGGAGCGGGTGTTGCGGAGCGGGTTCCTGGTCCCGTTCACATCGCGCACCTCCGCTCGGCGAAGCGGTACAGCGGGCGCCAGAGCACCTTGTTGAGGATGAGCACGTAGACGCTCATCACCACGACGCCCAGGATGTTCGCGGGGTAGTTGCCCTGTTCGCCCGCCTGCTGGAGGTAGGCGCCGATGCCGATCGTGGTCAGCGTGGTCGTGCCGTACGTGACGATCTCGGCCTGGATGGAGGCGTTCCACGCTCCGCCGGACGCGGTGAGCGCACCGGTGACGTAGGACGGGAAGACGGCGGGGAGGATGACCGTCTTCCACCGGAGCCAGCCGCGCACACCGAGGTCGCCGGCCGCCTCGCGCAGGTCGCCGGGGATGGCGCTGGCACCGGCGATGACGTTGAACAGCACGTACCACTGCGCGCCGAGCGCCATCAGCGCGATGCTGCCCCAGCCGAGGGAGATCCCGGAGACGCCGAGGACCAGGACGGCCAGCGGGAAGAGGAAGTTGGTCGGGATCGAGGCGAGGACCTGCACGATCGGCTGCGCGATCCGGCTGACCTTCGGGTTCATGCCGATCCACACACCGATCGGCACCCACACCACCGTGGAGAGCGCGACCAGGAGCAGCACCCTGCCGTAGGTGACGAGGCCGATGAGGGCGGTGTGGCCGATCTCGGAGTAGCTGATGTTGTCGGTGATGTACACATAGGCGCGCCAGACGATCCACAGGACGACCGCGGTGTACGCGACGTAGAAGACGACGTCGATCCGCTTGGTGCGCACCGGGTCCTGGCGCAGCCGGCCCTTGCTGGTGCCCAGCACCCGCATGGCGCGGTCGATCCTCTCGCCGGCCGGGCGCAGGGCGCGGCCGACGCGGGTGGGCAGCGAGGAGCGGCGCAGCAGGTCGAGGACCCAGCTGCGGGGCTGGACGGCGATCTCGCAGTCCTCGGTGCGGAAGCGCTCGGCCCAGGCGGTGATCGGCCGCCAGAAGAGGAAGTTGACGCTGAGGACGAGGATCACCATGGTCACGATGCCGAGCATGATGCGGCCGTTCTCGGCGTTGCCGACGGCGACACCGACGTACGAGCCCACGCCGGGCAGGGCGTTGTCGGCTCCGTTGACGCTGATGGTCTCGGAGGCGACGAGCGCGAACCACGCCGCGCCGAAGCTGATCATGCCGTTCCAGACCTGGGCGATCATGCCGCTGGGCACGTCGACCCGCCAGAACCGCTGCCAGCGGGTCAGTCGCATCATCCGCGCGGCTTCGTCGAGTTCGCGCGGCTGGGTGATCAGCGACTGGTAGAACGCGAGCGCCATGTTCCACGCCAGCGCGGTGAACACCGCGAAGATGGAGGCGAGTTCGAGTCCGAGCGTGGAGTGGGGGAACAGGGCGACGAACCCGGTGACCGTGATGGTGAGCAGCGCCACCACGGGCACGGACTGGAGGACGTCGATGACCGGGACGATGACCTTCGAGGCGCGGCGCGAACGGGCCGCCCAGGTGCCGAAGACGAAGGTGAAGATGATGGACGGCACCAGGCCCGCGAACAGCCGTAGCAGGGTGCGCCCCGCGTAGTAGGGGAGTTCGGCGGGGTCGGTGGAGATGGTCGGGGGCTGGTCGGGGTGGTAGGGCTGGTTGGTGGAGGCGCCGATGCGGACCAGGCCGTACAGCAGGGCGACGAAGCCGAGCAGGACCAGCAGGTCGGCCGGGCTCAGGCGGGCGGAACGCAGCGCGCCGCGCGACGGAAAGGGGCTGAACTTGGACATGGAGAAACCTGAAACCTGAAAGGTGCGGGCGGCGTTCGGGCGCGGGCGTGGGTGTGCCACGGCCTCGGCCCGGCCGGCCTCGTGATGGGGGAGCCCTCTGAGCGGACGGGTGTCGTGCACCCGGCGGGGGTGGGGAGGATCGCTGGGCGCGCGGCGACGGCGGGGGGAGAGCCGTTTCAGCGGCGGCGCGGCCTCAGGTGACTAGGAGGTTCGTTGAAGCGCACAACGACCACCTCCTCGATTCATGCGGTACGAGTTCCGAGAACAATGAGTATCAGGGCGGGGATTTCTCGGCGGATCCCGGCCATCGTCACGATGGTTGCACGTCGGTTAAGCGGCGGTCAAATTCCCTTCGCTCGCTCCGCCGTTTCCGCGCATTCCTGAATTTCCTTTCAGGAAATCAGGAGTCACGCGCGAGGGCGGCCTGCCGTGCGGCGTCCCGCGCGGCCTGTGCGCGCGACGCGTGCAGCCGCCTGCGGGTGTGCGCGCAGCGGCGCGCGAAGGAGGCCGTGTTGTCGCAGACCCGGTAGAGGAGGGCGATGTCACGGACCGAGGGGAGGGCCTTGGGGCGGTCCGTGCGGCCGGGGACCGCCCCCGGGCCGAAGCGGCGGATCAGGTCGTCGGCGATGAGCTGGTAGCGCGGCGGATGCGCCGCCGCCGAGGCGTCGGCGGCGGCGGCCGGTGCGGCCGGGCGCCGGGCCGCGCCCTTTCCGGGCCCACGCTTCTTGCGGCGCTTGCGGGCGGATTCGGTCATGGAAACCTCCTGAGAATCCGAGCGGATCAGGAAACGGATCCGCGATCAATCGGTTGCAGGCAGGATTCCCCTATTGTTCTTCAGTTCTTTCGGCCTTTTCGGCTTCTTCGGCTTCTTCGGTTTCTTCGGCTTCCGGCGGGGTGCGGAGTGGGGAATGCGGGCCGCCCCCCGGCGGTCGGCGAACCGGTGGAGGGACGGGGTCTCACCGGTCGGCCGGGGCTTCGCCGGCCAGGGTGTACGCGCCCGTGGGCCCGGTGCGGAGCAGCCCCCGGCCCTCGGCGCCGAGCTTGTCGCGCAGCCGTCCGGCATGGGCGTCGACGGTCTCCCCGTCCCGGTCGCCGGTGGCGACGCGCTGCCAGACCAGCTCCAGCAGGCGGGTCCGGGACCAGGCGCGGCCGCGGTGGGCGGCGAGATGGGCGAGGAGCTCGAACTCCATGCAGGTCAGGTCGAGTTCGCGGCCCTGGATCCGGGCGCGGCGGCTGCCGCAGTCCACGACCAGAGGGCCCGCCCGGTGTACGGGGGTCCTGGGCAGGTCGTTCGCCTCGGCGAAGAGGAAGGCGTTCGGCCGGGACAGGGGCCGGCGGCGGAGCGCGCCGCTGCCGGGTCCGGTCGGCGATCGGCGGCCCGGGATGCGGCAGTTGGCCGCCAGGGTCTCGGGGCGGCGGGTGTCGGTGCAGAGGGTGTCGTTCATGTCGTCACCTCCATGGGTGCGAAGAGTTCTGGGTTCAGCGAAGGGCGCGCCGGACGGCCGACGGTGGTACGCGGCGGGCCCGGGCGCGGGGAGCCCCGGAGGCCGTACGGGTGTGGCGGAGCGGCGCGGGACGTACGGTCGCGCCGGTGCCGGGACGGGCCCTGGGGAAGAGGCTGGGGAAGAGGGCGGCGAAAGCCATGACGGCCCCTCGTGGTGAGACGGCGGCGTCACGCCTCACCTGAAGGAGGTGCGGGCGTCAGCGCATGCCGAAGAGCGGCGGGCACGCGGGGAGGTGCCCGGAAGGGTAAGTGCGACTCCGACTCGGACTGGTGTCCAAGGTCCCGCCTCCCTTCCCGCTCCGGTGCGCTCGCCACTGTGGCGGTTCCGCACGCGTCGTAAACCTCAAACCCGAGGGTAGAGGGCATGATTCGGCCCGCCCAGGGACCAAGGTCCCTACTTGCGGGTCCCGGTTCCGGTCCCGGCACCGGGCTCCGGGGCGCCCGGGCCGGGCCGCCCGGGTCAGGCCGCCCGGGTCAGGCCGCCCGGGTCAGGCCGCCCGGGTCAGGCCGGGTCGGCCGACGGCTCGCGCTCGGCGGTGCTCAGCAGGACCGTGGCGACCGCGCGGGCGCGGAGGGCCGCCTCGGTGGTGCCCTCGCGCAGGGCGGTGACGATGGCGCCGTCGCCGAGCAGGGCGAGCTGGCGGGCGAGGGTCTCGTGGTCGCGGTAGCCGCCGTCGGCGAGCAGCCCGTCGAGGCGGGCGATGACCCTCTCCTTGTGCTCGGCGGCCACGTGGTGGGCCGGGCTCTCCGGGTCGGCCGTCTCGACCATGGTGTTGATGAAGGCGCAGCCGCGGAAGTCGGCCGAGGCGAAGCGCTCGGCGAGGCCGTCGAAGAGGGCGAGCGGCAGCTCGGGCCGCTCGCGGGCGCTCGCCTCGATGCGGCCGTCGAGCCACGCCCGCCACATGCCGTCGCGCCGCCGCAGCACCTCGACGACGACGTCGTCCTTGCTGGGGAAGTGGCGGTAGAAGGAGGCGCGGCCCACCCCGGACTCGGAGAGGATCCGCTCGATGCCGACGGCGCGGATGCCCTCCTCGTAGAAGAGCCGCTCCGCCGCGCTGAGGAGCCGTTCTTTAGCGTTCGTGGCCATACCAGACGGTACCACTCGGTTCCGTCGTGGCGGGATCCCCGTACCGGACCGGGCGCCTCCCGTTGCGCCGGATGGAACCGATCGGTACCGTCAGGATGGTACCGATCAGTTCCGTCTTGCGATTCCGTCGCGCGATTCGGCCGTGCGGCTCCGTCGCGCGATCCCGTCTCGCGTTCGGCTCAAGGAGAGCGTCATGCCCCGCCTGCCCCAACTGACCGTCGACACAGCCAACGAGGAGCAGCGCGAACTGCTCGAGGGCACCCTCAAGCAGCTCGGCAAGCTGCCCAACCTCTACGCCGCCCTCGCCAACGGCCCCGCCGCGCTGCGCGGTTACCTCGCCCTGCGCGAGGCGCTGGTCGGCGGCGCGTTCAGCGCCCGGCAGCGCGAGCAGCTGGCGCTCTACATCGCCCAGCGCAACGACTGCACCTACTGCGTCTCCGCGCACACCCTGCGCGGCGGCAAGGTCGGGCTGAGCGAGCGGGAACTGCTCGACACCCGCCGGGGCGCCGACGCCGGCGACCCGCACATGGACCAGGTGCTGCGGATCACCGGCGCGATCATGGAGACCGGCGGCCGGGTCACCGACGCCGCCCTCGCCGACGCCCGCGCCGCCGGTGTCACCGACGCCGAACTGGCCGAAATCGTCGGGCATGTGGCGCTCAACGTGCTGTCCAACTTCTTCAATCACGTTGCGCAACCGGAGTTGGACTTTCCGTTGGTCCCGGCCCAGCTCGCCGAGTAGAGTCCTTCGCGGCCGACCAGGGGTGCCGGCGCGCGAGGGAGCGTGCCGGCACCCCTGTGGTGTGACAGACCGACTGGGGCGATCGAACGGGTGGCGTGACCTGTCATCCGAGTCCAGCTGCCGCCGGGGGGCGGCAAGGGGGTTATTCACGTGGACATCGACGCAAGAACCCTTCGTACCTTCCGTGAGGTGACCCTCACCGGGTCCTTCACCCAGGCGGCCCGCCGCCTCGGGTACTCGCAGTCCAGCGTCACCGCGCAGATGCGGGCCCTGGAACGCCAGGTGGGCGAGCCCGTCTTCGAGCGCCTCCCGAACGGTGTGCGCCTCACCCGCGCCGGCACCGTCCTGACGGACTACGCGCGCCAGATCCTCACCCTCGTCGGCGAGATGGAGACCGCACTGCGGCGCCCCGCCGCGCCCCCGCCGAGGATGACCGTCGGCATCGTCCCCGCCCTCGCGTACGGGCAGCAGCTCGCCCGCGTCACCCACATCGGCCGCCGGCTGCTGTCCGGCGTCCAGCTCGCCCTGCGGGTGATGGGCACCGCCGAGATCCACGACGCCTTCCGCGCCGGGTCGATCGACGGCGCGCTCGTCCTCACCGTCGTCGAGGCCGAGGACCCCATGGCGGGACCGGCCGGACTGCCCGACCAGCCGCGCGCCGAGCGCCCGGACGACCTCACCGAAGTACGCCTCCAGGAAGTCGAGTTCGTACCCGTCACCGGCGTCTCCCGGGCCCGTGGCCGAGCCTCCGCGGGCCGCCAGGTGGTCATCGCGGACCCTGACTGTCCCTCGCAGCGCTGGCTGCCCGAATTCCTCCGGCTCCGCTCCGACGGGCCGCCCGAGATCCACGAGCTCGGCTCCATGGCCGGGGTCCGCGCCGCCGCCCAGTCCGGGCTCGGCTGCGCGATGCTGCCCATGGCGCTCGCCGCCTCCGCGCGCGAGGCCACCGGACTGCGCCCGCTGCCCGGCGTCCCCCGGATGCGCTGGAACGCCTCACTGGTCTCCGCGCGCGCCGACGACCGCCCCGCGCTCGACTGGGAGAACCTCACCGAGACGCTCCGCCAGGCCACCGCGCTCGCCTGCGCGGTCTACCCGGACCGGCAGGAGGACCCGGCCGCGCTGCCGGCCCTCGACCCGGGCGTCGCGGGCCGCCCCGCCCCCTGAGGCGCGGACCGTCCCGCCCCCCTGAACCGGTGCCGCGGCACACCGCCCCCTCCCCGGACCCAAACCCCCGACCGGGCCCCGAGGACGGCGGTGCGCCGCGGCACCTTCTCGCGCTGCCGGGCGACTACAGGTCGAACTCGTGCGGCGGCAGGTCGAGCGCGAAGCATGCCTCGCGGACCACGGCCTGCTCGGTCTTGTCGAAGTCGCCGTCGGCGCCGCCGATGATGATGCCGATCTGCACGACGGCGCGGGCCTCGGCCGGCTTCTTCTTCGCCTTGGCGACCTCCTGGAGCACGCTGACCTTGCCGAAGTCGAAGTCGGCGGCCAGCTTGTCGAGGTTGGCGTCGAAGCGGCGCTGCAGGTCGAGCGCGTCGAAGTTCTGCAGCACCTCGTTGGTCGCGATGAGCTGGGCGACGCGGCGCCGCTCGGACGGGTCGATCGTGCCGTCCGCGGCGGCGACCAGCGCGCACATCGCCATGCTCGCGTCGCGGAAGGCGCCGCTCTTCAGGTCGTTCTTCTTGGCGAGCAGCTGGGTCTGCATCGTCGATGCGGACTCCTTGATGCGGTCCCACAGGGCCATGGGGCAAGCACTCCAGACGTCGGTTGTTTCTACTGGCTTGTAGAACGTACCAGTGGGTCCGGTGGTTCCCGGAAACGCCGAACGGCGGCGGGGCGAAGGCCCCGCCGCCGTTCGGCGTGCGCGCGATGTACCCGTCGGACCGGCCGGATCAGACCGCCGGAGCCGGGAAGGTCGGGTACTCGACGCCCGAGACGTGCTGGACGACCCGGATGACCTGGCAGGAGTAGCCGAACTCGTTGTCGTACCACAGGTAGAGGATCGCGTTGTCGCCGTCGACCTTGGTCGCGCCGGCGTCCACGATCGACGCGTGGCGCGAGCCCACGAAGTCCATCGAGACGGCGTCGGGGGCCGTGGTGAAGTCGATCTGGCGCTTCAGCGGCGAGTGCAGCGAGACGTCGCGGAGGTACTCCAGGACCTCCTCGCGGGTGGTCTCGCGGCCCAGGCGCAGGCTGAGAATCGCGATCGAGACGTCCGGGACGGGGACGCGGATCGAGCTGCCCGTGATCGGGGCCTTCAGCTCCGGCAGCGCCTTGGCGACGGCCGAGGCGGCACCGGTCTCGGTGATCACCATGTTGAGCGGCGCGGACCGGCCGCGGCGGTCGGCCTTGTGGTAGTTGTCCAGCAGGTTCTGGTCGTTCGTGAACGAGTGGACGGTCTCCACGTGACCGCGCAGCACCCCGTACTCGTCGTCCATCGCCTTGAGCGGCGGGACGATCGCGTTGGTGGTGCAGGACGCGCAGGACAGGATCTGCTCGTCCGGCTTGATCGTGTCGTGGTTGACGCCGTGGACGATGTTCGGGACGTCGCCCTTGCCCGGAGCCGTCAGCACGACCTTGTCGATGCCGGGGCGCAGGTGCTTGGAAAGCCCCTCGCGGTCGCGCCACTTGCCGGTGTTGTCGATCAGGATGGCGTTGTCGATCCCGTACGCCGTGTAGTCGACCTCGGAGGGGTCGTTGGCGTAGATCACGCGGATCGAGTTGCCGTTGGCGACGATGGTGCTGTTCGCCTCGTCGACGGTGATGGTGCCCTGGAACTGGCCGTGGATCGAGTCCCGGCGCAGCAGCGAGGCGCGCTTCACCAGATCCTGGTCGCCGCCGCCGCGCACGACGATGGCGCGCAGCCGCAGCCCGTTGCCGGAGCCGGCCTTCTCGATGAGCAGGCGGGCGACCAGGCGCCCGATGCGGCCGAAGCCGTACAGGACGACGTCACGACCGTCGCCCCGCGCGATCTTGTTGGCGCCGACGGCGCCGGCCACGGCCTCGGCGGTGAAGTCCGCCACGGACAGGCCGCGGTCGTCGGCCTTGTGCTCCGCGGCCAGCATGCCGATGTCGATCTGGGACGGGCCCAGGTCGAGGGTGGTCAGCGCCTCCAGGAACGGCATGGTCTCGGTGACCGAGAGCTCCTCGCCGTCGATCTGGCGGGCGAATCGGTGGGTCTTGAGAATGCTCACCACCGACTTGTTCACCAGGGAGCGGCTGTGCAGGAGGACGGTGACGTCCTGCTCCCGGTGCAGCCTCCCGATGATCGGAATCATGGACTCCGCGATCTCCTCGCGGTTCTTCCAGTTCGTGAACGAGTCCTCGTTGACAGTCACAGAAAGCATCTCTCGATCGAGCTAGGCAGTGCTCATATGCTAACCCGACCGTCATACCCGCCTACAAGGGGTCCCCGGGGAGGCGGTCGTCACGTCCCCGTGAACCGGTCATCTTCGAGTCGCCACCGCCGCCCCGCCCCTCCCTCCCGCACCCATGGCACCGCCTCCGGGCCCGTGAGCTGCGCCCCCGCCGCCCGCGCCGCCGCGCCCCGGATTGTCCAAGGACCGCCGTGCGCGAGGACGCCGCGCACGCCTACCGCCCGCCGCCCCCACCCGCCACAATCCCCGTATGACGATCAGCCCGGCAGCCGTGGGCGCACCGCCACGCCGCCCCGCCCTCCACCACGCCCACTCCATGCTCACCGGCGCCGTCATCGGCGGCTCCCTCGCCGCGCTCGTCGTCGGCACCGTCATCGAACACGTCCTCCTCTTCGTCGCCGGCCTCGTCGTGCCCACCGCCTACGGCCTCCTGCACGTCGCCGCCGGCGCCCCGAGGCGCGCCCGCGAGGCGGCCCAAGTTCCCCACACCGCACTGGCGTTGATCGAAGACCGGCGCGCCACCGGAGGGGAGACCAGCGACGTGCCCGTCCGCTTCGACGTCACCGTCGCCCCCGACGACGCCCCCGCCTACCGCGTGGTCTTCGTCCAGGGCATCAACCTCGTCGACCTCCCCGACTATCGGCCGGGCGGCATCGTCGTCGTCCAGTACCCGCCCGACCGCCCCTGGCAGGTGCGGATCGTGCGCCGCCCCACCCCGCGGTGGGAGGAGCGCGCGGAGGGCGCCCGCATCGACTCCGCCCCCGGCCCCGCCGTCACCTCCGAGGTCCCGCGCGACGGCGCCGCCGTCGGCTGGCTGACCCTCCTCGTGCTGCTGCTCTCCGCCGCCGCCGTGGTCTTCTTCTTCCGCGCCGAACTCTTCGGCCCCGGCCCCGCCGACCCCGCCGCGCCGCCCGCCGCCACCGGACCCGCCGAGACCGGCGCCCCCGGGACCTCCGGCGGCTCCTCCACCGTCGTGTCCTCCGCGACCGGCACGGTTACCCTCGGCCCCGGCCGCTCGATGCTCGACCAGGGCGAACTCCGCCGTTCCATCGAGGCGTTGACCCGAAGCGGCGGCCAGGAGGACCGCCGCCTCCTCACCCTCGTCGTCCAGGACAGGCAGCTCACCGCCGTCTTCACCCCCGCCGGCTCGCCGGCCCCCGGCTTCGACCCCACGCGCCTGCCCTACGACCGGATTCCCGCCCTCGTCCGCGAGGCCACCACCACCCTCGGCGTGCGCACCCCGCACAGCTGGCAGCTGACCGCGGAGAACCTCACCGGCGCCCTCACCCTCAGGATCGGCGTCACCGGCGCCGGCGGAGGCGCCGCCGCACTCGAAGCCGACGCCGCCGGAACCGTCCAGCGCCGTACCCCGGCCCACTGACCGACGGAAGGACCAAGGAGCATCTGATGGACATGGGTACGGGCATGGGCTGGGGCTGGCAGGTCTCCCTCACGGCGTGGTGCGCGCTCTCCGGCGCCGTCGCCCTCGTCGGCTACGCACGCTCCCTGGCCGGCGTCACCGCCGCCCAGCGCGCGGTCCGCGTCACCGGCCGCATCGACCGGGTCACCCCGCCGCGCCACGGATCCTCCGGCCGCGAGGGCATAGCGGTCGTCGTCACCTTCCAGGACCCGGGAACGGGCGAGGAGTTCACCGTCACCAACGAGGGCGACCGAGGCGACCTCGTCCGCGTCGCATGGCCCGGCCGGGCGGTCGGCCTCCGCTACCCGCCCGGCCGGCCGCACGCGTACCGCTTCGTCAACGACCTCCAGGACGGCCGCCGCGGCCTCGGCCTGCCCCACACCGCCCTCTTCCTCCTGTACGCCGGGCTGGTCACCGCCGCCGCCCTCGCCTGGGGCTGGCCCTGGGCGCTGCTCGGCGCCGGCGCGCCCTGGACCCTGTGCGCCGTCCTCTACCTGCCCGGCACCATCCGGGTCACCCGCGAGCGCGCCGCCGCGCTGTCCGCCCTCGCCCCGGTGCCCGGCCGGATCATCGCCGTCCTCACGGACGTCACCGTCGACCAGGACGGCGACACCGCCACCCACCACCAGCCGGTCGTCGCCTTCACCACCCACGAGGGCACGGACGTCACCGCGTACTGGCCCGTCGGCGTCAAGGACCCCGACCGCCTCAAGGCCGAGGCGGCCACGGCCGGTTCGGGGGCGAAGGGCCCGGTCGGGACGCTCGGCCGGACCCTCTCCATCCACTACCGCCCCGACGACCCGGCCGTCTTCACCCCGGACCTCCCGGGCGAACGACGCTCCCGCCGCGCCGACTTCGGCTGTTCCGTCCTCGCCGTCCTGCTGGGCCTGGCGGCCCTCGTCAGCGGCGGGATCGTTCTGGCGTCCTGAGCGGGTACGGGGCCGGGTGCGGGTGCGGGGCCGGACCCGGGGCCGGGAGGCCCGGCCCCGGGCGGCGGGCCCGCCGTCAGGCGAGGGCCAGCGCGGGCGCCCGCGCCGCAGCCGCCGCCCCCGCCGTGCCTTCCTCGTGTCGCAGCAGCGCCAGCAGCCCCGCGCGGGCGCGGGCGACCCGCGAGCGCACGGTGCCGACCGGGCAGCCGATCGCCTCCGCCGCCTCCGCGTACGGCAGCCCCAGCAACTGGGTCAGCACGAACGCGTCACGGCGCTCACCGGGGATCGCCGCGAGGAGCTCGGCCAGCGCGATGCCGTCCTCGAAACCCGGCAGATCGCGCGGCTGGGCGTGCTCGGCCGCCGTCTGCCAGTCGTCCCGGTCGGACAGCCGGGGCCGGGCGGCGGCATGCCGGAGGCTGTCGACGACGGTACGCCGGGCTATCGACAGCAGCCAGGTACGGGCCGACGAACGGCCCTGGAAACGGGGGAGCGCGGCGAGCGCTCTGAGGAACACCTCCTGGGTCAGGTCGTCGGCGGACTGGCGGTCCGCGCTGAGATAGGCCACGTAGCGCCACACGTCACGGTGGAGCGCGCGCACGAACTGGTCGGCCTTCGCCGGGTCGCCGTCGCGGGCCGCCAGGGCCAGCAGCGTCGTCGCCGCGTCGGACTCGGCCGAATGGCGGGGCGGAGCGGGCGCCCGGTCGAGGGCAGGTGTCATCGCCATGGGTCCTCGGATCCTCGTCAAGGAGTGCGGAAGGAAAGGCACAGGGGTGCGCCGGCCGGCCCCGAGGGCACGGCCGGGGCCCCGGGCGCGGGCCCGGGGGATCCGGCTGTCGTCAGCCGACAGCGACCGCCCGTGGCGGACCGCGTGAGACGAGGGAATGGGCGAGGTGGAGCCGCCGGGGCGGTCGGTCGTCACCCGGGCGCACGGGCCGGAACCTCGGCCGGTCCACGCCCACCGGCACCACCGCGAGCAGCAGCCCGAGCGGCCGGAACAGCCCGGCCGGCAGCGCCCGCAGCAGGCGGAACGCCGCCCGCTCCCCGTACGCCAGCCACACCCCGCTGAGCAGCGCGGCCAGCAGGTGCGCCGCCAGCATCCCGAAGGACGAGGAGACGGGGAGCCCGGAAGGATCACCGCCGGGTCCGAGACCGCCCCCGAGATCGACCCCGAGATCGACCCCGAGACCGGGCATGTGCCCCATGGCGAGATGGGCCATGTCCATCGGCGACATGTCCGGGGGAGCCATGTCGAGCGGCACCATGTCGGCGGGACCCATGCCGGCCGGAACCATGTCGGCGGGCGACACGGATGTCGCGCCCATGGCCGCCGAACCCATGGCCGCCGAACCCGTGGCGGCCGAGGACATGTGCGCGCCGGACAGGGCGGCGCCGCCGCCCCCGTGGCCCAAGCCCACCCCCACGCCCGAGGCGGGCGAGACACCGGCCTGGGCCCAAGAGAACACCGAGTGCAGCACGGTCTGGACCGCCACCGCCGCGGCCGTCACGGCCGCCAGGCCGCGCTCGCGGGCGGCCGTCGCCCAAGCCGCCGCCGCCGTCGCGGCGAAGGCCGCGCCGAGCCCCCAAACGGGCACCGGGCGACCCGACATGAGGATGTGACCGGTGGCGGCGAGCAGCACGCAGACGGCCGCGAACAGGGCGGCCCGTACCGCTCGCGCTAACCGGTCCGGTGTCATGGCGTGCCCATCCTCGCACCCCTCCCCGCCGCCCCGCCCGCCCCCTCGCCGGGCGCGGAACATGCCTACGCGAGATGTGGCCCGTCCCACAAGAGGGCCCGGGAACTCCCCGGCGCTCCCCGCCGACTCCTCCTCCCGGAAGCGGCCGGAGACACCGGACGCGGTACGGGGAGGGGTGGCCGTTGAGCGAGGAACGCCCGGCGCGCGGGCTGACCGCGCTGCTCACGACGGCCATGGCGTTCTCGATGCTCCAGCTCTTCCTGCTCGGCGCGCTCGGCCCGCGCCTGGTGGACGGGCTCGGCGTCTCCGCGACCCTGCTCGGCCTGACCACCACCGTCGGCTTCGGCACCGCCGCCGTGCTGTCGCCGCTCGGCGGACGGATCGTCGACCGGGTCGGCCCCCGGCACGCCCTCGTCGCCCTCCTCGCGCTCTCCGCGCTCGCCCTCGCCCTCATCGGCGCCGCCCCCGGCCCCGGGGCGCTGCTCGCCGCCGTCGCCCTCGGCGGCGTGCCGCAGGCCCTCGCCAACCCGGCGACCAACAAGGCGATCCTGGCGGCCGTCCCGCCCCCGCGCCGGGGCGCCGTGACCGGCACCAAGCAGTCCGGGGTGCAGCTCGGTGCCTTCGCCGCCGGGCTGCCGCTCGCCTCCGCCGCCGGGGTGCTCGGCTGGCGCGGCGCCGTCTGGGCGGCGGCCGCCGCCGCGGCCCTCGCCGCCGTGTGGGCCTGGCACATGGTGCCGCCGCACATGGCCCCCGCACCCACCACCGTCCCCGGCGGCCCGGCCGTCGCCGACCGCCGCCCGGTGGCCTGGCTGGCCGGATACTCGCTGCTCCTCGGCGCGGGCATCGCCTCCGTCAACACCTACCTCGCCCTGTACGGCGCCGGGCGCCTCGGCATGGGCCCGGCGCTCGCGGGCGCCCTGGTCGCGGTCCTCGGCGTCGCCGGCATCGCGGGCCGCGTCGGCTGGTCCCGCGCCGCCGTCCCGGGCCGGGCGCCCTGGCTGCCCGGCCTGCTGGCCGTCGGCGCGGTGGCCGCCGCCGTCCTGCTGGCCCTCGCCGAACACGCCCCGCCTCTGGTGTGGGCGGGCGCCGTCGCCGTGGGCGGGCTCGCCGTCGCGGGCAACGCGGTCTCCATGGTGCTGGTCCTCCAGCGGTCCGCGCCCGGACGCGCCGGACAGGACTCGGCGCTCGTCGCCGCGGGCTTCTTCGCCGGGTTCGCCGTCGGACCGCCGCTGTTCGGCCTCCTCGCCGCCCGCGCCCGCTACGGCCAGGGCTGGGCGCTGGTGGCCGTCGAGTTCGCCCTGGCCGGGGCGGTCGCCCTCACCTGGGCGCTGCGGGACCGGCGCGTCCGCGAGGGCGAGGCATGACCGCCCCGGACTGGGCCGAGTCGGCCCTCGCCCTGCTGGTGCACCGGGCCGGCGGGACGGCCGCGCAGGTCGGTTCCCGCTTCCCCCTGTACGCCGACCCGGACGACGGGCGCTGGACGACGACCGGCCGGGGCTCCTGGACCGGCGGCTTCTGGGCCGGGCTGCTGTGGCTGCGCGCCCGGCACCGGGCCGGGGTCACCGCCGCGGACCCGCTCGCCGCCTCCGCGTGCACCGCCCGCCTCGCCCCCTGGGCCACGGCCGACACCGCGACCCGCGGGCTGATCCTCTGGTACGGCACCGCCCTGGCCTTCGCCGACCCCGCCGCCGACGCGCTGCGGGCCCGCGCCGCCCGCGCGGCCCTGGACGCCTGGGACCCGGGCCTGGGCCTCGTCCCCTGGGGCGCGGCGCTCGGCGGGGAGCGGCTGCGGGCCAGGGCGGACGGGGCGCCCGGTCTCGTACCGCTGCTCACCTCCGCCGGGCCGGCCGGGGCGCGGGCGGCGGGCGCGCACCTGCGCCGCCACCTGGAGCTGTGCCTGCCCGGCGGCGGGGGCCGCCCCCGGCCGTCCTGGCGGTACGACACCGACACAGCCCGCTGGGCCGAGGACGGCGAGCCGGGCCCCGGCTGGACCCGGGGTGAGGCCTGGCTCCTGCTGGCCCTGGCGGACGCCCTGCTGCGGGTCGGCACCCGCGAAGGCCCGCCCACACGGCCCCCGGAGGACCTGGCCGAGGCGGCCGAACAGCTCCTGGAAAGGGGCGAGTTCCTTACCGGGCCGCTCGTCCCGCCCGCCGACGCCCGGCGCTCCTCGGGCCCTCCGGACACCTCGGCCGCCGCGATCACCGCCGTAGCCCTGCGCAAGCTCGCCCTGGTCCCGGGCGCCCCCTGGGCCGCCGCCTGCGCGACCCGCTCGGAGGCGGTCCTGCGCCACCTCGCCGACACCCGGCTCACCCGGCCCGGGCACCCCTCGGGCGGGCGGCCCGGCGGGATGCTCCTGGACGGCTGCTACGAACCCGCCGGGGACACGGCACCGAACCGTGAACTCATCTGGGGCGACTTCTTCCTCGCCCTGGCCCTCGCCGCCCGCCGCGGCGACGTCGACCTCACCCGCGTCTAGGGCCTGTCGTCAAAGTCCCGTCCGCCTCGCGACGCCTGGCACGCGCTCTCGCCGCTGAGCTGCGAAAACCGTTGGTTCCCGAGGTGGGGAGCGGCCTAGCATCCGGCCATGAGCGAGGACGGGAACGGGAACGGGAACGGGAACGGGAACGGGAAAGAGGACGGGATCGAGGACGTGAAAGAGCACGTGAACGAGCACGTGAGCGACACGGACGGCGACGGCGCGGCGGGGGAGGAGCGGGTGATCGTCTGGCGGGGCGCGGGCGTCGGGTTCTCGGCGGTCGACGTGGACGACACCGAACTCCTCGCCGCCTGGCGGGCCGACCCCGTGGCCTTCCACCACATCGGCTTCTGGCCGCGCCCGTTGTCCGCGCTGCGCGAGCGGATCGAGCGGTGCGTCGAGGACAACGAGCGGGACGACTTCCTGGTGCTGCGGCCCGACGGCACCCCCGTCGGGCACATCGCGCTCACCGAGCAGAACCAGGTGGACGGCACCGCCGAGGTCGAGCTGCTGCTCGCGGCCCCGTACCGGGGGCACGGGTACGGGCCCGCCGCGCTCGACGCCCTCGTCGACCTGGCCTTCGGCGAGCTGCCGATGCACCGGCTCACCGCGAACACCCACACCTCCAACGCGCCCGCGCTCTCCGTGCTCGCCGCGTCCGGCTTCACCCGGGAGGGCGTCGCCCGCTCCGCCTGCCTGCACCGGGGACGCCGCTACGACATCGCGCGGTACGCGCTGCTGCGCCCCGAATGGGAGCGGCTGGACCGGCCCCGCGCCTGGGACGCCTGAGCGGAGCGGAGAAGGTACGGGAAGACCGAGGCCCCGGGCCGGTTCGCGCAGGGACCGGTCCGGGGCCTCGGCCCGGGGGCCGCGTCACTTATAGGCGGCGACCGCCCATGTCACCTTGTAGTGCTTGCTGTTCTCGCTCCACCGGTACTGCTCCTTGCCGGCGGTCCGGCCGGCGATCTCGATCCAGCTCGTGGTGTAGGTGGGCTTGCCGTCCGAGCCGGTGTTGGCCAGACCGCAGTCCTTCGAGCAGGTCGTCGCCACCCGCTGGGACACCGGGTCGCTGCCCACGCTGTTCAGCATGGTCCGCGAGTTGGCGAGGTCGTTGGAGTAGTCCGTGCACCAGCGGTTGGCGCCGTTCGGGATCTCCTGTACCGCCGCCAGCGTGGGCCACTTGGTGTACGTGTCCTTGTGGCAGTCGGCGGCGCCGCTCTTGGAGAACTGGACGACGCCCGCGTTCGCGCCCACCCAGAAGCGGTCGGGGTTCCCGTACACCGGGGTCAGGTCGTGACCCCAGGCGCCCTCGCCCTTCGGGTTCTTCGGCAGCGGGTACGAGGTGCCCGTCGTGTTCGCGAAGCGCTTGGTGGCCGGGTCGTACGTGAGCTTGCGCAGCTCCAGACCGCCGAGCACCCACACGTCCCTGCCGTTCGCGTCGGCGACGACCTCGTGCGCGCTGTTCAGCGGGATCGTCTGCACCGGCGTGCCGCTCCAGTTGCCCTTGCCCGGCCGGCCCTGCTCCCTGGTGTACAGCTCGACCTTGCCCGGCACCCCGTCCACGCCCGCGAAGGCGGCGACGACGCTTCCGTCGGGCAGCAGGTCCACGCCGTGCAGGTCGCCGGGCTCACCGGCCCCCTTGACGTTGATCGCCCAGTGGTAGCCGGACAGCGCCGGGTAGGGGACGACGCCGATGAAGCCGCTGCCGCCGTCGCCGGTGATCAGCACGTTCCCGCTGCCGTACGCCCCGCCGGGGCGCAGCTTGTGCGAGGTGCCGCCCTTCCAGTCGGCGCCCTTCAGCGTCGCGTCCTCCACGGAGTGGTACGCGTCCGGCAGCCAGCGCTGGTACGGCTTGGACGCCTCCCACACCGAGGGGTTCGCGGAGTCCAGGAACTCCAGGGTCTCCTCGGCGGCGGGGTAGCCGCCCGCGTACGGCGGACCGTACTCGTTGCCCGTGATCAGCGGCGTCGAGCCGGCGTTGAACTCGACCTCCAGCGTCGGCGTGAAGTACGACTTGGTGCAGGCGCGGTCCTGCGTGGCGCCCGCCGGGTTCATGGAGCAGAAGTCGTGGTAGCCGGTGACGCCGGTCGCCGCGTCCGGGGCGCCCTCGCGCCCGCTCAGCCGGATGCCGTAGTTGGGCGTGGTCGTGCCCGCCCGGGTCCAGCCCTTCACCATGTCGGTGACGTCGACGCGGACGATGCCCTTGGACTCGTCCGGCAGGTAGGTGTCGGGCTGGTCCTCACAGCCGGCGACGTTCGGGTGCCCGACGCCGAACCAGGAGCCGATGCCCTCGCCGACGGCGGGCTGGTTCGCCCAGGTGATCGTGGACTGGTTCCACGGCTCGGTCACCCGGTACACGCCGTACCAGGAGTTCTGTCCGCAGTCCGGGGCGGCCACGAAGGAGTTGTACATCCGCAGGTACGCCCGGTTGATGTTCGCGCCGGTCAGCCGCGAGACGTCGAACTGCAGGAAGCTGCGGTACCTCGTCGCGCCCGCGTCCGGCGTGCCGACGTGCAGCAGGTGCCCCTGCGAGTGGTCGGCGTCGTCGGTGCTGCTGATGTACGTGTCCTGGAGGCGCTTGATCAGGTTGCGGGGGCCGCTCTGCGCGAACGGCGAGACCGCGCCGGTGTCGGCGGTCGCCGCCGCGGGCGCCGCCCGCAGGGACTGCGCGGGCGCGGACTCCGCCCGTGCCGTACCGGGGGCCTCCGGCGCGGGGCCCTGGGCCACCAGCAGGGTCGTCGCCAGCGCCAGGCCGCTCGACAGGCCCAGGATTCTCCGTCCCCAGCGTTTCGGATGTCGGTCCTTCAGGGGGTGTCGGGACACCGGTGCTCCCCTCCTGGCGGCGCCCCGCGCCGGTCGTGCGCGTGGGGGCCTCGGCCGCCGGTCCGAACGGGTGTCCGGTCCGGTTCGGTCGACAGTACCCGCGAGTGCGCAGGCCACGGGCCCGCGAACAGGCGGCCTCCGGTGCCCGAACGGGCCCGCGTGACCGGCACCTGGCCCGCGCTAGGGAGTGTCCAGCCACTCCCGCAGCAGCGCCTCGCGCTCCCCCTGCCGAGGCGTGCCGCCCTCCCGCGCGCGACCCCAGCGGGCCATCGCCGCCAGCGTCGTCTCCAGGGTCGCCGCACCCTCCGTCAGACGCGACAGCAGCTCCCGCGACAGGTCCGCCTCCGTCGGGGAGTAGCCCCGCGCCGCCGCCACGTACGCCCGCAGCTCCCGCGTCCCCTCGGCGTCCTCCACCGCCACCGTGAGCAGCGGCGGCGCCTCGCCGCCCAGCCCCACGCCGCTCGCCATCGCCAGCTCCAGCACCGTGCCGATCGCCAGGTCCTTCACCGCGCCGACCTGCCGCAGCAGCGTCTTCACCGGCACGTCCGACACCGTGAGGGCCCGCACGTCCTCCCACAGGTGCAGCCGCGACTGCCCGTCGCCGAGCCCCACCACCGCCTCCGGGGTCAGACGTATCCCGGGGGCGTGCCCGGACGGCTTCGCGCCCACGTACACGTCGCCCTCGGCGATCCAGAACAGACCCACCATGGCCATGGCCCGCACACTCGATTCTCTCGGTCAGCAAGGTGAACAGTCAGTCAAGTCGCCCTCGGCAACGCCCCGCCGGCCACGGAAGTTCCCGTCGCCGCCTCGGTGGCCCGCAGCACCCTGCGGGCCACCGACGTGATGTGCAGCTCGTCCGGCCCGTCGAGGATCCGCGCCGTCCGCCCCGTGCGCAGCAGCGCGGGCAGCGGCGTGTCCGGGCCGAGCCCCGCCGCGCCGAACACCTGGACGGCGCGGTCCGCGACGTCCTGCAACGCCCGCGCCGCCGCCGTCTTCGCGAGCCCCACCTCCACGTGCGCGTCCCGCCCCGCCGCGACCAGCGCCATCGCCTCGTACGCCAGCGGGCGGGCCGAACGCAGCGCCAGCAGCGCCTCGAAGACGTGCCGCTGCACCAACTGGTGCCCCGCCAGCGGGCCCTGGACGCCCCGCCGCTCCACCGCCCGCGCGCACAGCAGGTCGAACGCCCGCCCGGCCTGCCCGAGCCAGCGCAGCGCGCGCAGCGCGCGCCCCAGCCGCAGCCGCTCGCCCGCCACCGCCAGCGCTCCGCCCGGCGGGCCCACCAGCGCGTCCTCCGCCACCTCGACCCCGTCCAGGGCGATCTCGTACTGCCCCGTCGCCCCGAACACCGGCAGCTCCCGCACCACCCGGAACCCCGGCGCCCCGGCCGGCACCAGGAACAGCGAGAGCCCGTCCCGGTCCCCGGGGACTCCGGCCGTCCGCGCCAGCACGGTCACCACGTCGGCGTCCCGCGCGTGCGACACGAACCACTTGCGCCCGCTCACCCGCCACCCGCCGCCCGGCCGCCGCTCCGCCCGGGTGGCCGTCAGCACCGGCTCCGTGCCCGGCACGTCCGGCTCCGTCATCGCGTAACAGGCCCGCAGCCCGCCCCCGACCAGCCCCGGCAGCAGCTCCTCGCGCAGCCGAGGCGAGCCGTGCCGCGCCAGCATCCGTACGTCCAGCAGCGAAGCCGAACCCAGCGCCACCGGGCCGTGGTCGCTGGCGCCCTCCGCCTCCGCGAGAGCCCCGTAGGCCGCCAACGACAGCCCGCCGCCGCCCAGTTCCGCCGGCAGCGGCAGGGCCCACAGCCCCTCCTCCCGCGCCCGCTCGCGCAGCCGTGCCCGGAGCTCCGCGGCCCTCGGCCCGCCCTCGTCCAGCGGCCCCTCGTGCGGGAACACCCGCTCGCGCACGAAGGCCGCGACCCGCTCCCGCAGGGCCTCGTCCAGCGCCTTGTCGCCGGGTGTGTCCCGCTCCGCCATCGCCATGGCCATCGCCGTCTCCTCAGCTCTCGCCCCGTCGTCCGCTGCCGGGAACTCGGCAGAACACGCGTCCGACTGTCTGCCCATGGACCGCCGGGACCGCCGGGACCGCCGGGCCGCCCGGGCTCCGTGGGCCGCGTGCGTGCACGTGGTCGGGCGCGGCCGACCGGCGGTTCCCGAGCCCCACCGCACCCGACCCCGACCCGCGCCTGGAGGAGAACCGCATGGCGTCACCGACGACGAGCCCGGGCACCCCACGCCCCCTCGACGGCCTCCGCTTCGCGCTCGCGGGCCCGGCCGCGCTCACCCGCGTGACCGACGACCACCTGCGGCGCCTGGGCGCCCGCGCGTCCCGGCCCGCACGGCCCGCCCGGGCCGGGACGGACGGTGACGCCGCCGCCGTCACCGACACCGCCTTCGCGGAACTCCGCGTCGGCGGCGCCGGGTTCGGACCCGTCGAGGCCCGGATCCGCTGGGGCGCCCCCGGATCGGCGGCCCGCGACGAGGCCACCGCGCAGGCCGTCACCGGGATCATGGGCGTCCACGGGCGCCGCCACGGCAGCCCGCGTGGCCTCGCCGTCGACCTCCTCGGCACCGCCGCGGGAGTCCTCGCCGTCCAGGGCCTCCTCGCCGCCCTCCTCGGACGCGCCCGAGGCGGCACCCCCGCCGCCCGCGTCGAGACCTCCGCCGAACGCGCCGGACTCCTCCTCGTCTCGCAGTACCTCGCCGCCGCGGGCGCCGACGAACCCGAAGCCGTCGAACTCGCCCCCGGAGGACCCCCGTTCACCTCGCGCGACGGCGTCCGCTTCGAACTGGAGACGCTGGACCCCGGCGCCTGGGCGGCGTTCTGGCGGGAGCTCGACGCACCCGCCGAGGCGATACGGGAGGGCTGGCGCCCCTTCCAGTTCCGGTACGCCACCGCCTGCGCGCCCCTCCCGCCCGCCCTGCACGCCACCGTCCGCGCCCACGGCATCCAGCGCGTCCGGCAGGCCGCCGCCCGCTCCGGCGCCGAGGTCTGCGGGCTGCGCACGCTCGCCGAGCGGGCCGCCGAGGACGACGGGGCGGATCCCTGGTCGCTGCGCGTGCTGGGAGCCGGGCCGCCGCCGTCGGCCCCCGGCTCCGGGGCCACCCCGCCGCCGCTCGGGCGGCCCCTCGACGGGCTGACGGTCCTGGAGGCCGGGCGCCGGATCCAGGCACCGCTCGCCGCCCACCTGCTGGGCCTGCTCGGCGCCCGCGTGATCCGGATCGAACCCCCGGGCGGCGACCCCCTGCGCGGGATGCCCCCCGCCTGCTCCGGCGTCTCCGCGCGCTGGCTCGCCCTCAACCGGGGCAAGGACGCCGTCGAGCTCGACATCAAGTCGCCGCGCGACCGGGACGCCCTGCGCGCGCTCGCCGCCGACGCGGACGTGTTCCTCCACAACTGGGCCCCCGGAAACGCCGCCCGGCTCGGCCTGGACGCCGCCGACCTGAGCGCCGCGAACCCCGCCCTGGTCTACGCGTACACCGGCGGCTGGTCGGACCGGATCCCCGACGCCCCCATGGGCACCGACTTCATGGTGCAGGCCCGCACGGGCGTCGGCGAGGCCGTCCACCCGGCCGGCGAGGCGCCCGTACCGTCCCTGCTGACCGTCCTCGACCTGCTCGGCGGGCTGCACGGCGCCGAAGCCGTCCTCGCCGGGCTGCTGCTGCGCGAACGCACCGGCCGGGGCGTCCGGGTGGAGTCCTCGCTGCTCGGCGCGGCCGACACCCTGCTCGCGCCCGCCCTGCGCCGGGCCGCCCGGGGCGCCGCCCCGCGCGGCCCGGCCGGGTTCCGGGCCCCCCTCGCCACCGCCGACGGGCACGTCGCCCCCGCCGACTCCACCGCCCGCGCCGCCGCCGCGTACGACCTGCGCGCCCTGCGGACCCCCGAGGCCCTGGCCCTGCTCCGCTCCCACGGCCTCGCCGCCGCGCCCGTCGTCACCCACCTCCGCGACCTGCTGACCCCGGTGCCGGTGCCGGTGCCGGTGCCGGAGCCAGAGCCAGGGCGCGCCCGCAGCACCACCGCCACCGCCCTTGCGATTGCCACCGCCTCAGCCCCTGCCAGCGTCACCGTCACCGTCCCCCCGCGCACGTCCGGCCCGGTACCCCCGATCGGCCGTGACGCGCACGGGGCGCCCGTCGTTCCCGACCCCTGGAGCTTCGCGTGACCGTCGTCCTGCACGATCTGCTGCCCGCCCGGCTCCGCCGCTCCTGGGCGGACGAGGGCCTCTGCCCCGACCTCGACCTCTACAGCCTGTTCCGCGCCCGGCGGATCGCCGACCCGCACCGCACCGCCGTCATCGACGCCAAGGGCGCGCTCTGCTACACGGCCCTCGACCGCAAGGCGCGATGTCTCGCCGAGGGACTCGGAGCGCTCGGCGTCGGCCCCGGGGACGTGGTGGGCGTGCAGCTCCCGGACGGGCGCGGCGCCGTCCTCGCCGATCTCGCGCTCGCGGCCCTCGGCGCCGTCGCCCTGCCGTTCCCGGTGGGCCGGGGGGCGGCCGAGGCCGAGAGCCTGCTGCGGGGCGCCGAGGCCGTCGCCGTCATCGCCGCCGCCGCGCACCGGGACCGCGCCCCGGCGGCCGAACTCCTCGCCCTCTCACCGGCACTGCCGGCCCTGCGCCACGTGATCGCCGCCGGGCCCGGCACCGTACCCGAGGGAACGGTGCCGCTGGCCCGGCTGCTGCGCGGCGCCCCCGGCGGATTCCGCCCCGCCCGCCCCGACCCGGACGGCGCCGCCCGCATCCTCGTCTCCTCCGGTTCCGAGGCCGCGCCCAAGATGGTCGCCTACTCCCACAACGCCCTCGCGGGCGGGCGCGGCAACTTCCTCGGCTCCCTCATGCCCGAGCCGGTCCCGCCCCGCTGCCTCTTCCTCGTCCCCCTGGCCTCCGCCTTCGGCTCCAGCGGCACGGCCGTCACCCTGGCCCGGCACGGCGGCACCCTCGTCCTGCTCGACCACTTCACGCCCGAGGCGGCGCTGGCGGCCCTGCGCGCCCACGCGCCCACCCATGTCCTCGGCGTCCCCACCATGGTCCGGATGATGCTCGAACACCTGGAACGCACGGGCGACCCCCGCCCCCTGCCCGCCCCGACCGCGCTCGTCCTCGGCGGCGCCCCCCTCGACGAGGCCACCGCCACCGCCGCCACGGCCGGCTTCGGCTGCCCGGTCGTCAACCTGTACGGGTCGGCGGACGGCGTCAACTGCCATACGGGGCTGGAAGGACCGCCGGGGGCGTCCGGATCGGCCGGGGCGGCGGCGGTGTCCGGATCGCCTGGGGCGGCGTCCGCGGGCATCGTGGTCGGCCGGCCCGACCCGAGGGTCGCCGACATCAGGATCGCCGACCCCGAGACCCACCGCCCGCTGCCCGGCGGCCGGATCGGCGAGATCGTCTCGCGCGGGCCCATGACCCCGCTCTGCTACGTCGCCGCCCCGGAACTCGACGCCCGCTACCGCACCCCCGAGGGCTGGGTCCGCACCGGCGACCTCGGCTACCTCGACGCCGAGGGCCTGCTGCACGTCGTCGGGCGCCTCAAGGACGTCGTGATCCGGGGCGGCGCCAACATCAGCCCCGCCGAGGTGGAACGCGAACTCGCCGCCCACCCCCGGATCCGCGACGTCGTCTGCGTCGGCGTCCCCGACCCGCTGATGGGGGAGCGGCTCGCCGCCTGCGTCGTGGCCAGGGGGCCGGGCGCCGCCCCGGACCTCGCCGTGCTCGGCACCCATCTGACCGCACGCGGTCTCGACCGCCACAAGCACCCGGAGCTCCTGCTCCTCCTCGACGCCCTCCCGCTCACCGCCGCCGGCAAGCCCGACCGGGGCGCGCTGCGGGCCCGGGCCGGGGCAGCGGGGGCCGCTCGGGCCGCCGGGGTCACCGGGGTCACCGGGGTCACCGGGGTCACCGGGGTCACCGGGGTCACCGGGGTCACCGGGTCGGCCGGGACCGCCGGGACCGCCGGGGCGACCGAGCCCCGGGTTCCGGCCCCGGCCCCGGAACCCGTCGCTCGCTAACGCCGCCCCCCGGGACCCCGGGGAGCGGGCTGGGCCGAGGCGGGCCGGCCGCCCCGTCTCAGCCCAGCCCGCCCATCCCCTTCCGCAGCTCCGCCGCCGCCCCCCGGTACACCGCCAGCAAGTCCAGGTCCCGGCCCGGGTAGTTGACGATCTGGACCTGGCGGGCGCCCGAGTCGGGCAGGACCGTGCCCGTCGACATGTGGGCGTTGTCGACGACCAGCGCGGGCTTCTTCGCCGACAGGGAGGCCAGTTGGGCCGGGGTGACCGGGTCGGGGCCGTACGTGCCGACGGTCGTCGCGCCCGCGAGGGTCGCCGCCCAGGCCGTGTAGACCTGCGCGACGGCCGAGGGGCTGCGCCCGCCCGGCCAGGCCGCGCGCAGTTCGCCGCGCAGCCGTGCCACCTCCGCGTCCAGCCCCGTCTTCCAGTCGGCCGCCGCCTGCCTCGTACCGAACAGGCCGCCCAGGCGCGCCACTTCCGCGGCGGCCTTCGCGGGCTCGTTGTCCAGGTTCACCTCGATGAGCCGCGCCTTCGAGCCCGCCGCCTCCTTGATCTTCGCGGCGTACGGTTCGAAGGGCGCGTACAGCACGAAGTCCGCCCCGGCGACGGCCGCCAGGTCGGAGGGCTTCGGGTCGTAGTCGGGGGCGTGGTGGACCGACTGCGGCACGATCACCGTGACGTCCTCGGCACCGGCCGCCTTGGCGAAGGCGCCCTCCCACGTGGTCGTCGCCACCACCACCGGCTTGCCCGGCTGCCCGCCCGCCGCGCGGTCCGGAGCCGCCTTCGAGGCGCCGCAGCCGGTGGTCAGGACCAGGGCCGCGCTCAGTGCGAGGACGGGAAGGACCGGGCGGACCCGCCGGGCGGGGAGTCGGAGGAGGGGAGGAGAGCCGGGGAGGCCGGGGAGGCCGGGGAGACCGGGGGAGCGGAGGGAGGGGACGGCGGTGGTGCGGACGCGGCAGCGCGCCATGGGCGGAATCTCCGTTCGGGGATGAGATGGACGGCGAGCACCACGGTCCCCGCCGTCAGGACCAGGACCGGGCCCGGTGGCCAGTCCAGCCACAGGGCCAGCAGGAAGCCCGTCAGGTTGACGCCGACACCGATGCCGACCGCCCACAGCACGATCGACCGCAGCGAGCGGCCCAGGCGCCGCGCGGCGAGCGCGGGCAGCAGGGTGAGGGCGTCGACGAGCAGGGCGCCGGTGAGCTTGATCGCCCCGGCGACCGCGACCGCGACGAGCACCAGGAGCGCCGTGGTCAGCAGCCGGACCGGCACGCCCGAACACTGGGCGAGCTCCCGGTCGTACAGCAGCAGCGCCACCTCGCGCCGCCGCCACCACAGCAGCGCCGGGACGGTCACGGCCAGCGCCGCCAGGACCACGAGGTCGGCCGTGCCGACGGACAGGATCGACCCCCACAGCAGGGCGAACGCGCCGGACGCGTTGACGCCCGACACGGCGAGCACGAGCAGCGCGCCCGCGATGGCCAGGCTCATCAACAGGCCCATCGCGCCCGAGAGTCCGTCCGGGGTGCGGGCCAGCGGCGCCACGCCCGCGCCCGACAGCGCGCAGGCGACCAGCGCGCACAGCATCGGGTCGAGCCCGGTCAGCAGGCCGACCGCGATGCCCAGCAGGGCCACGTGCATCATCGCGAACCGCACCGGCATGATGTCGAGGCCGACGATCACGACCCCGATCACCGGCAGCCCCACGGCCGCGAGCAGCAGCGCGAACCCGGCCCGCCGCACCGGCACCAGGTCGAGCAGCGCGCCGAGGTCGGCGGTGGCGAGCGCGTTCACCGGACCTCCCGCAGCCGGCCCGCGGCCATCTCCAGGACCCGGTCGCAGCGGGCGGCCAGGGCCCGGTCGTGGGTGACCACGACGAGCGTCACGGGCAGCGCGGCCAGCACGTCGGCGGCCTCCTCCTGGCCGTCGAAGTCCAGAGCGGCGGTGGGCTCGTCGGCGAGCAGGACCCGCGCGCCCGCCGCCACGCAGCCGAGCGCCCGCGCCAGGTACATGCGCTGCAACTGGCCGCCGGACAGGGTGTGCACGGGGCGCGAGGTCAGGCCCCCGACGCCGAGCCGGCCCGCCGCATCGGCCGCCTCGGCCGGCGCGCCGCCGCTGGCCAGGAGCTCGTCGCCGCGCAGCGGGAAGCGCCCGGCGGCCGGCTTCTGCGGGATCCAGGCGCAGGCCCGCCGGCGCGCGCCCCACTCGGCGGGGGTGCGGGCGGTCCGGCCGCCGACCTCGATGACGCCGCTGGTCCGGGGGTGCAGCCCGAGGACCGCGCGCAGGAGCGTCGTCTTCCCGGAGCCGTTGGTGCCGGTGAGGGCGACCCGCTCGCCCGCCGCGATCTCCAGGTCGACGTCGGCGACCGCTTCGGTACGCCCGTGGCGGCAGCCGACGCCCCGCATCCGTATGTCCAGTCCGCCCATGCCCCGCCCGCCTCTCGCCCGGCCCGCGGCCCGGCCGGGCACGCGGGGGCGGGGGAGAAGTCGGCCCGCCGGGCCCGGGGGTTCCCGGAGACCGGACGGAACCGGGGGGAGCCGGACCCCGACTCCCTGCTGGGAAACACCACTCATCCCACCTGGCACGACAGCCTCAGGAGTTCCCATGAACCGCAGGCAGTTACTCCGTACGACCGCCGCGGGCGCCACGGCCGCCGCGACCGCCCTCGGGGCGACCGGCGCCCTCACGGCCACGGCCGCTGCCGCCGGCGCCGCGCCGACACCGGCCCGGGACGCCGCGCCGCCCCGGAACCGCCCGCTGCACGTGCACATCCCGCTCTTCGACGGCGTCGAGGAGCTCGACTTCGCCGCCCCCTACGAGGTGTTCTCGGCCTCGGGCTTCTTCACCACCCGCCAGGTGGAGGTCCGTTACGTCTCCGCCACCGGCGCCCGCTCCGTCACCGCCGCCTACGGCACCGCCGTCCGGGGCCTGCGCCCCTGGGCCCCCGAGGAGGCCGATCTGCTGGTCGTCCCCGGCGGCGGCTACGCGCGGCGGGACAGCCCCGGCGTCTGGGCCGAGATCGACCGGGGCGCCCTGCCCCGGGCCCTCGCGGCGGCCGTCCGCCCGGGGCTGACGGTCGCCGCGCTCTGCACCGGCGTCATGCTCCTGTCGGCGGCGGGCCTCACCCGGGGCCGCCCCTGTACCACCCACCACAAGGCGAAGGCCGACCTCACGGCGCGGGGCGGACGGGTCAAGAACGCCCGGGTCGTCGACGACGGCGACCTCGTCACCGCCGGGGGCGTCACCTCGGGCCTCGAACTCGCCCTGTGGCTGGTCCGCCGCGAGCTCGGCTCCGACACCGCCACCGACCTGGAGACGATGCTGGAGTACGAGGCCCGGGGGACGGTCTGGACCTCGGCGTAGCGCCGGGACCGGCCCCGGGTCCCGGGCCCCGGAACTCCCCGCCCCGGGCCCGGGAACTCCCCGCCCCGGGCCCGGGAACTCCCCGCCCCGGGCCCGGGAACTCCCCGCCCCGGGCCCGGGAACTCCCCGCCCCGGGCCCGGGAGCTCCTGGCACCGGGGCCCGGAGCTCCCGTCCCCTACAGCCCCACGTCGCGCGCCCGCAGGTCCGCCTGGGTCTCGCGGCGGACGAGGAGCCGGGCCGCGCCGCCCGCGACGGCGACCACGGGCGGCCGGCCGACCAGGTTGTACGTGGAGGCCATCGACAGGTGGTACGCCCCGGCCACCGGCACCGCCAGCAGGTCTCCGGGACGTACGTCCGAGGGCAGCGCGACCTCCTCCGCGAGCACGTCCCCGGCCTCGCAGTGGCGTCCCACGACCGTCGCCCGGCGCGGGGCGGCGGCGGACCGGCGCCCGATCAGGCGCGGGGCGTACCGCACCCCGTACAGCGCCGGGCGCGGGTTGTCGCTCATGCCGCCGTCCACGGCGACGAAGAAGCGCTCGGGCGTCGCCTTGACGGCGAGCACCCGGTAGACGGCCACCCCGGCGGGGCCCGTCACCGCGCGCCCCGGCTCGACGAGCAGCCGGGGCACCGGCAGCCCGGCGCCCGCGCAGCTCTCGGCCAGCTCGGCGCGCACCCGGCGGGCCAGCGCGGTCACGTCGAGGGCGGGGTCGCCGGGCCGGTACGCGATGCCGTGCCCGCCGCCCAGGTCGAGCTCGTCCAGCACCACGCCGTGCGCGTCGCGGGTCCGCGCCATCAGCCCGACCAGCCGGCGCACGGCGACCAGGTACGGCTTGACGTCGGTGATCTGCGAACCGAGGTGGCAGTGCAGCCCGGTCAGCCGCAGCCGGGGCTGGCCGAGCACCCGGGCGATCGCGTGCTGGGCGTGCCCGTCGCGCAGCGACAGCCCGAACTTCTGGTCGTCGGAGCCGGTGCGGATCTTGGCGTGCCCGCCCGCGCAGATGCCCGGGGTGACCCGCAGCATCACCCGCTGCCGCTCGTCCGGGGCGACGGCGGCGGCGATCCGGGCGATCTCGGCGGGGCTGTCGATGACGATCCGCCCGACGCCGAGCCGCAGCGCGGTCCGCAGGTCCTCGGGAGACTTGGCGTTGCCGTGCAGCAGGATCCGCTCGGGCGGGAAACCGGTCGTGACGGCGAGTTCGAGCTCCCCGGCGGAGCAGACGTCCAGGCCGAGGCCCTCCTCCTCGACCCAGTGCGCGAGGGCGCGGCACAGGAACGCCTTGGCCGCGTAGTGGACCTCGGCGCCGGGGAAGGCGTCGCGATAGGCGCGGCAGCGCTCGCGGACCTCGGCCTCGTCGAGGACGTACAGCGGGGTGCCGTGGCTCCCGGCGAGCTCGTCCAGCGGCACCCCGCCGACGGACAGGCGCCCGTCGGGCCCCTCGACGGTCCCGGCGGGCCAGACGGACAGCCCGTCGGCGGGCGCGGCGACCGGAGGCAGCGGCGTGACGGTCATCTCGGCCCGCCCCTCAGCACGCGGAGGGCGTCAGGGCGAGCGGCGCGTCCGGCACCCGCGGCGCGTCCGGCGGCGGTGCCGTCAGGGCCGGGTCCACGGTGACGGTGTCGATGCCCAGGGGACGGACCAGCGCCCGGAGCGCGGGTTCGGCGAGCGGGGTCCACGGCTGGGCGGCGCCGAGGACGGCCCGCAGCCGGGCCGGCGTCGTGAAGGCGACCGCCGTACGGGCCCCGACGGGGGTCCGGAAGAGGCGGGCCGCGCAGCCGTGCGGGACCGGCCGGACGGGGACGCAGAGCCGTCCGGCCGGCACCTGTTCAGCGGGCTCGGGATCGTCGCCGTACAGCTCGCCGCACTGGACGTGGGTCATGGTTCCTCCCGGGAACGGGCGTGCGCCCCGGCGCCGTTCGCGCCGGAGCCGACCACGAAGCTACGCCCGCCCGGTCCGCCCGGGACCTCCCCTGACGCGGCCCTGACGCCGGTTTGACGCGAATCGTTCGCCGGAACGCGCCCGGAAGGGAGTCGGAACGGAGCCGGGAACGGACGCTTCGGGCGGGCGGGCCCGGCGGTCCGGGGCGGGCCGGCGACGAGATTGCGCGATATTGGTCGATCACCTCGATCCACGCGCGGCGAGCTGGCACGCTTGCCGTCGTGACGTACGTCGTAACCGTGGAAACGCGCATAGCCGACGGTGCTCCGGAGCTGGACGAGCTCAGCCGGATCGGGGCCGGGACGCTGCTGGAGCGGGGCTTCGACTCCGTGGCCGGGGTCGAGGGGCCCGACGGCGTGGAGGTCGACGTCCTCGACGTCGTGGTCGGGGTCCATCCGGGCGGCGCGGTGCTCAAGGTGTTCGTCGAGGCACCCTCACTGGAGATCGCGGAGGACGCGGTCGGCTCCGTGACCCAGGAGGTGCTCGAACGCTCCGAGGTGCTGGCCGAATGGACCGTGGAGAGCAGCGAGGTCAAGCTCCACACCGATCTGGCCCGGGAGAGCCTGGAGGCCGCCGACGGGCCCGACGCCCCGCCGAGCGACCCGCAGGTGCGGCGCGCCCAGCACGCGCTGAAGGCGGACGAGGCGGTCGAGGCGGCCGAGGAGACGCACGACCCCGAGGCCGAGATCCGGGCCATGGCGGCGCGGCTGAGGTCGTTCACCCCGGCCGACTTCGGAGCCGCCGCCCCCGCCTCAGCCGAGGGCGACGCCGAGGGCGACGCCGAGGGCGATGCCGAGGCCGCCGGGGGGCCGGTCGTCGGGCCCGGGGGCGCCGAACTGGCCGCCGGGGCGCTCGTGTACGGGGCGGAGGTCCTGATCGACGAGCTGTACGACGACGTGCAGGCACTCGCCGAGGAGGACACCGACGTCGCGGGCTGCGAGGGCCACCTGTGGCACCTGGACCAGTTGCCCTCCCGCTACGCCTCCCGCTACGACGAGCTGTTCGCCCGCCGCTTCCTCGTCACCGCGATCGCCCTCACCACCCGCCTCACCGACGGCGGCTTCGACCGGCTCGGCTGCCTGGCGGAGGAGCTGGTCCTGAAGTTCCTCCTGGAGCAGGCGCACGTCACTCTCGACCTGTACGGCCTGCTGGACGCCGAGGTCACGGCGGCGCTGGAGCACTTCGCGGCGGAGGTGTACGAGGACGGGGACGTGGAGTGGCTGTTCGCCGACGGCCCTGAGGCACCGGAGGCGGCGCGTCCGCCGGGGCGCCCCGGACCCGTCCCGGGCGCCCCGGCGGACGCGCCGCCTCCGGTCCTCGGCTTCGGCACCTGGTTCACCCCCTTCGGCGAGGACCGCTACGTCCACCCCTACGCGGCGGACGAACACCGCCAGGAGCAGGAGGACGCGGAGAGCGCCTGAGCCTTCCGGCGCGGCCCCACACCCGCTGGGCCCCTCCGGCGGACCGTGGTGCCGGCGGGGTGTGCGCCGTGATCGCCCGTCCGGCTCTCGTGGTGCAATGCTGCTCATGGCGAATCTTCTCGATGTGGCGCGGCTGTTCCGCTCCCTGCACGTACCGGGCACGCCGCTGGTCCTGCCCAATGCCTGGGACGGCGCTTCCGCCCGTGTGGTGGCGGATGCGGGCGCCGCCGCGATCGCGACCACCAGTGCCGGGGTCGCCTGGTCGCTCGGCCTCGGCGACGGCGATCACCTGACCCGCGACCAGGCGCTCGGTGCGGTGGCCCGGATCGCGGCCACGGTGGACGTGCCCGTCACCGCCGACATCGAACGTGGCTACGCGACCGACCCCGACGGCGTGGCCGAGACCGTCCGAGGCGTCCTCGCGGCCGGAGCCGTGGGGATCAACCTGGAGGACACCCTGCGTCCCGTCGCCGAGCAGGCCGAACGGATCGCGGCCGCCCGCGGGGCCGCGGACGAGACCGGCATCCCGCTGTTCATCAACGCCCGCATCGACACGCACCGCCTGCCGCCCGGCGACCGCACGGCCTGGCTGGACGAAACGCTCGCCCGCGCCCGTGCCTACGCCACGGCCGGCGCGGACGGCGTCTTCGTCCTCGGCGCACCGGATGCCGGGACGGTCAGGACGCTCGTGCGTGCGCAACCTCTTCCGGTGAACGTCCTGGCCGGCCCCGGCGCACGGCCCGTGTCCGAACTCGCCGAGGCGGGAGCCGCCCGTGTCAGCGCGGGATCCTCCCTCGCCGAGGCGGCGTACGGGCTGGCCCGCCGGGCCGCGCGTGAACTGCTGGAGCAGGGCACGACGACCTCGCTGGAGGGCGGATTCGACTACGCCACCCTCAACGCGCTGCTCCTGGCCGAGCCCGCGCACCCGGACGCGGGCAGGTCGTGACACGGTCGACCGCGCGCTCGGCTCCCTCGCGGAGCTCGTACATCCGCTTGCTTGTGATGATCAGGAACGGCAACGAGGAGGAACAGTGTTCGTCAAGGTGTGCGGGCTCGCCACGACCGGCGACATCGACGCGGCCGTGGCGGCCGGGGCGGACGCGGTCGGGCTGGTGATCAGCGGCACCAGCGTCCGGGGCCTGGACTGGGACACGGCCGTGCGGCTGGCCGCGCACGTCCCCTCGCCGGTGCGGTCCGTCCTCGTCGTCAACGACACGGCCGCCGCCGACGCCGCCCGAGCGGCCGGCGAACTCGGCGTCGACGCGCTCCAGTTGCACGGCACGTACACCCGGGCCGACTTCGACGAGGCCGCCCGCGTCTTCCCCCGCCTGTGGCGGGCCACCTCCCTGAAGGAGAGGCCCGACACCCGGGTCGGCGCCTACGGCGAGGACGTGCTGCTGCTCGACTCGCCCCGCGCCGGCTCGGGTGCCCGCTGGGACCTCTCCCTCCTCGACACGGCCCGCCCCGAGGGCACCTGGCTGCTCGCCGGCGGCCTCGACCCCGGCAACGTCGCCGAGGCGATCGGGCGGGCCCGCCCCTGGGGCGTCGACGTCTCCAGCGGCGTCGAGTCCGCCCCCGGGGTCAAGGACCACGCCCGCATCGGGGACTTCGTCGCGGCGGCGAAGGCGGCGAAGGCGGCGGGGGCGGCGGAGGACGCCGGGTAGGCCCTCGCCGGTGTCCCCGGCCGTGACGCGCCCGGGCATGGCCGTGCCCCGGCGGCGGGGGACGGCGCGCCGGGGCACGGGGTTCGGGGCCCCGGGGTGGTTACGGGTGGGGCCGCTGCGGGGTCAGGGTGGCGAAGAGGGCGCCCGGCGGGGGTGTGGGGGGTTCCGCCGCCTCGCGCAGGGCGTACCAGAGGACGGACTGGTTCGCCGTGATCACCGGGACGTCCAGCGCCTTCTCCAGGAGCGGCACCTGCTCCTGGGTGCGGAAGCCGCTGCCCGGGACCAGCACGCCGTCCGCCCGCCCGCCCGTCGCCTCGAACGCCGCGACCGTCTGGCGCCGCACCTCCTCGCCGTCGATCGCCCAGCGAGCCCCCTCGTCGAAGGCGTTGTACGGGGCGATGTGCGCCCACTCCGGGCCCAGTTCGAAGGGGTGGACGAACACCTCCTCGACGCCGTGCGCCGTCAGGTACGCCTCGGCGGCGCGGTGCGTCGGCGGGGTGAACCACGGCGGCATCACCACCAGCGGGCGCCGCACGCCCGCCGCGGCCAGCGCCCCGGTGAGGGCCTGCCCCGAGGTGAACACCGGCGTCCCGTGCGTGTGGGCCGCCGCCGCCTCGGCGAACTCCGTGTCGAAGCCCGCGCCCCCGAAGAAGCTCGGCGAGCCGAAGCAGAACGCGATCCGGTCCACCCCGAGCCGGCCGAGGAAGTCCAGCGAGCGGACCACGTCGGGCGCGTCGGCCAGCAGCCGCGCCGTGCTGCCCGTGTACTCGGCGTCGTCCAGCCGAGGGCACTCGAAGCGCGCCGTGTGGACGCTGGTGCCCGCCGGGGCGGCGCGCCAGATCTCGGTCTCCGGCACGGGATCGTTGTGGATGACCAGGATGCCCAGGCGGGTCATGCGGCGGCGTCCTTCCCGCGCAGGGCCGCGAAGCCGCGCCAGCCCCACACCGCGCCGACCGCCGCGATCCCCGCGGCCACCAGGAAGCCCGGCAGGAAGCGGGAGTCCGCCGGCTGGTCGCCGAGCAGGATCACCAGCACCGCCACGCCGAGCGCACCGCCCGCGTACTGACTGGTCGTCATGAGCGCGCCCGCGACACCCTGGTTGGCGTCGTCCACGTCCCGGGTGCCGCCCACGAACATCGAGGTGTAGATCATGCCGTGGCCCAGGCCCGACACGATCAGGCCCGGCAGCATCCCGGTCCAGTACGAGGTGGTGTGCACGCCCAGCGCCAGCAGCACCAAGCCCGCCGCGCCGACCAGGAACGCGATCGGGGTGCTGACCCCGACGCCCACCTTCGGGATGATCCGGCCCGCGATCATGTTGCCGAGCGTGATGCACACGGCCAGCGGCAGGAAGGCGATGCCCGCCGCCAGCGGCGCCATGTCCCGGTTCTCCTGCAGGAACAGCGTCACCAGGTAGAACTCGACACCCGCCACGCTCGCCATGTACAGCGCCGTCGCGCCGCAGCCGACCAGCAGCGTGCGGGTGCCCCGCAGCGAGCGCTCGATCAGCGGCACCTCGCTGGTGCGCTCGCGCAGCGTGAACACCACCAGGCCGGCCAGCGCCGCCCCGAACGAGATCAGCGTCGACGGCGCCCCCCAGCCGTCACCCGCGGCGAAGGTCAGACCGAAGACCGAGGCGAGCACGGTCGCCGTGCACAGCACCGCGCTGAACACGTTCAGCGGCTTGCGGGTGCGCACGTCCGCCTGTCCCAGGAACTTCGGCGCGGCGAGCACGCAGATCAGCGCGAACGGCAGGTTCACGAAGAACGTCCAGCGCCACGACACCGTGGTGAGCAGACCGCCCACCACGACACCCGCGGCCAGACCGCTGGCGCCCACCGTGCCCCACACGGCCATCGCCCGGGTGCGCTCCCGGCCCGCCTCGAAGCTCGTGTTGAGCAGGGCCAGGATCGAGGGCTGGAGCGCCGCCGCCGCGACGCCCTGCGCGGCACGGGAGACCAGCAGCACCGCCGCCCCGGCCGCCAGACCGCCGGCCAGCGACGCCACCCCGAAGAGGGCGAGCGCGGCGATGAACAGGGTACGCGGGCCGATCCGGTCGGCGATCCGGCCGCCGAGGATCAGGAAGCCGGCGAAGAACACGCTGTAGGCGCTGACCACCCACTGCATGGCCGAGCCGGACAGATCGAGGTCGGCGCCCATGCTGGGCATGGCGACGAAGATGACGGAGAAGTCGAGGGCGATCAGGAACTGCGCCGCTGAGATGGTCAGCAGGCTGCCCGTGGCGCTCCGCTTCGCTGTGGAGGAGGTGAGTGTGGCTGTCATGTCCCCTGGTCTCTGCTGGTTCTCTGCTTCGGGTGCGGACGTCTAGTGCGGTGCGGGCAGGTGCGGTGCCGGAGGCGGCGGTGCCGGCAGGGTGCCGAGGGTCTCGGTGAGCGCCGCCACGGAGTGGACCACGCCGTGCGCCCCGGCCGTGCGCAGGTCCCCCTCGGCGGCCACGCCGTACGTCACGCCGACCGCGCGCATCCCCGCCGAGCGGGCCATCCGCATGTCGTCGACGGCGTCCCCGACCACCACGCAGGCCTCCGGACCGCGCCCGAGCTCCCGCGCCGCGAGCAGCGCCAGGTCCGGGTGCGGCTTGCCGCGCTCGGCCATGCCGTGGCAGACGACGGCGTCGAACAGCCCGTACAGCCCGGCCGGGTGCAGCAGTTCCTCCGCGCTCGGCCTGATCTTGCTGGTGACGATGGCGATCCGGTGCCCCTGGGCGCGCAGCCCTTCGAGCAGCTCCGGCACCCCGGGGAAGACCAGCTCACGGGCGCGCGGCACGGCCCGCTCCCGGAACAGGCGCCGGAAGAGCTCGACCGAGGCGAGCACCTCGGCGTCGTCCTCGGGCAGCTCCGTCAGCTCCGCGAACGACGCGGCCAGCGGCCGCCCGATCGTGGCCCGCACCCGCTCCTCCGAGGCGCTGCGGCCCCGCTCGGCGAGGGTGGCGTGCAGGGTCGTGGCGATCGCGGACGGGGTGTCGAGCAGGGTGCCGTCCAGGTCGAAGAGGACCGCGCTCACCGCTGCTCCTCCTTGGCGACGTGCACCGCGAACTCGGCCGCGAGCTCGGTCGTCGACTTCAGCACCGACACGTTGGCCGCCGCCGTGCGGCCCTCGGTGGCCTCGGCGATGGCCTTGAGCAGGTACGGGGTGACCGCCGGGCCCGTGATGCCCTCGCGGGCGGCGAGCTCGGTGGCCGTGGCGAGCGCGTCGGCGATCTCCCGCGACGGGATCCCGTCGGCCTCGGCGATCGGGTGGGTCACGAGGACGCTCGTGTCGTTGCCGGACCGCCAGTGGGCCCAGGCGGCCCGGGCGACGTCGGCGAGGTCGTCCAGCCGGTGCGGGTTGCGCACCCCGCTGGAGACCGACAGATAGGCGGGGAAGTCCTCGCAGCGGTAGCCGATGACGGGGATGCCCGCGGTCTCCAGCCACTCCAGGGTCCACTGGGGGTGCAGCATCGACTTCGCCCCGGCGCACACCACCGCGGTCCGCGTGCGGGTGAACTGGACGAGGTCGGTGGAGATGTCGAAGCTGGTGGGGGCGTCGCGGTGGACGCCGCCGATGCCGGCGACCGCGAAGACGCGGATCCCGGCCAGCTCCGCGGCGAGCAGCGAGGAGGAGACGGTGGTGCCGCCCGGCCCGCCGGCCGCCAGCGTGACGCCGATGTCCCGGGTGGAGACCTTCGGCACCTTCCCGTACGCGCAGAACCGGTCGAGCAGCTCGTCGTCCAGGCCGACCCGCAGCTTGCCGTCGAGCAGCGCGATCCGGGCCGGCACGGCGCCCCGGGCGCGGATCCCGGCGTCCATCTCGCGGGCCAGGGCCAGGTTGTCGGGGTACGGGAACCCGGACAGGACGGAGGATTCGAGGGCCACGACGGGTCTGCCGGTGGCCAGGGCTTCTGACACCTCCTCGCCGAGGGCGAGCAGAGTCGGGTCGAATGCCGGCGCACGAAGGTGCGAGGAGGTGGTCATGAAGGGTCCCCTTTCTGTCGTACTGCGGAGCCGTGCCGTTTCGTCTCGTGCTTGCTGTACTGCCGCCTTACGCGCAGCCCGTGCCGTCGGCGCGACAGACCACGCCGTCGAACGCGGCGGACTCGGCGAGCCGCGCGCGCTCGTCCAGGACGGCCTTGCGCAGCTGCGCCGCGCTCGGCACGCCCTCCAGGCGGGTGTCGCCGACGAGGATGGTGGGGACGGCCTGGACGCGGTTCGCCTCGGCGTCGCGCAGGGCGTCCTGGTGGCGCGCGGAGTAGGTGCCGTCCTCCAGGGCCGTGCGGTACGCCGGGCCGTCCAGCCCGATCTCCTCGGCGAGGGCGACCAGGACGTCGAGCCGGCCGAGGTCCTGGTCCTCCTGGAAGAAGGCCCGGAACAGGCGCTGGTTGTACGTGTCGCCGAGCCCGTGCTCCACGGCGAACTGCCAGCCTTCGAAGGCCAGTCGGGTGTACGGCTGGGGCGAGACCGTGGGCAGCGTGATGTCCACGCCCAGGCGGCGGGCCATCGGGTAGACGGCGCGCTTCCAGATCTCGGGCAGGTACGGGTCCTCGGGGCGCAGGGTGGCCTTGGGCTCGGCGCGGAGCTCGAAGGGCTTCCACTCGATCTCGACGTCCAGGCCCTCGACGGCCTCCTCCAGCGGCTTCTCGGCCAGCATGCAGAAGGGGCAGACGTAGTCGGACCAGACCTGGATCCGCACCTTCCCGGGTGCGTCGGGCGTACCGGGCGTAGCGGGTGCCTCGGCGGCCGTCGTGCTGTCGGTGCTCACGTGTGGACGCTCCCTCGGTTGGCCAGGTACTCCTGGAAGGGCACCTCGTGTCCCTCGACCGGGAGGTGGGTGGTCCTGATGCCCCACTCGGTGGGATCCGTACGGTAGATGCCGTACGAGCCGGCGTAGTCGAAGCCGTACCGGGCGGCCGTCCCCCGGTCGGCGGCGTAGACGATGTGCTCGACGCCGAAGTAGAGGGCGACCTGGTAGCACAGGGCGCAGGGTTCGCCGGAGGCGATCAGGGTCGAGCCGTGCACGGCGAACGAGCCGTGCTGCCGGGTGGCGTTGCGCAGGGCGACCACCTCCGCGTGGGCGGAGGCGTCGCGCTCCTCGCGGACGCGGTTGAAGCCGGTGCCCAGGACCCGGCCGTCGTGGCGGACCACGATGCCCGAGAAGGGGATGCCGCCGGAGGCGACGTGCTCGCGGCTGATCCGGACTGCTTCCACCACCTGCTTGGTCAGGTGGTCCTTGGCTGCGGTGGTCACGGCGGGCTCAGACGGAGGTCACGCGCAGGATGATCGCGCCGCCGATGATCGACGCGAAGGAGAGCAGCCGGGCGAGCGTGATCTTCTCCTTGAAGATGATCGCGCCGAAGACGACGGTGCCGACGCCGCCGATGCCGGTCCAGATCGTGTAGCCGACCGACACGTCCAGCTCCAGGAGGGCGTGGGAGAGCGTGTAGATGCCGCCGGCCGCGGCGAGCAGGGTGAGCACGCTGGGCCACAGCTTGGTGAAGCCCTGGGTGGCGTTGGTGCCGAGGGCGAAGAGGATCTCGAAGACGATGGCGATGCCGAGGTAGACCCAGGTCATGGGAGCGGCTCTCTCTACTGGAAGCGGAGGCGGGAGGGGAGGGCGCGTGGGGGAGGGGCGAGGGGCGGGAGGGCGCGGGGAGGAGCGGTGGAGCGGGGAGCGGGGGCTCAGACCGACGCGGTGGCGCGCTCTTCCGTCACGGTCTCCTCGGCGGCCTTCTTGTCCGCGGCGATCTTGTCCGTGACGCGCAGGGCGGTGCCGCCGCCGATGATCAGGACGAAGGCGAGGACCTTCCAGATCGTCATCGGCTCGTCGTAGATCAGCGTGCCGAAGATGACCGTGCCGACGCCGCCGATGCCGGCCCAGACCGTGTAGCCGACGCCGACGTCGATGTACTTCAGAGCCTGGGAGAGCGTGTAGATGCCGCACGCGGCGGCCGCGGCGGTGAGGAGCGAGGGGCCGAGGCGGGTGAAGGCGTGGGTGGCCTCGGTGGAGAGCGCGAAGGTGATCTCGAACAGCGACGAGAACAGCAGCCAGGCCCAGCCGATGTTCTGGTTCTTCTGTGTCTGCTCGGCGGACACTTTGCCTCCATAGTTGTTTGTTCGTGCAAGTACCTTGGGATAGTGAGCTCCCAAGTTCTGCGCGGCGTTCGCTAGGATCTTGCATGGTCATATAACCTGTTGTCAAACCCCCTTTTGAGGAGAGGTACATGAACAACGCCACCACCACGTCTCCCGCGCCCACCTCCGACCAGGCCGTCTGGGACCGCGTCCTCACCCTCCACGCCCGCGTGGAGCGCGAGCTCGCGAACGCGCTCCAGCGCCGGCACGGCATCGGTCTCTCGGAGTACCGGGCGCTGGAGAACCTGTCCTCCTCTCCCACCAGCGAGCTGCGGATGCAGGAGCTCGCGGACAAGATCGGGCTCGGCCAGTCCTCGGTCACCCGGCTCGTCGAGCGGCTGAAAGGCGCCGGCTACGCGTTCAAGGACCTCTGTCCCTCCGATAAGAGGGGGGTCTACGCGGTGATCACCGACGAGGGCCGCAGCCGCTACGTCGCCGCCCGCGCGACCTACGCCGAGGTGCTCTCGGGGGCCCTCAACTCACAGGGGTCCGACCCCGCGCTCGCGGCCACCGTGGCCTCGCTGCGCAGCGCCCGCCCGGCGTAACCGCCCGCCCCGAGCGCGCCCCCGTCCCCGCGGCGCCGCTCCCGCCGCCCTCCCCGCCCCCGCGCCGAACGTGCCCCGCCCCCGCTCCGCACCCTCCCCGAACGCCAGGCCGTCGCCTCCACCGTCTCCCTTCGCCGGAGACGGAAGGGCGCGGCCTTTCTGCGTTCACACGCCCGCAGCACGGCTTTAATGATCTTGACTTAGAGTGTTAGTTGTATGTGCAAGCGGTGAGCTAGGTCACAACGCGACCGTTCGGTATATGCTTGACCCTGCATGGAAACTCGGTAATGTCTGGTTCGGCGCAGATCGGTTCGAACAGAGATCGAACAGAACTCGAACGGACCGAACGGTGCTTGGCCAGTCTTTTCCAGACCATGCGGGGGAAACGTGCCATCGCCCAGCCTTGCCAGGAACATCGCCGCGCACGCCGAGCGGCAGCCGTCCTTGACGGCACTCGTACGCAACGACGAGCGGCTGACCTACGGGGAGCTCGCCGAGCTGGTGGCGCTCCTGTCGGAGCGGCTCCGCGCGGCGGGCCTCCCGGACGACCGGCCGGTCTGCATCCCGGCCCGTAAGGACCCGGCGACCGTCGCCCTGATGCTCGCCGCCTTCGGCCGGCCGCTGGTCGTGCTCGCCCCCTCCGCCGAACTCGGCGAGGAGGCCCTCGACCGGATCTGCCGCCAGGCGCGGGTCTCGGCCAGGCTCTCCGCCACCGCCGACGGCACCCTCACCGTCGTGGCCCAGCCCGGCGACGAGACCGCCGCCGAGGGCTTCGCCCGCCCCGAGGCGGGCGCCGCCCGGCTGATCCTGACCACCTCCGGCTCCACCGGCACCCCCAAACTGGTGCCCATCGGGACCGACGCCTTCGACGCCTTCGCCGCCTGGGCCGTCGAGGAGTTCGGCATCACGGCGCGGGACGCCTCCCTGTCCTACGCCCCGCTCAACTTCGACCTCGCCCTGCTCGACGTCTGGACCTTCCTCGGGGCCGGGGCGCGGGTCGTCCTGGTCGACCGCGAGAAGGCCGCCGACGGGGCCCATCTGCGCGGCCTGCTCGCCGACGGCACGGTGAGCTTCGTCCAGGGCGTGCCCCTGCTCTACCGCCTGCTCACCGAGGGCGCCGGAAGCGCCGAGGCCGCCGCGGGCGCCGAGGGCGTGGCCGGCTCCCGGCCGGGGCCCGTCTTCGAGGGGGTCCGCGACGTCGTGCTCACCGGGGACGCCGTACCGCGAGAGCTCCTCGGGCGGACGGCAGAATCGTTTCCTCGGGCGCGCTTCCACAACGTCTACGGCTGCACCGAGACCAACGACAGCTTCCTGCACCCCGTCGACCCGCCCACCGCCCACGCGCGGCACGGCAAGATCCCGATCGGCCGTCCGCTGCCCGGCGTCGAGGCCGTCGTCCTCGACGACGAGGGCCGGCCCCTCACCGGCGCGGGCAGCGGCGAACTCGCCGTCCGCACTCCCTTCCAGACCACCGGCTACCTCCAGGAGTCCCTCAACCCGGATGTGTTCACCGTCCGCGAGGGCCGGGTCTTCTACCGCACCGGGGACATCGTCACCCGGGACGCCGACGGCCTGCACTTCCTCGAAGGCCGCTCCGACTGGCAGGTCAAGGTGCGCGGCGTGCGCACCAACCTCCAGGAGGTCGAGTCTGTCCTCGCCGGCCACCCCGACGTCGAGGAGGCGGCCGTGGTCGCCCTCCCCGACCCGGAGGCCGGGGTGCGGCTGCACGCCCGCCTCACCAAGCGGGCCGGCACCCGCCTCAACTCCCTGGCCCTGCGCTCCTACGCGGGGGCCAACCTGCCCCGCCACGCCATCCCGTCCAGCGTCCGCATCAGCGAGCTCCCGCTGCCCCGCACCTCGACCGGCAAGCCGGACCGCAACAAGATCAAGGAGGAGATCAGCGCATGAGCGCCGCCACCCGTGACATCGCCGGAGAGATCCGCGCCCACCTGCTCACGAAGTACCTCAAGGGCGAGGACGTCACCGCCGAGGACCTCCCCGGCGACTACGAGCTGATCGAGTCGGGCGTCGTCGACTCGCTGGGCCTCGTCAAGCTCATCCAGTACATCGCCACCACCTACGGCGTGCCCGTCGACGACATCGAGATCGGACCGGACAACTTCCGCACGATCGACGCCATCACCAAGACCATCACGGACAACACCGCCCTCTGAACGGCCCTTTCAGGTAACCGCACTTCCCTAAGAGGAGTCACCATGTTCACGCGCACGCTTGAGGACGTCACCCCGGTCGAGTGGGGCAACGGCACCAGCCACCGGCTGCTGACCGACGCCGACAAGATGGGCTTCACGGTCTGCAAGACGCTCGTCCGCAAGGGCACCAACTCCGCCCTCCAGTACCGCAACCACCTGGAGGCCTGCTACTGCATAGCCGGCTCCGGCGCGGTCGTGCACAAGGACGGCACCGTCTTCAAGATCAACCCGGGCACGATCTACGTCCTGGACGAGCACGACCCGCACTACCTCGTCGCCTCCGAGCACGAGGACCTGCACCTCATCTCGGTCTTCAACCCGCCGCTCACGGGCCAGGAGCAGCACAGACTCTCCGAGGACGGATTCTCCCAGTACTAGGCGGCACCACGTTCCCGGGCGGGCCGTACCGCGCGGCACGGCCCGCCCGGGAACGCCCGCCCCGCCCGCACCAGGAAGGAAGACCGTGACCGCCGACGTACTGCCGCACCCGACCGACCGGGACGGCCCGCTCACCGAACTCGTCGCCCCCTATGCCGACGTCCTCAACGCCGACCTCACGGAGCTGGACGCGGCCGGCGTCTTCTCCCGCGCCAAATGGCAGGCGATCAAGGACAGCGGCATCCTGCGCACCCCCTTCAAGGCGGAGCACGGCGGCAGCGGACGCAGCTTCACCGAGACCATGAGCGCCCTGGAGGGCCTCGGACGGCACTGCCGCGACGCCGGCATCGCCTTCTCCGCCTCCACCCAGATCGTCTCCCTCGCCACCCCGCTGGAGAAGTTCGGCTCCGCCGAGCTGAAGGCCCGCCACCTGCCCCGCATCCTCTCCGGCGAGGCGATCACCGCCCACGCCATCACCGAGGAGTCCGGCGGCTCCGACGCCATGAACATCGCCACCGTCGCCGTCCGCGACGGCGACCACTACGTCGTCGACGGCGGCAAGATGTTCATCACCAACGCGCCCGTCGCCGACCTCTTCCTGCTCTACGTGCGCACCGGCAAGCCCGGCCCCTTCGGCCTCACCTGCCTCCTCGTCGAGCGCGACACCCCCGGCCTGGAGATCGGCGAACCCCTCGACAAGCTGGGCCTGCGGACCTCCCCCCTCGGCCGGCTGAGCTTCGACCGGCTGCGCGTCCCGGTGACCAACCGGGTCGGCGCCGAGGGCGGCGGCTTCCTCATCCTCGACTACGTGATGAAGCGCGAGATCCTCTACGCCTTCTCCCTCACCCTCGGCGAGATGCGCCACCGGCTCGACACCGTCCTCGGCTTCGCGACCGAGCGCACCCAGTTCGGGCAGCCCATCGCGAGCTACCAGGCCGTCAGCCACAAGATCGTGGACATGCGGATCGCCGTCGAGACCGCCGCCAAGTGGCTCGCCGACACCGGAGCCAAGGCCGAGCGCGGCGAGGACATCTCCCTCGACCTCGCCGCCACCAAGATCGTCGTCTCCGAGGCCAACGTGAAGACCGCCCTGGACGCCGTCCAGATCCACGGCGGCCGAGGCGTCCTCACCTCGTACGGAATCGAGCGCGGCCTGCGCGACTCCGTCGCCGGAACCATCTACTCGGGCAGCAGCGAGATCCAGCGCAACCGCATGGCCGCCCTCCTCGGACTCTGAGCTAGGAGCTCTCCCGTCATGAGCATCGCCCTCGACGAACTGCACGCACTGACCCGGCCCACGGACTTCCTCGACCACGAGTCCGACGAGGTCCAGAACTTCGTGGACTCCGTCGTCAAGGACCGTGCCGCCGACCGGCGCGAGAACGCCGTGAAGCTCTACTACGCCGTCCGGGACGGCCTCGACTACGAGGTCTACGACACCGACCTCAGCCCCCGGGGCCTCAGGGCCTCCAGCGTGCTCGCCGCCGGGCAGGGCTTCTGCCTGCACAAGTCGGTCGTCTACGCCGCCGCCGTCCGCGCCCTCGGCATCCCGTCCAAGCTGGTCTACGGCGACGTCCGCAACCACCTCGCCAGCCCGCGCCTGATCTCCCACATCGGCGGCGACGTCTTCTTCCACGGCCTCACCCAGGTCTACCTGGACGGGCGGTGGGTCAAGGCCACCCCCGTCTTCAACAAGCTGCTGTGCCGCCTCTACGGCATGGAGGCCCTGGAGTTCGACGGCACCGGCGACTCGCTCTACCACCCGTACGCGGGCCAGGGCGGCAAGGGCGCCATGGAGTTCCTCAAGGACCACGGCTCCTTCGACGACGTCCCGTACGACTTCGTCATCTCCACCATGCGCGCCAAGCACCCCAACTTCCTGAGCGGCGAGGGCGACGGCACCGTCAAGGGCGGCTCGCTGGCCGCCGAGGCCGGCACCGCCACCGACCCCGCCGCCGGCAGATAAGGACCCGAGAGCATGAGCAGCGCCACTCTCCCGCCGTCCGTGCCGCCGTCGGACGGCTGGGACGCCGTGACCCGCGTCGGCGTCGTCGTCCCCTCGGCCGACATCGGCCCCGAGGCCGAACTCCAGTGCCTCGCCCCGGACTCGGTGACGATCCACGCCTCCCGCATCGACTTCGGCGGGATGCTCCCCGGCGGGCACATGGTCGCGGAGAAGATCCCCCAGGACCCCATCACGGCGTTCGTCGAGCCCCCGGCCGTCGACAACGCCGTCGCACTCCTGGCCGACTCGCCGCTGCACGCACTCGTGCTCGGCTTCACCAGCTCCTCGTACGTCCTTGGCGTTGACGGCGAGAACGCGCTCTACGAGCGGCTCGCCCCCCGCACCCGCGGCATCCCGCTCACCGGCACCGCCCGCGCCGCCGTCGCCGGCTTCCGCGCCCTCGGCGCCCGGCGCGTCGCCCTCGTCAACCCGCCCTGGTTCGACGACAAGCTCTCCCGGCAGGGCGAGGAGTACTTCGAGGCCCAGGGCTTCGACGTGGTCCACCACGGTCCGGTCGGGCTGCCCTCCGAGCAGACCGCCATCACCCCGGAGAACCTCTCCGCGTGGATCCGCACCGCCGTCGCCGGCGCCCGCCCCGATGCCGTCCTCGTCGCCGGCAACGGCATCCGCGCCATCGGCACCGTCCGCGGCCTGGAGGCCGAACTCGGCTTCCCCGTGCTGACCGCCAACCAGGTCGCCCTGTGGCACGCCCTGCACCTCGCGGGCGCCGCCGGCACGGCCGCCCGCGTCACCGACTACGGGCGCCTCTTCCGCGCCGTACCGAAGGAAGCGTGACCGGATGCTGCCCGCCGACGGCTACGTCGCCGTGTTCACCACCCCCGAAGGCGACGTCTACCGCACCCCCCTGGTCTGCTGGCGTGCCGACGGACCGAACGTCTACGGAGTGACCCTCCACAAGGGCGGGCTGCGCAGGGCCGAGGAACTCCCCGGCTTCACCCGCTACGCCGTCAAGCCCGACTGCGCCTGCGACGCGACGGACCCCGCGCTCGGGACCGTACCCGCCGTCGGCAGGCAGTTCGCCGCCCGGTAGCCGCCCCCTCCGAGGGAACTTCCCCCCACGAACTCCCCCCACGCGAAAGCCGCCCGCCCCCTGCCCGCCGGACCACAGGACCGGGGGAGGGGGCGGGCGGTGTGCGTGCGCGCGGGGGCCGGGAGGTCAGCGCAGCGGACGGCCCAGCCGCACCTTCACCAGCGTCGTCTCGATCCCGCTGTCCACCAGCCGCCCCGCCGCGTCGAAGGCGCCGGGACCGTCGGTCATGCCGAAGTCGTTGTCGTTGAGCAGCACCAGGGTCCGCTCGCCCTCGACCGCGATCCCCTCGATCTTCCCCGGGACGCCCTCGACCGTGTTCAGGTCCACGACCAGCCGCTTGGCCGCCACCGGGACGCCCGAAGCGGCCGGGTCGGCGAGCTGCTCCAGGGCCGGGCTGGTCGCCGGCGCGTCCCAGGCGGAGCCCAGGATGTCCGCGCCCCGCCGCAGCCGGATCTCGTACAGCCGCGCCGCCTTGTCGGTGCGCTCCTGCACGAGGAGGCGGTCGCCGCCCAGGACGACCAGCGCCGAGATCTTCAGCTCGGAGGTCTTGGTCTGGCCGGGCTCGACCTCGCCGACCGGGTCGAAGCGGTACGCGTACTCCGCCGTCACCTTCCCCTGGCGCGGCGAGAAGCGCAGCAGGCGCGTGGTGCGGGAGTTCTCGCCGGTCTCCTTGTCGGGGTTGAGCAGCGGGCTCTGCAGCGCCATCACCAGGTCGCCGCCGGGCAGCAGCGCGAGGCCCTCGAAGCCGCGGTTGATCTTGCGCTGGAGGTAGATCGACGGCAGCGACTCGATCACCGGGTAGCCGGCGCCGGTCAGCCCCAGCCCCTTGGGCACGTGCCGGGCGAGCACCCGGCCGCGCGGCGAGACGTGCACGAGCGAGGGCCCGTACTCGTCCACCAGCCAGAAGGAGCCGTCCCGGTCCCGCACCAGGCCCTCGGTGTCCAGGCCGTTCGGGTCGTAGCCCAGCGGGGTCTTCGCGTCGTACGTGTACGGGGCCTCGTCCCGGCCCGGCTGGTTCGGCAGCCCGGTCACCGGGGCGCCGGAGGAGGTGGTCAGCGGGATCGCCTCCAGCACCTGGATCCGGCCGCCCACCGCGCGGATCCTGACGATCGCCGGGTCGAAGCCGGGCACCGGGAAGGTGCGGCGCTTGTCCTTGCCGACGGCTATCTGCCCGTTGGGCCCCCGGTCGGTGACGGTCCAGTACTCGCCGTGCCGCCCGGCCGGGTACAGGTCGCTGCCGATGCCGCCCAGGTCCACCCCTCGGTCGTCGGCGACGCTGCCCGGCAGCAGCCGGTTGCTGAACCCGGCCAGCGGGATGTCGGGCAGGGTCGCGGTGGCCACGACCCGGGCGGACGAGCCGTGCGGCGCCGGGGCGCCCTGGGCGGGCCAGGCGACCGAGGTCAGGACGAGGGCCGCGGACAGCGGCAGAACGGCGGCGGCGGCGCGCCGCGCGCGGGAAACGGAGGTCATGGCGGGGATGGTCCAGACCGAGGGTGAGTCCCGGATGGCGCACGGGGGTTGCCCGGGTGAACCGGAGACGACGGCTGGGCGCCGCGGCCCCGCGCCGCCCTCCGAGCGACGACGGCGACAGGTCCTAGCCGAACTCCCCGGCGCGCACGCCCGCGCAGAACTCCGCCCACTCCGCGGCGGTGAACCGCAGGTCGCCGCCCCCGGGACGGCGCGAGTCGCGCAGCGCGACGGCCCCCGCGCCGAGCCGGGTCACCTCGACACAGCCGCGGGCGGCGCTGCGACTGCTCTTGTGCCAGACCGCGTGGGTCAGGTTCTGCGCGTACAACGGGTCCTTGTTCATCGGGGCGCTCTCCTCTCACCCCCAGCGTCCCGGCGGCACGTCCCTCCCGCAATCGGGGTTCGGCCACCCCGGTGGAGTGGGTACACGACGGACGGAACCGGTGGAACGGCGCACCGGAGACCCGGCGAGGGGGGCACACGATGGCGGATCCGGCCGCGCTCTACGGTGTGATCGGCGCCGTGGGCGGCGCGCTCCTGGGGGCGTTCGCCGCCGTCAGGGCGGCCTCGCTGCAGAGCAGGGCTCCCGAGCGGGCGCGCCAGGAAGCGCGGGCCGAGGCCGAGATCGGGCGGCTCGTGGACCTGCGCAGCGCCACACGGGAGGTGCTGGCCCTCCAGGAGGCGGCGATCGCGAGCCTGCGGACGGGCGAGGAGGTCGACCTGGACGTCTTCACCCTGGAGACCATGGTGGCGCTCAACGCGGCCCGCCGGGCCGCGGACCTGGCACTGCTGGACGGCCTGCACCTGCGGATCAGCCCGTACAGCATCACGTCCTCCCGGGAGCTGGGCCGACTGGGACGAAGACGCCGAGCCGACTGGGACGGGCAGGACGACGCCCTGAAGATCCTGATCGACCTTCAGGAGCTGACCGGCGACATCCGCGCCGCCGTGCTCCACCGGTCGCGCGGGGACGTCACCCCGATGCTCGACGACCTCGACGCCTCGTTCGACCGGGTGGGGCGCCTCCGAGGGGCCCTCATCACCCTGCTCCTCGACCGGGTCGAGGACGCGCGCCGACGCCTCGGCTGAGGACGCCGGCCGCCGCCCGCCCGCTCAGTCCAGGTCCGTCAGCTCGTCCGCGTAGATCTGCGACAGCGGCTGCGGGCCCACGTACTGCTGGCAGTTGCACTGGCCCGCCTCGTAGCGGACCGGCTTCTTGTGCTCGTCCCAGGCGGTGGGCACCTCCACGCGCTCGTGGCAGCGGCCCCGCTTGTCGTGCTTGGCGAGGTGGTGGGTGCAGCCGCAGACCGGCTCGGGCGACTTGTGGACCGCCTCCAGGGCGAGCCGCTCCTGCTTCGCCGCCTCCAGGACCTCCATCTTGCGCTCGTGCCGGTGCCTCAGCGCCGTCCGCACGTTGTCCGCCGCCCACGCGAACCCACCCGTCCAGAACAGGACGAGGACCACCCATATCCAGTTCACACCGTGCCCCTTCCCCCGTGAAGGCCCCCCGCGCGGCTTTCCCCCGGCGAAGCCCTCCGATCAGTCTAGGCCGCCCTCCCTACGGATCGCAGCCCTCCCCGAAGGCGCCCAGGATCCGCTCCGCCGCCAGCGTCGCCGTCAGCTCGCCGTCCCGGACCAGCCGCTCCACCTCGGGGGTGAGCGCCCGCACCGCCGGGTCGGCGTGCAGGCGCCCCAGCAGCTCCTCGCGGACCATCGACCAGGCCCAGCCGACCTGCTGCTCCCGGCGCCGGGCCGTCAGCCGGCCCGTGGCGTCCAGGAGGGTGCGGTGCTGCTCCAGGCGCTCCCAGACCGTGTCCAGGCCCGTCGACTCGCGGGCGCTGCAGGTCAGCACCGGCGGCGTCCACACCGCGTCGCCGCCGTGCATCAGCCGCAGCGCGCCCGACAGCTCCCGGGCCGCCGCGCGGGCGTCCGTGGCGTGCGGGCCGTCCGCCTTGTTGACGGCGACGACGTCCGCCAGCTCCAGGACGCCCTTCTTGATGCCCTGGAGCTGGTCGCCGGTGCGCGCGAGGGTGAGCAGCAGGAAGGAGTCGACCATGTCGGCGACGGCGGTCTCCGACTGCCCGACGCCGACCGTCTCCACCAGGACCACGTCGTAGCCCGCGGCCTCCATCACCACGATCGACTCGCGGGTCGCCTTGGCGACCCCGCCGAGCGTGCCCGCGCTGGGGGAGGGGCGGACGAACGCCGCCGGGTCCACGGCGAGCCGCTCCATCCGGGTCTTGTCGCCGAGGATCGAGCCGCCGGTACGGGTCGAGGACGGGTCCACGGCGAGCACCGCCACCCGGTGCCCCAGGCCCGTCAGCATCGTGCCGAAGGCGTCGATGAAGGTGGACTTGCCGACCCCCGGCACCCCGCTGATCCCGATCCGCCGGGCCCGGCCGCTGTGCGGCAGCAGCCGGGTCAGCAGCTCCTGGGCCAGCACCCGGTGGGCGGGCCGGGTGGACTCCACGAGCGTGATGGCGCGCGCCACCAGCGCGCGCCTCCCGTCCCGTACGCCCTTCTCATACGTGTCGATGTCGATCGGCATGGGATCAGCGGTCGTCCCCCGAGGCGGGCCCCTGCTCCGCGTGCCCCAGCTCCGCCGACAGGCGCCGCACCAGGTCCGCCGCCGCGTCGGGGATGACCGTGCCCGGCGGGAAGACCGCCGCCGCGCCCATCTCCAGGAGCACCGGCACGTCCTGGGGCGGGATGACCCCGCCGACCACGATCATGATGTCCTCGCGGCCCTCCGCGGCCAGCTCCTCCCGCAGCGCGGGCACCAGCGTGAGGTGGCCCGCCGCCAGCGAGGAGACGCCCACGATGTGCACGTCCGCCTCGACGGCCTGCCGGGCGACCTCCGCGGGGGTCTGGAAGAGCGGGCCGACGTCGACGTCGAAGCCCAGGTCGGCGAAGGCGGTCGCGATCACCTTCTGGCCTCGGTCGTGCCCGTCCTGGCCCATCTTGGCCACCAGGATGCGCGGCCGGCGTCCCTCGTCCTCCTCGAAGGCGTCGACCAGGGCCCGGGTGCCGTCCACCGAGGGGGACGCGCCTGCTTCGTTGCGGTACACGCCGGAGATCGTACGGATCTGGCCCGCGTGCCGCCCGTAGACCTTCTCCAGGGCGTCCGAGATCTCGCCGACCGTGGCCTTCGCGCGGGCCGCGCGGACCGCGAGCTCCAGCAGGTTGCCCTCGCCGCCGGCGGCCCGGGTCAGGTCGTCCAGCGCGTCCCGGCAGGCCCGCTCGTCGCGCTCGGCGCGCAGCCGCCGCAGCTTCTCGATCTGCTGCGCCCGCACCGAGGAGTTGTCGACCTTCAGGACCTCGATCTGCTCGTCGCCGTCCACCCGGTACTTGTTGACGCCGATGACCGGCTGGCGGCCCGAGTCGATCCGCGCCTGGGTGCGGGCCGCGGCCTCCTCGACGCGCAGCTTCGGGATGCCCGCGTCGATGGCCTGCGCCATGCCGCCGGCCGCCTCGACCTCCTGGATGTGCTGCCAGGCGCGCCGGGCCAGGTCGTAGGTGAGCCGCTCCACGTAGGCGCTGCCGCCCCACGGGTCGATGACCCGGGTGGTGCCCGACTCCTGCTGGAGCAGCAGCTGGGTGTTGCGGGCGATCCGCGCCGAGAAGTCCGTCGGCAGCGCCAGCGCCTCGTCGAGCGCGTTGGTGTGCAGCGACTGGGTGTGCCCCTGGGTCGCGGCCATCGCCTCCACACAGGTGCGGGTGACGTTGTTGAAGACGTCCTGCGCGGTCAGCGACCAGCCGGAGGTCTGCGAATGGGTGCGCAGCGAGAGCGACTTGGCGTTCTTCGGGTCGAACTCCTTGACCAGCTTCGCCCACAGCAGCCGGGCCGCGCGCAGCTTGGCGACCTCCATGAAGAAGTTCATGCCGATCGCCCAGAAGAACGACAGGCGCGGTGCGAACGCGTCCACGTCGAGCCCCGCCTCCCGGCCCGCCCGCAGGTACTCGACGCCGTCGGCCAGCGTGTACGCCAGCTCCAGGTCGGCCGTCGCGCCCGCCTCCTGGATGTGGTAGCCCGAGATGGAGATCGAGTTGTAGCGGGGCATGTTCCGCGAGGTGAAGGCGAAGATGTCGGAGATGATCCGCATCGACGGCTTCGGCGGGTAGATGTAGGTGTTGCGGACCATGAACTCCTTGAGGATGTCGTTCTGGATGGTCCCCGCCAGCTTCTCGGCCGGCACCCCCTGCTCCTCCGCCGCCACGATGTACAGCGCGAGCACGGGCAGCACCGCGCCGTTCATCGTCATCGACACGGACATCCGGTCCAGCGGGATGCCGTCGAAGAGCTGCCGCATGTCGTAGATCGAGTCGATGGCCACCCCGGCCATGCCGACGTCGCCGGTCACGCGCGGGTGGTCGCTGTCGTAGCCCCGGTGGGTCGGCAGGTCGAAGGCGACCGACAGGCCCTTCTGGCCGGCCGCCAGGTTGCGCCGGTAGAAGGCGTTGGACTCCTCGGCGGTGGAGAAGCCCGCGTACTGCCGGATCGTCCAGGGCTGGTTGACGTACATCGTCGGATAAGGGCCGCGCAGGTACGGCGCCACCCCCGGGTACGTGCCGAGGAAGTCCAGGTCCTCCAGGTCACGCCCGGTGTACAGCGGCTTGACGCCGATGCCCTCGGGCGTCTCCCACAGCAGGTCGTCGCCGCCGGTCGAGCGCTTGAGCGCGGCACGCCACTCCTCGGCGCTGCCCGAGGGCGAGGGGGATCCGAGGCCGATCCCGGTGAAGTCGGGGATTCCCATCAGGACACTCCCATGCGGTCGAGGGTGGCGGAGAGCACGGCGACCGCGTCGCACCCCGCGAAGACGTGGCTGTCGACACCGGCGTACGTTCCCCGGCCGGCCAGGGAGACGTGCGCGGCGCCGGCCGCGCGCAGCTCGGCGGCGGCCGGCTCGGCCCGCTCCTCGTAGAGGGCGTCGCTGGAGCACAGGCAGGCCTCGGCGGCGCCGCTGTCGGCGAAGGAGCCCTCGGTGACCGGCTCGACGCCGCCCGCCTGGAAGAGGTTCGCGGCGAAGGTGAGCCGGGAGGTGTGCGCGGCGGCGGGCCCGAGCGCGGCCAGGAAGACCTTCGGGCGGGCGCCGGTCGCCGCGAGGTGCGCGTCCGAGCGGGCCCGCAGCGCCTCGAAGGCCTCGTCGCGGCGCACCCGGGGCAGCCCGCCCGAGGGCGCGGCGGGCGCGGGCGCCCGGACCACGGGCTTCTCGCCCAGGTGCGGGAACTCGCTGACCCCGGTGACCGGTTCGCGCCGCTTGGCCAGCGCCGTCGAGCGCTCGGCCCAGGTGGCGGCCAGGTCCCCGGCCAGCCGGCCCGAGCGCAGCACCGCCGCCTGGCCGCCGTCCCGCTCGATGCCCTGGAAGAACTCCCAGGCGGCCGAAGCGAGTTCGTCGGTGAGCCGCTCCACGTACCAGGAGCCGCCCGCCGGGTCGATGACCCGGGCCAGGTGCGACTCCTCGATGAGGATGGTCGAGGTGTTGCGGGCGATCCGGCGGGCGAAGGCGTCCGGCAGGCCCAGCGCGTGGTCGAAGGGGTGGACCGTGACGGACTCGGCGCCGCCGACCCCCGCCGCCAGCGTGGCGAGCGTGGTCCGCAGCATGTTCACCCACGGGTCGCGGGCCGTCATCATCACCGAGGAGGTCACCGCGTGCTGGAGCTGCGCCCCGGCCGCCGGGGCCCCGCAGGCCTCCGCGACCCGCGCCCACAGCCGGCGCGCGGCGCGCAGCTTGGCGATCGTCAGGAACTGGTCGGCGGTGGCCGCGTAGCGGAACTCCAGCTGTCCGAGGGCCCGCTCCACCGTCAGCCCGCCCGAGGTCAGCGCCCGCAGGTAGGCGACGCCGGTGGCGAGCGAGGCGCCGAGCTCCTGCGCGGCCGAGCCGCCGGCCTCGTGGTACGGCAGGGCGTCCACGGTCAGCGCCCGCAGCCCCGGGTAGGACTCGGCGCACAGCCGGGTGAGGGCGACCGTGGCGGGGAAGCCGTCGCCGTCGTAGGCGGCGCCGGTGCGGGCCTCGGTGCCGAGCGGGTCGGCGCCCAGGTTGCCGAGGGCCGCCTCGGGCGCGATCCCGCGCCGGGCGTACACGTCGAGGAGCTCGGCCGCGGCCGTCGGGGTCTCCGCCCCGGCGTCCAGGACGACCGGGGCCAGGTCCAGGTAGACGTCCTTGAGGACCCGGTCGAGCCCGCCCGCCGGGATGGCGTCGGGGCCGACGGCCAGCCACAGCGAGGTGACGCCGTTCTCCAGGTCGGTGAGGACGGCCTCCGGGTCGGCCACCGCGTGCCGCTGGCGCACGTCCCAGCCGTTCGCCGTGTTCCCCTCGGCGCGGCCGGCCCGGACGAAGGGGGCGAACCCGGGCAGTCCGGCGTCAGGGGTCGCGGGGGCCCCGAGGGTCCCGGGGGTCCCCGGGGTCGCGTCCGCCGTGTACAGCGGGCGGGCCCGCAGGCCGTCCCCGAGCGCGGTGGACAGCGCGTCCTCGGCCTCGGTGTCCGGAACGTCCTTGCCCGACCTGCTCAGTACGCCCGCCACGAGGCGCTGCCACTGCGCATGGGTCGCTGCGGGGAATTCGGCGGCCAGCGAAAGGCCGTCGTCAGGCAGCACAGTCATGCTCGGATGCTAGGACAGCCCCACAAAGGAGCGCAGGGGGATCCGCTGTGACCTTGACCTCCCCTGATCGCCCTTGAGGGCGGGCCGCATCCGTGCTGGCGGCGGCCCCGCGCGGGCTCAGCCGGCCGCCCCGTCCAGCTCCTCGTCCAGGGCGATCGCCGCCGAGATCAACGCCAGATGAGTGAACGCCTGAGGGAAGTTGCCGAGTTGCTCGCCCGCCGGTCCGATCTCCTCGGAGAAGAGCCCCACGTGGTTGGCGTACGTCAGCATCTTGTCGAACGCGTAGCGCGCCTCGTCCAGCCGCCCGGCCCGCGCCAGCGCCCCCACGTACAGGAAGCTGCACAGCGAGAAGGTGCCCTCGTCGCCCGTCAGCCCGTCGGGCGCGGCGGCCGGGTCGTAGCGGTAGACCAGGCTGTCGGTGACCAGCTCGGCGCCCATCGCGTCCAGCGTCGACAGCCAGCGCGGATCCGACGGCGCGATGAAGCCGACCGCCGGCATCAGCAGCAGCGAGGCGTCCAGCACCCCGCTCCCGTAGTGCTGCGTGAACGCCCGGCGCTCCGCGCTCCAGCCCCGCTCCATCACCTGACGCAGGATCGCGTCCCGCGCCGCCGTCCACCCGGCCAGGTCGGCGGGCCGCGCGAACCGGGTCGCCAGCCGGACGCCCCGGTCGAAGGCGGTCCAGCACATCACCCGGCTGTACGTGAAGTCCCGCCGCCCGCCCCGGGTCTCCCAGATCCCCTCGTCCGGCCGGTCCCAGTGGTCCGCCAGCCAGTCCAGCACCCCCGACACGGCCAGCCAGCCGTCCCAGCCGATCCGCCGGGCCGCGCTGCCGCCCTCCCGCGCCAGGCCGAACACCGCCTCCCCGTAGATGTCGAGCTGGAGCTGCCCGGCCGCCCCGTTGCCCCTCCGCACCGGTGCGGAGCCCCGGTAGCCCTCCAGGTGGTCCAGGGTCTCCTCGTCGAGGTACGGGTCGCCGTCCACCCGGTACATGATCTGCAGCGGCTCGCCCGTCACCGTCCGCTGCTCCCGCAGCCGCTCCCCGAGCCACAGCCGGAAGGCGCCCGCCTCCTCCTCGAAGCCGAGGCCGAGCAGCGCGTGCACGGACAGCGAGGCGTCCCGCACCCAGGTGTAGCGGTAGTCCCAGTTGCGCCCGCCGCCGATCCGCTCGGGCAGCCCCATGGTGGCGGCGGCGACGGGCGCGCCGGTCGGCGCGTACGTGAGCAGCTTCAGGGTGATCGCGGAGCGGTTGACGTCCGCCTGCCAGCGGCCCCGGTAGCGGCTGCGGCGCACCCAGCGGTGCCAGAAGTCGCGGGTCCGCCGGAAGTCCTCGGCCAGCGACGCCCGGTCGGCCGGCGGCGGCAGCGGGGCGCCCGCCTCGTCCAGGGTCAGCACCACCGCCGCCAGCTCCCCCTGCGCCAGCTCCGCCTCCGCCCGCACGTCCCGCCCGTCCGGGCCGTCGCGGCGCAGCTCGACCGGGCCCGCCGTGCGCAGCGCCGCCTGGATCCCGGCCCCGGTGAACACGGCCGTGTCCGGCCCCGCCAGGTCCAGGGTGTGCCTGGCCCGCCCGTAGTCGAAGCGCGGCCGGCACTCCACGGAGAACCGGACCCGCCCGCGCGGCACCCGCAGCACCCGGATCAGCCGGCGCCGGGCCGAGGCCGTCTCCGGCCGGTCCGGGGGCATGAAGTCGGCGACCTCGCCCACCCCGTCGGGGGTGAGGAAGCGGGTCACCAGGATCGCGGTGTCGGCGAAGTACAGCTGCCGGGTGGTGACCCCGGGCGCGTCGACGGTGACGGAGAAGTGCCCGCCGCGCTCGTGGTCCAGCAGCGCGGCGAAGACGCTCGGCGAGTCGAAGCGCGGCGCGCACAGCCAGTCGACGACCCCGTCCGAGGAGACCAGCGCCGCGGTCTGGAGGTCACCCACGAGCCCGTGGTCGGCGATCGGCGGATAACGGCGCACCGGACTCACGAGACCTCCCGGACCGGACGGGGAGCACCGCCCCGGACCGCCCCGGACGGCCCCGCCGTGCCCCGAGCCTCACGGCGATCGGCCGCCGCGACCACGCGGGATCGGCCGAACGGGTGAGGGCGGCGCGGGGTGGTTCCGGTGCGGAGCGGCCCTGGTGCGGGGTATCGGAGTGGGGCGAGCCCGGCGCGGGGTGCCCCCGGCGGCGGGGTGGGCGGCCTGGGCACGGGGTGCCCCCGGCGGCGGGGTGTCCTGGGCGCGGGGTGCCTCGGCGGGGGACGGCCTGGGCGTGGGGTGCCCCTGGCGGCGGGGTGTCCTGGGCGTGGGGTGCCCCCGCCGGCGGGGTGTCCCTCGCCGCTACCGCAGGGGCTCGCTCAGCTCGATCGCGCGCAGGGCCGCCGCCAGCGCGGGGGCGTCGCCGACGTCGAGGGCCGTGTCGGTCAGCTTGATGACGTGTTCGTCGCCGTGCGCCAGGGCCCGCTCGAAGACCTCCTCGGCCGTCACGGAGCCGGCCGGCGCGTACGCGACCGGGGCGTCCGGCGCGTACATCGCGGTCACCGCCGCCGACGCGGTCCACGCCGCGCGCAGGCTCGGCGCCCACAGCGCCCGGGGGAGCGCCGGGAGGGCCCGCAGCACCGCGTTCGGGGCCGTCGCCGCGTGCACCAGCATCGTCTCCTCGCCGTGCCCGTGGGTGGCGTACCGGTGGGTGGCCGCCCGCACCAGTTCGGTCAGCAGCCGCCGCGCCTCCTCCGGCTCCGTCACCCCGTCCGCCCACACCGGCAGCGCCCCGACCCGGGCCAGCCGGTCGGGGAAGCCGCCGTCCCGCTCCCCGATCGGCCGGACCGCGTCGAGCGCGTCGGCGGCCCGCGCGGCGCCGGGCAGCGGCACCAGGCCCGTGACGGGGCGGTGGCGCGCGGCCCAGTAGCCGAGGCCGTGCGCGAGCTCGGTGAGCCGAGGCGCGGTCGGCTCGCCCGCGAGCAGGGTGCGCACGGCGTGCCCGACCCGGATGACGGGGTGCGTGGATCCCCCGTACAGGCCGGGCAGCAGCCGGGGCCACCACACGGCGAGCACCTGGCGCCAGGGCCGCTCGGCGAGCTCGCGCTCGAAGCGGGCGATCCAGTCGGCGGCCCGCCGGGGGTCGCCGAGCGCGCCGTGCCAGTCGGCGTCGGTGACCGGCGCCACGCGGGCCGGGAAGTCCTCCAGCCGGGACGCGTACCGGTCGAGCCAGCGGTGCACCGCCGCCTGCCGCCCCCGGGCGGCGAGCGCCTCGACGGCCATCGGGGCGTGGTTGGTGAGCCGCCCGAGCCGCTCGGGCCCGGCGGAGTGCAGACGCTGGAGCGCCTCGTCGAGGGTGCCTGTCGTATCCATGCGGGGGACGCTATGCGCGGCGGCCGCGCGGCGGAACGGGCCACGGACGTAGGACGGGACGTAGGCGGGGCGTAGGGCGGGGCGTAGACGGGGCGTAGGGCCGGACCTGGGGCCGGCCCAGGACGGCAGTCCCGGCCCCCGGGCGCGCGCCGTGCCCCGGCCCGGGGGGGCGCGCCGTGTTCCGGACGGACCGTCCCGGGGCCCCTCCGGCGTCGTCCCGGCCAACGCCGGTGGGACGGCGGATGGCGCGTCAGTACGATGGACGGCCGGGCACGGGTCCCGGAAGCGCGAGGCGGAGGGCGGCAGGATGACGGAGGTTCCGCGACGGCGGGGACAGGGCGAGCTGGAGACCCTGGTGCTGGCCGCGCTGCGCGCGGCCGACGGGCCCGTCACGGCCGGCTGGGTGCAGGAGCGGCTCGGCGGCGACCTCGCCTACACCACCGTCATCACCATCCTCACCCGGCTGCACGCCAAGGGCGCCGTGGCGCGCGAGCGCGCGGGCCGGTCCTTCGAGTGGACGGCGGTCGCCGACGAGGCGGGCCTCGCCGCGCTGCGGATGCGCCGGGTCCTCGACGGCGAGTCCGACCGCGAGGCGGTCCTCGCCCGGTTCGTGACGGGACTCTCCTCGGCCGAGGAGCAGCTGGTGCGCGAACTCCTGGCCCAGGCCGGGGAGGACGGGGAAGACTGACGCCATGGGGGTCTTCGTCTTCCTGCCGCTCGTCCTCCCGCTGACCGCCTGGCCGGTCGCCCGGCTGGCCGAACACCATCTGCACCCGCGCACCGCGACCCGGATGCTCACCGCCGTCGCCGCCGTCCTCGCCCTGTGCAGCACCCTCTGCCTGGCGCTCCTCATGGTCGTCGGCACGGCCCAGCTCCCGGGCAACCCGCTGCCGGACGCCTGGTCCGACCCGGAGGTGCGGGCCGCGGTGCCCTACGACGAGGTCGCCGGCCGGCTCGCGATCCCCGCGCTGCTCGCCGTGCTGGTCGCCTGCGGCGGCACGCTGCTGCGGCACCGGCGGGTGCGCCGCAGGGCCGGGCGCGCGCTCGCCGCGCTGCCCGCCCGCGCGGTCGCCGTGCTGCCCGACGAGGTCCCGTACGCCTACGCGCTGCCCGGCGGGCGCCGGGACCGGGTGGTGGTCAGCCGGGGGATGCTCGCGCGCCTGAGCTCCCGCGAGCGGCGGGCGCTCTTCGCGCACGAGCGGGCCCACCTGGAGGGCCGCCACCACCGCTACCTGCTGCTCGTCCAGGTCGCGGCGCGGGCCAACCCGTTCCTGCGCCCGCTGTCCACCGCCGTCGGCTACACCGCCGAGCGCTGGGCCGACGAGGAGGCCGCCGCGCGGGTCGGCAGCCGCCGGACGGTCGCCCGCGCCATCGGCAAGTCCGCGCTGGTGTCGGCCGGGACGCCGGGCCCGACGCTGGCCGGCTTCGCCGCCCCCGGCCCCGTACCCAGGCGGGTGGCGGCGCTGCTCGCGCCCGCGCCGGCCGCGCGCGCCTGGCCGGGGGTCGGCACGGCCACCGGCATGGCCGCCTGGGGCGCCGCCGCGGGGACCGCCGCCTCCGCCCTCTCCTCGGCGAACTCGGCGGTCACCCTCTACGCGATCCTCCACACGGCCACACCGCTGTAGTCCGGCGCCGGGCGCCCGGCGTCCCGCGTCCGGCTCAGCCGATGGCCAGCGGGTCGCCCGGGGCGAGCGCGGCGGCGATGCGGGTCGCGACGGCTTCGGCCTGGTTGCCGTCGGGCGTGGTCGCCGTCTTCGTCGCGGACACGGCGATCGCGAGCCGCTTCTTCGGCAGGTACGCCTGGATCGCCGCGTACCCGGAGAAGGACGGGTTCTGCAGGATCCAGCCGTTGACGACGATGACGCCGAGACCGAAGTGCTTGGCCTCCGTCTGCTTCAGGCAGATGGCGGCGGGGCAGTGGGCGGTCCCGCCGCCGAGGCCCACGGTCCCCGGGTCCAGCAGGGTGCGGTACGCGCGCGGCGAGAGCAGTTCACCGCTGCCGATGCCCTCGGCGGACCGGGCCAGGTCGCAGATGTGGGTGGTGATGACGGCGCCGGGCGCGGTGGTCCACGACGGGTTCCAGAAGGTGGACTCCTCGTAGATCCCGCGGTCCGAGGTGAAGGCGTGCAGGACCGGCGCCGGGATGTCGGGGGTGAGGCCCGCCCGGGTGTTCCGCAGCCCCAGCGGTCCGGTGACCCGCCGCTCCACGAGCTCCTGGACCGGCATCCCGGTGATCTTCTCCAGCGCCTGCGTGAGCAGCAGGTAGTTGGCGTGCGAATAGCTCCAGCTGGTGCCCGGCCGGTACCAGAACGAGTGGCTGTACGGGAAGGCGAGCAGCTGGTCCGGGGTCCACTGCCGGAACGGGTGCGGCCCCAGCTCCTTGCCGAACGCCGGGTCGGTGACGTAGTCGTGCAGTCCGCTCGTGTTGTTCGCGAGCATCCGCAGGGTGATCTCGTGCGCCCTGGGCACGTCCGGCAGCCACCGCTCGACGCTGTCGTCCAGGCTCACCCGGCGTTCCTGGACGAGCTGGAGCAGGGCCGTCCCGATGTGCGCGAAGGCGACCGAACCGGCCCGGAAGTGCATGTCGGGCCGGGCGGGCACCCCGGTCATGGACTCGCCGAGCGCGTCGGTGAGGACCTCGCGCCCGTCGGCGGTGACCTTGACCTCCACGGAGTTCAGCCGCAGCTCGGCCTTGGCCCGCCGGGTGATGTCCAGGACCTGCCGGGCCCGCGCGTCGAGCGGGCGCGCGGTCCGCTCGCACGGGCGGTCGCCGTGGCCGCCGCCCTCCCCGAGGGCGGCGGCGGGGACGACGGCGGCGGTCTGCGCCACGACGGCGAGGAGGGCGGCGCACAGGGCCGCGCGAAGGGTGGTGCGTCTCATGCCCGTACTGTCACCGCGTCCAGGGCCCGCGCCCGCCCGCGACTCCGGCGGGACCTCCGTACGGGGGACGGGGGCTTAGGCGCGGTGGCCGAGGCGCAGCAGGGCCTCCGGGAGGTCGTCGAGGTAGCCGCCGAGCTTCTGGAGGGTGGTGCGGGGGGAGCGGTCGGCCGGGGTGCCGGGGAGCCGGGCGTGCCCCTCCTCGGGCGTCCGCACGGAGTCGTACAGCGGCTTGCAGCTCCCGCCGGTCTCCTGGAAGGTGTCCAGCCGTTCGAAGAACTCGTCCAGGTCGGTGGGGAGCGCCGTCCCGGTGTTCGCCTTCCACAGCTCGGCCCCCGAGGCCGCGCAGGCCCGCACCTGGTCGTGGAGGTGCGAGCGCACCCAGGCCCGCTGGAGCCCGGGGCTGCGGTCGAAGGCCCGCCGGGTGAGCTCCATCGCGAACGCCGCCCGGAGCTGGCTCGCGTCGTCCGCGGCCCGGATGCCGAAGCGGGGCGCGGGCGGCGGGTGGGTGAGCACGGCGGAGCCGCCCGGCAGGATCGGCACCGAGGTCCCGGTCCTCGGGCCCGCCGCCTCGGCGCCGGTCTCGGCGGTGAGGTCGCCGGAGGTGCCGTCGGCCTCGCCGGAGGTGAAGTAGGCGTGCTCGCCCGGCCCGTAGACGTCCACCCAGAGGACCGCGGGCGTCAGGTTGGTGACGACCGTGCAGGTGCGGGACGGGTTCGCGCGGGCGGAGAGGTACGGCTGGAGGCCGGGGACCAGGGGCAGCGGCTCGCTCGCGTCCGGGCAGAGCCCGGCGGCCTCGCCGCCCGGCGCTTGCCCGGCCCTGTGCGTGGCGCCCGCGCTTCCCGTGACTCCCGTGACGCCCGTCGCGCCCGCGCTTCCCGCTACTCCCGGGTGCCCGAGGTGCCCCTGCGGTGCCGCGGCCGCGCCCGGACCCGTGAGCAGGAGGGACGCCGTGGTCGTGGCGGCGGCGGCCCAGGCGGCCGCGCGTCCGGCGGTGACCGTCATGACGACTCCGCCCGTGCTCCCCGAGGTGCGGGGACTTCCCGAGGTGATGCCTCCAGCATCTCTCCGCCGAGGCACCCCCGCACCCCCGTGGACCTGCCCGGAAGCGCGTGCCGGATGATCGGGCCCATGCTGTTCGCTTCCCTGTCGGCCGGTGCCCTCGTCCTGGTGCTGGTCTGCGCCGTCGCCCGCCCCTTCGGGTGGTCGGAGGCGGTCTTCGCGGTGCCCGCCGCCGCCCTCCTGGTCCTGGTGGGCGCCGTCCCGCTGGAGCACGCGCGTGAGGAGGCGGAGCGGCTGGGGCCGGTCATCGGCTTCCTGGCGGCGGTCCTGGTACTGGCGAAGCTCTGCGACGACGAGGGGCTCTTCCACGCCTGCGGGAGCTGGATGGCCCGCTGGGCCCGCCGCCGGCCGCGCCGGCTGCTCGGCGCGGTGTTCGCGCTGGCCTCGCTGATCACCGCCGCCCTGAGCCTGGACGCCACCGTCGTCCTGCTCACCCCGGTCGTCTTCGCCACCGCCGCCCGGATGGGCGCCCCGGCCCGCCCGCACGCCTACGCGAGCGCCCACCTGTCGAACACGGCCTCCCTGCTGCTGCCCGTCTCCAACCTCACCAACCTGCTGGCCTTCGCCGCCACCGGGCTCAGCTTCACCCGCTTCGCGCTGCTCATGCTGCTGCCCTGGGTGGTGGCCGTGGCCGTCGAGTACGCGGTCTTCCGGCGCTTCTTCGCCGCCGACCTCGCGGACCCCGCCGACCTCCCGGACGCTCCGGGCGAGGCGGCCGCCCCGGTCGAGGTGCCGGTCTTCCCGCTGGTCACCGTCGCCGCCACGCTCGCCGGCTTCGCCGTCGCCTCCGCGCTCGGCGTGGACCCCGCGTGGGCGGCGGCGGCCGGCGCGGCGGTGCTCGCGGTCCGCGCCCTGCTGCGCGGGGACACCGGCCCGGTCGCGCTGGTGCGCTCCGCCGCGCTGCCCTTCCTCGCCTTCGTCCTCGGCCTCGGCGTCGTCGTCCGCGCCGTCGTCGACAACGGGCTCGGCGACACGCTGGGCGCCCTGCTGCCGGACGGCACCTCGCTGCCCGCGCTGCTCGGCACCGCCGCGCTCGCCGCGCTCCTCGCGAACCTGATCAACAACCTGCCGGCGGTCCTCGCGCTCGCCCCGCTCGCCGCGCCCGCCGGTCCCGGCGCGGTCCTCGCCGTGCTGCTCGGCGTGAACATCGGCCCCAACCTCACGTACGCGGGCTCCCTCGCGACGCTGCTGTGGCGGCGCATCGCGCACGAGCGCGGCCACGACGTGCGGCTGGGGGAGTTCACCCTGCTCGGCGCCCTCACCGTGCCCGCCGCCCTGGCCGCCGCCACGGTGGCGCTGTGGGTCTCGCTGGCGCTCCTCGGCACCTGATCCGCCCCCGGCGGGTCCCGGCCGGCCCGGCCGGGAGCGCGCCGCGCCCCTTGTCAGCGGGCGGGCGCGCGGGGAGCCTAGACGCGCCGGACGTCGACGCCCTGCTCGGTGAGCGCCTCGACGACGGGATCGGGGGCGTCGTGGTCGGTGACGAGGATGTCGATGTCGGAGATGGCGCAGACGCGGGCGAAGGCCCGCCGGCCCAGCTTGGTGGAGTCGGTCACCACGACGAGGGTGGCCGCCCGCTCCGCCATGGACCGGTTGGCGCTCGCCTCGCCCTCGTCGTGGGTGGAGGCGCCGAAGTCCGGGTCGACCGCGTCGATGCCGAGGACCGCGTAGTCCAGGGAGAGCCCCTGGAGGGTGGCCGCCGCGAGCGGGCCGGTCAGCTCGTAGGACTGCGGGCGCGCGACCCCGCCGGTCACGACCGTCTTCACGTACGGGCGGACGGCGAGCTCGTTGGCGATGTTGACCGCGTTGGTGACGATGGTCAGCGCCGGGCCGCCGGTGTGCCCGGCGAGGTCGCCTCGGGTGGCGAGTTCGCGGGCGACCTCGGAGGTGGTGGTGCCGCCGTTGAGCCCGACGATCGCGCCCGGCGGGACGAGCGCCGCGGCGGCGCGGGCGATGCGCTGCTTCTCGTCCGCCTTGCGCGCGGTCTTGTAGCGCAGCGGCAGGTCGTAGGTGACACCGCTGAGGACGGCGCCGCCCCGGGTGCGGGTGAGGAGCTGCTGGCGGGCGAGCTCCTCCAGGTCGCGGCGGACCGTGGCGGGGGAGACGCCGAGCAGTTCGGCCGCCTCGCCGACCTCGATGCTGCCCTTCTCGCCCAGCGCGTCGAGCAGCCGCGTCCAGCGCTCGTGCGTGCTCATCACCGTTCTCCTCGCCTCGTGACCTCGGGGGCCGAGCGTAACGCGCACCCGCCCCACCTGAGCAGTCACTGCACATGCTTGCTCAAAGTTGCGCACAGACTCTATAAAGGAGCCAACTTCAATCATCATCGGTTCGGGGAGGCGCCGCCATGAGTCATGTCGACACGGAGATAGCCAGCCAGCCCGCCTGCTGGCGCCGCGCACAGGAGCTGAAGCCCGCCGGACTGCCCGAGGACGGCGAGCGCGTCGCCGTCCTCGGCTGCGGCACCTCCCTCTACATCGCCCAGGCGTACGCGGTGCTCCGCGAGAGCGCGGGCCTCGGCGAGACCGACGCCTTCGCCGCCTCCGAGTACCCCGCCCACCGCCGCTACGACCGGGTCGTCGCCATCACCCGCTCCGGCACCACCACCGAGGTCCTCGCCGCCCTCGCCCGGGTCCCCGAAGGCACCCCCACCACCGCGCTCACCGGCGACCTCGCCACCCCCGTCGTCGACGCCGCCGGCACCGTCGTCGACCTCTCCTTCGCCGACGAGAAGTCCGTCGTCCAGACCCGCTTCGCCACCACGGCGCTGGTCCTGCTGCGCACCGCCCTCGGCCTCGCCCCCGACGACCTCGCCGAGCAGGCCGAGCGGGCCGTCGCCGAGCCGCTGCCCGAAGCCGCCGTCGCCTCCGGGCAGTTCACCTTCCTCGGCACCGGCTGGACCATCGGCCTCGCCAACGAGGCCGCCCTCAAGCTGCGCGAGGCGGCCGGCGCCTGGACCGAGTCCTACGCGGCCATGGAGTACCGCCACGGCCCCATCAGCGTCACCGGCCCCACCAGCACCGTCTGGTTCCTCGGCGCCCCGCCCGCCGGACTCCTCGACCAGATCGCCCCGACCGGCGCGTACGTCTCCGTCTCCGACACCGACCCGCTCGCCGACCTCATCCGCGCCCAGCGTCTCGCCGTCGCCCTCGCCGGCCGCCGGGGCCTCGACCCCGACGCGCCCCAGGGCCTCACTCGCTCCATCGTCCTGGCCGGCTCCTGACCCCGGCGGGCGGTCCTGACGCCGCCCGCCGGTGACGCCCGGCCCGCCCCCGCCGGCCCCCTCCCGGCGGCGGGCGGGACCGGGTCCCGGTCCCGGTCCCGGTCCCGGTCCCGGGCCCCGGTTCCATCCCCGCCCCGCCCCGTCCCCGCACTTCGCCGAGCAAGGAGCAGCACCCCCATGCCCCTCACAGGAACGGGCGAGATCGTCGCACCGGCCGCCGCCGCGGGCCGCGGCGTCGGCGCCTTCAACGTCATCCAGCTCGAACACGCCCAGGCCATCGTCGCCGGCGCCGAGGCCGCCGGGACCCCGGTCATCCTCCAGGTCAGCGAGAACACCGCCCGCTACCACGGCGCCCTCGCCGCCATCGGCACCGCGACCCTCGCCGTCGCCCGCGCCGCCCGCGTCCCCGTCGCCGTCCACCTCGACCACGCGACCTCCGCCCCGCTCGTCGAGGAGGCCGTCGCCCTCGGTTTCACCTCCGTCATGTTCGACGCCTCCACGCTCCCGTACGAGGAGAACGTCGCCGCCACCGCCCGCGTACGCGCCCGCTGCCACGCCGCCGGAGTGTGGGTCGAGGCCGAACTCGGCGAGGTCGGCGGCAAGGACGGCGTCCACGCTCCCGGCGCCCGCACCGACCCGGACGAGGCCGCCGCCTTCGTCGCCGCCACCGGCGTCGACGCCCTCGCCGTCGCCGTCGGCACCTCGCACGCCATGGCCACCCGCGACGCCGCCCTCGACTTCGCCCTCATCGCCGCCCTGCGCGCCCGGCTCCCCGTGCCGCTGGTGCTGCACGGCTCCTCCGGCGTCGCCGACGCGGACCTCGCCACCGCCGTCGGACACGGCATGACCAAGGTCAACATCGCCACCCACCTCAACCGGGTGTTCACCCGAGCCGCCCGCGAAGTCCTCGACGCTGACCGGGCCTTGGCCGACACCCGCCGCTACCTCGGGGCCGGCCGCACCGCCATGGCCCACGAGGTCACCCGGCTGCTCGGCGTCCTCGGCTCCCGCGCGCTCGCCGTCTGACGCACCCGCGCCGGGCGCCCGCCGCCCCCCGGGCACCGGCTGCGAGAATGACCGACGCCCGCGGCCGGAACCCCCGGCCCGGCACGGGGAACAGGGGGGGATCAGGGGTGCGCGAACGGCTACGGGCCCGGTTCCGGTACTGGTTCGACGGCACGATGGACCGAGGCACACCCGCCCTCATCAGCTGGCTGGCCCTCGCCTCGCTGCTGCTGATCGGCGTCGCCTCCACCCTGGTCGTGCTGTTCACCGACACCGACGCCGAGAACAACGGCGGCTGGGCGGGCGTCGCCTGGATGAGCCTGCTGCGCACCCTGGACCCCGGCACCATGGGCGGCGACACCGGAGGCCCGGTCTTCCTCGGCCTCATGCTGGCCGTGACCATCGGCGGCATCTTCATCGTCAGCGCCCTCATCGGTGTCCTCACCACCGGCCTCAACCAGCGCATCGCCGAGCTCCGCAAGGGCCGTTCCACCCTCCTGGAACGCGGCCACACCATCGTGCTCGGCTGGTCCGACCAGGTCTTCACGGTGGTCGCCGAACTCGTCGAGGCCAACCAGAGCGAACGCCGCTCCTGCGTGGTGATCCTCGCCGACCGCGACAAGGTCGCCATGGAGGACGCCATCCGTGAACGCGTCCCCGACCCCGGCCGCACCCGCGTCGTCTGCCGCTCCGGCAACCCGCTCACCCGCGCCGACCTGGAGCTCGTCAGCCCCGACACCGCCAAGTCCATCATGGTGCTGCCGCCCACCGGCGCCGACCGGGACGTAGCCGTCATCAAGGTGCTGCTCCTGCTCAACAGCCGTACGTGGCAGGCCGCCCGCCCGCACATCGTCGCCTCCGTGCACGACTCGGAGAACCTCGCCGCCGCCCGGCTCGCCGCCGGCCCCGACGCGCTGGTGATCGACGCCGAGGACATCGCGGTCCGGCTCATCGCCCAGGCCCACCGGCAGACCGGCCTGTCCACCGTCTTCAACGAACTGCTCAGCTTCGTCGGCAACGAGTTCTACTTCCGCGAGGAACCCTCCCTCGTCGGCGCCACCTACGGACAGGCGCTCGGCGCCTTCTCCCGAGGCGTCCCCGCCGGAATCCACCGCACCGACGGCCAGGTGCTCGTCAACCCGCCCATGGATACCGTCATCGGCCCCGGCGACCACCTGCTGATGGTCGCCGAGGACGACCTCCTCATCAGCCTGGCCGACGGCCCGCAACCGGTCGTCGAGAGCGCCGTCACCACCGCCCCCGGCCAGCCGCCCCGCCTCGACCGCACCCTGCTGATCGGCGAGAACTCCCGTACCGCGAAGCTCGTCACGCTGCTCGACAGCTTCGTCGAACCCGGCTCCACCCTGGACATCGCCGCGCCCCGCCGTCCCGACGCCGTGCCGCGCGAGCGGCTCGCCCACCTGTCCGTCGGCTTCAAACCCTGCGAGCCGACCCGCAGGTCCTCGCTGGAGGCCCTGGACCTGGGCGGCTACCAGCACATCGTGGTGCTCTCCGACGACACCGTCCCCCCGGGCCGCGCCGACGACCGCACCCTCGTCACCCTGCTCCACCTGCGCGACATCGAAGTCGCCCTGGGCGACCCGTACTCGATCGTCACGGAGATGCACGACGACGCCAACCGCGAGGTCGCGCAGGTGACCAAGGCCGACGACTTCATCGTCAGCACCAAGGTGATCAGCCTGCTGCTCACCCAGCTCACCGAGAACCGGGACCTGTACGATGTCTTCGCCGACCTCTTCGACCCGGAGGGCTCCGAGATCTACCTCAAGCCCGCCTGCGACTACGTGATCCCGGGCGTCCCGGCGAACTTCGCCACCGTCGTCGAGGCCGCGCGCCGCCGAGGCGAGACCGCCATCGGCTACCGCCTCGCCCGGCACGGCGAGGCACCTCCCACCTACGGGATCTTCCTCAACCCCTCCCGCACGGCACCGCTCGTCTTCGAGGAGCGGGACGCGGTCGTCGTCTTCGCCGAGAACTGACCCGCCGAGAACCGACCCGCCGGGAACCGGCCCGCCGGGCGCCGAACGGCCGGGTCCCGCGCGCCGAACACCGCGGACGGCGCGCGGGACCCTCCCGACCGGTGCTCCCCGCGCGGCGAGAGCCACTCCTCCGCGCGGGGCCGGTGGTCACTACGGCTTCTGGAAGCCGGCGTCCTGGAGGATCTTCTGGGCTTCGGGGGTGCTGAGCCAGGTGACGAAGGCGGTGGCGGCTTCGGTGTTCTTGCTG